>JAPLFX010000044.1 GCA_026390445.1 Pseudomonadota bacterium
TGAGGAAAACCGTACCGCTAACGCACGGCCGATTCCTGAGCCCGCCCCGGTGATCACGACGTTCTTTCCAGCAAATGAAGTCATAGCGTTAGCTCCCCAATTTCGTGATCCGATTCAGAAGGTAATTCCCGCAGAATCTACATACTTATCGGCAATTTCGAAAAAAACTTTAGATGCTGTTTTCAGTCAGGGATAAGTGGCTGTTGCCCGGATGCGACCTGTCGATTTGGCAAAGGTTTCGGATCTTTCGTGCGCCACCCGTGCTTGGATCGAGCGCAATGAAGTTGTCGAAAACCACCCAAAATGCGCTCGCAACCGGCCGTAAGGTTTGAATTAGTTGAAGAGGCTTAAGGATTGGCAAAAGCCTACCGATGGATATAGCGGGCGATAATCGACAATCTCGGATGCACCGGGATTGGCGGTCACCAAACGTGAATTCACGGGCTCTGGCGCGAACGGCTGTTGTCCATCAGGTCCGGTTGAAGGAAGCTTGGGCATAACTTAACGCTGCCGGTCAGGCGCGGCTGTCCGTGGACCCCTCGAGGTTGGCCATTGGTGGGTGCCTGACAGTCCATTGCCTGATCCTTGTTGAGTTGTGAATGCTCAGCAACTCGTGTCGGCCGTTGCCATGAGCTCCATTCAAGGCAAAGCTGCCGTCTTGACCAGAGGCGCAGCCGCTGCTTTGCCACAACGCGTTGATTTTCAGTGGCAACAGATCACTGTCGCAAGGCGGTCTTGGTTCAAGCCGGAGCCCTGTGTCGCGACGTTTTGGATCCGTGGTAAAAGTGCCCCCGTCGTGGAGGCGCCCTTCTCCTGTAAACCCCGGGCTCAGTAGAAGGGACACACTGGCATCGCCGTCTTCGTAGGCCAAGGTGTCTGGGCGTGCAACCTGACGCCTCGGGACCAAGGTGTCAAAGTAGCGATCAAACAAGATCAAGTAGCCGCCATTGCGAAGAAACAGCGGAATTTGGCCCAGCGGCGCCGGCACCACCACCTCTTGTCCGCCCTGGTGGTGCTCGCCAGTCCATAGATCGATCCACTTGTGGCCAGCAGGAAGATAGAGGATACGGGTAGTCGCGCCGCGTTCCACCACTGGTGCCACAAGTAGATCTGGGCCGAGCATATAGGCGTCGTCAATCTCCCAGCACCGGTCATCGTGTGCAAATTCAAATAACAGCGGGCGGCAAACGGGCGTGCCGTGCTGCGTTGCTTCATCCAGCAGAATCCGCAGCAGCGGATACAAAGCCAGATGCAACCGCGCATAGATGCGGTAGTGCTCCAAGGTTGCCGCTGAGTGGTCAAACTGTACCGAGCGCTTTGGATGGGTGCCGTGGTGGGTGCGCATCACCGGTAAGAAGGCGGCAAATTCCGTCCAACGCGCCAAGGTTTCGGCGTCACGTCCCCGGGTCCAAAGCGACATATAACCACCGAGGTCGGTGGTCCACACCGGGATGCCCGACCAAGCGGCAGAAAGCAATGCAGAGAGGTTGGATGGTAGGCCGTCCCAGCGCTCCATATTGGTGTTTGAGTCGCCACTCCAGAACACCGGCGACGCCGTTTGCTGTCCAGCTGCACCCGATCTGGAGATAAAGACATAATCGCCATCTGGCCGCGCTTTTTCCCACACCTCGCGGTTAAGCTCAGCCCATAGCTTGGGAAAGGCGTTGTGGTGCTGGAGGCCGGTCTCGCCACTTGCCGTGCGGCTATCAATCGGCGTGTATTCGCCAAAATCTGCCATCCAACCGTCAAAGCCTAAGGCAATGCCGTGGCGAAGTTCCGCCGCGTACCAGGCTTTCGCCGCTGGGTTGCTCAGGTCGATCTGGCCGCATTTTCCCGTAATAAATGGAAACGCCAGAGGTGAGCCGTGGGCGTCGCGCAGCAAGTAGCCATTGGCGGCAGCAAAGTTAAAGTCCGGATCGTCATCGGGAATGAAGGGATAGTAGTAGCCGAGGAATTTAAAACCGTCAGCGTGTAGCCTGGTCGCCAAGGCTTCTAGGTCCGGGTATAAGCCGCGATCGGTGCGGCGCCGCACCGGATTAATATTGTACAAGCCGGGCGATAGCATGGCGACGTTGGACCAATCCCCGCCGGCCCAATCCTCGGTCCATATCGCCGACGATGGGATCTTTTCTCTTCTGAGGACGGTCGCGACGTGGCTGACTTGTGCCGAGCCGCCAACGGCATCATTCCACGGACCGACGCTCCAGGGCGGCAGTGGCTTGGGTTTGCCGAGATGATGGACGAAGCGTTCGACGATCGCCTTGGGCGTGGCGCCGGTAAACAGATAGATATCGACTTCGTTCGTCGCGATATCGGCCCTAAGCACCTCGCCATCGGTGGCGGCCACATCAAAGAACACCGGATAGGTCGTATCCAGGTAGACGCCATAGCCCCGCGACGAGACAAACCACGGCATGGGTTTATAGGCCGTCGTTGGACCCTTGGGGAATGGATTGAATTTGGCCTGTAGGACGGTCAAGACCTTTGACAGCCATTCACCAAAGCCGATGGCACCTTCTTCGGTCCAGACCTCCAAGATTTTGCCGCGCTGATTGACGCCGCCAAAGCGTTCACCAAAACCGACAAAGCATTCACGCGTCGCTGCCGGCAAGCGCAGGGTCAGGTGCCTGTGCGGATGATTTTTGTTGCGTAG
Source organism: Pseudomonadota bacterium (assembly GCA_026390445.1). Lineage (GTDB taxonomy): Bacteria > Bdellovibrionota_B > Oligoflexia > Oligoflexales > CAIYRB01 > CAIYRB01. The sequence goes on from JAPLFX010000044.1 coordinate 2,654, forward strand.
TTTAACGCGGTAAACTCCGTCTGAAACAAATTCTAGAGGCGGAATGTGCAGGGAGCTTTCGGCGCCGAAGGTGCGCTTGAAGCGAACCCAGGTATTAAGGATCGACGAGTGCTTTAGGTCGACCTCTACGGCGGAGGCTTTGAGCTGCCTGTATAGCTTCGTCAGCAGCAAAGGGGCCCCCGCATGCGGCAGCTCTTGATCCATGGTTCTCCCGTCTTGTGCTCTTTGCTGGCCTGGTCGATGCTGCAGGATATTCTAACGCTCTAAATACACCCATATTTTACACCTAGTCAAAGCCCCGATGGCGGCCTTAGGCCGAACCGGCTAATCTGATCGCACATCCTCAGGCTCGGAGGATCGCAGGGAAGGGAGGCTCATCAATGCTGCGTGTGGGGATTGTCGGAGGAGGGGTCAGTGGCCTTGCTGCCGCGGTGGCACTGCGCAGCGTCGGCCATGCGCCCGAAGTGTTTGAGCGGGCGGCAGAGATTCAGGAAGTCGGGTCTGGGCTGACCTTGTGGGCCAATGCCACCAGAGTGCTACGCGAGCTTGGTGCCCTCGATGCTTGTTTGGAACGTAGCCATCGGATCGATGACTTTCATCTGCAGCACGCTTCTGGGCGGATGCTGATGCGTATCCCGATCGAGGCCTTTGCCACCCATGCCGTGGCGATGCACCGTGCCGACCTGCAGGCGGCCTTAGTTCGATGCCTGCCCGCAGGTGTGGTGATGACGCAGCAGCAATGCCTCGGCATTCGCGAAGATGGCAGCGGGGTTTATCTGCAGCTGGCAGCGGGAGAACGCGGACCCTTTGATGTGGTTCTTGGCGCCGATGGGGTGCGCTCGTGTATACGCTCCTATGTGCGCGGGGCCGACGAGCCGCTGTCGTACCGCGGCTATACCATCTGGCGCGGCGTGGCCCAGATGGATGCGCACCAGTCGGTGCAAAGCGCTATCTCAGAAACCTGGGGTCTTGGCCACCGCTTTGGCATTCTGCCACTAGGTGGGGGACGCGTGTGCTGGTATGCCACGGCGAACGCTCGCCAGCCCAAGACCACCAGGCCGGAGGACCGGCAAGCGACCATCCTGGCCTTGGTGGACGGCTGGCACGATCCGGTTCAGTCCCTGGTCGCAGCGACCCCCAGCGAAGCCATCCTTGAGCACGCGACCTATGACCGTGTCGTGCGAGCTGGCTGGAGTCGTGGCGCCGTCGCTTTAGTCGGCGATGCGGCGCATCCTTTGACCCCAAACCTCGGCCAAGGCGCCTGTTTGGCGCTGGAAGACGCGGTGGTGCTGGGGCGGCTGTTGATTGGGGTACAGGGCCGCGAGGCGGTCCACGGCGCGCTGCGGCGCTTTGAACAGATGCGACTACCTCGCGTGCGTGCCATGGCGCGACGCTGTCGCTGGCTCGGTGCCTTGGGGCAGTGGGAGGATCCCAGGGCTAATTTCCTGCGCTTGCAAGCAGTGAAGGTGATTCCCGGTGCCTTGTTTACCCGAACCAGTCGCGTCATTCAGTCTTTTGCCGCCGATCAGGTGGCACCGTTTCGACTTCTTTAATGGACACTCGCGCATGGTCAAAAAGCCCAGGTCTAAACTAGGAGCCAAGAGCACGTCGTCGCGCGTCGGCACGAGCGTCGCCTTTCAAGGCGTCCTAGGTGCCTACAGCGAGGAGGCGGCTAGGTTGTTTTTTGCACGCAAGGGTCTAACGGTCGTGCCGCGAGACGATTTTGCTGCAGTTTTTTCAGCGGTTAGCGACGGCGATGTCGACTTTGGCGTACTGCCGGTAGAGAACTCGCTGACCGGTAGTATCCATCAAAACTACGATTTGATCCTTGGTTATCCAGTGCAGATTGTTGGCGAGGTCAAACTGCCGGTGGCGCATAGTCTGCTGGCGGTACCTGGTGCCAAGCTTGGTAGCATCAAAGAGGTTTATTCCCATCCCCAGGCCTTGGCCCAGTGTGCCCATTTTCTCCGCGTGAAGTTGCGGCAGGCCGCAGTGATTCCCTATTTCGACACCGCCGGATCCGCGCGCTTCGTTGCCGCAAGCGGGCGTCTGGACATCGCCGCTATTGCCAGCGAGGCCGCAGGTGAGCGCTACCAACTGACCACGCTTAAGGCCGGTATTCAGGATCACCAAGCAAACTTTACGCGGTTTCTAGTCATTCAGCGCCAAGGGAGAGTCAGCCCTAAGTTTAAGCCTAGTGTTCAAGGGCAGAAGACCTCGGTGGTGTTTTCGCTGAAAAACGCCCAGGGCGCCCTGTACCGCAGCCTGAGCGCGTTTGCGGTTCGCGACATCGATCTGCTCAAGATCGAATCGCGACCTATTCCAGGGCGGCCGTGGCACTATATGTTTTACCTGGACTTCGTGCAGCCAAAGGATCCGGAGATCGCTCGTCGCGCCTTGGGCCATTTGGCGGAGATGACGGATGTCCTCAAGGTACTTGGCACTTATACGCCGGGATGAGCTTGAGGCTGACGGCAGCGGACGGACACAACGGATAAAGGGCTATCGATGCAGACTAATTTGGGCAACGGCGTAAGTCTTAAGTACGAACTTCATGGTGCCGGCTATCCCTTGATTCTGGTTACCGGGTTTGGCGCCACTCTGGATCTTTGGAGTCATGAGTTTATTCAGCCCATGGCCAAGTTGTTTCAGGTGATCACCTTTGACAATCGCGGTATCGGCGGGTCGATGGCGCCACCTGGACAGGTCACCATGCCGCTGTATGCCAGTGACGTCATTGCCCTGATGGATCAGCTTGGCTTAGCCAAGGCGCACCTGCTCGGAATTTCGATGGGTGGTATGATCGCGCAACAGGTGGCGGTGAGTTATCCAAACCGAGTGTCGAAGCTGATCCTCGGTGCAACCACCTGCAGCTCTAAGTTGATTCGTAAGAATCCGCGCATCGCCAGCCTCGTGTTGCTGAAGTGGATGCCGCGCTTTGCGATGCGCGCGATGTTGTCCAAAGACTTCATCGATACCCATCCCCAATCAGTTGACCGATTGGCACAGGTGGCGCGTGACCATCCAGCAAGTACGGTGGCGATCAAACAGCAGAGCTCCGCGGTCAAACATTACGACTTAGCCGATCAAGTCACAGCGATTCGCGTGCCGACTCTGATCCTTGCAGGCACCGACGACCAGATCATCAATCACGAGAACTCCGACATTCTCGCCAAGAAAATCCGCAGCTCGCACCTGATTAAATATCCCGGCGTCGGCCACCTCTTTCCGCTCGAGCGGCGTGAGGAGTCGACAGCAGCGATCGTTAAATTCCTAACGCAGCCGGACTAGACTTTTTTTAGGCTCGAAATCGCATCGCGCAGACCGTCTATGCTGAGCTGGAACATCGTCGGGAAGATCTTCTGCACGATCTGCACCGACGTCGTCATGCGCCATGCCTGGGGCGGCTCTGGGTTGAGCCAAGCCGAGCGCGGCAGACGTTCGCGCAGCCGCTGCAGCCAGACGATGCCCGCCTCGGCATTGTGCTGGTAGTAGTTGATGGCGCCGCCTGGAGCCGTCAGTTCATAGGGATTCATCATCGCGTCACCAACGATCAAGAGATACCAAGACGAGTCGACCTCCTTAAGTACGTCAAGCGTCGCAACGGTTTTACTCGGATGGTGGCTGTCGTAGAGATCGTCGTAGGGGCAATTATGAAAGGCGTAGCTGCGAAATTCCTTGAAGTGGTTCAGCGAATGCGCCGCTGAAAAGAGCTGATCGCAGAGCTGTGAATGCACCGTCATCGAGCCGCCGACGTCCATCAGCAGCAGCAGCTTGACCGAATTCTTGCGTGCCGACCGCCAGACCAGCTCGATATCGCCGGCATTTTTTGCGGTCGCCGCAATCGAATCCTCCAACGATAGCTCTTGCGGTCCGTCGCCCCGCGTCAACTGGCGCAGGCTCTTAAGCGCGAGAGTCAGCTGCCTCGTGTCCAGGGTGACATCGCTGCGCAGGCCGCGAAAGCGTCGCTCCTCGGCCACCTGCATCGCCGACTTGCTGCGGCTGTCGCCACCGACGCGGATGCCCGTGGGGTGCGTGCCGGAGTGGCCAAAGGGACTACTACCCCCAGTGCCGATCCATTTACTGCCGCCATCGTGCCGCTCCTTTTGCTCCTCCATGCGCTCAAGAAACTTCTGGCGCAGTTCATCAAGACTGAGGGCCTGCAAAGCCGCCCTTTCTTCGGCGCTCAGCTCGCGCGGCAGCTTGGCGTGTTTGAGCCATTCATTGAGTTCGTCTTTGAGGTGCGTCGGTGCCTCTGCACCGCGAAAATAGGCGGCAAAACACTGATCAAAGAGGTCGAACTGCGACTCCTTTTTGACCAGTAAACAGCGACACAGCTCGTAAAACCCGGCCATCGATTCATGGGCTAGGCCAAGCTGCACGGCCTCAAGCAGCCCCATCCACTCCTGGGTGCTGGGCCGTAGTCCGTGCCGGCGCAGGAAGTAATAGAACTCGGTAAACATCAGCTACCACCGCTTCTGCGCGATAAAGTGCTTGGCCGTTTGCAGGTCGCTCTCTTTTTTCAGCAGCACGCCGAGAAATGGCAGCTCCTTGTCGAGTTTGGCTGGGTCCAAGCCGGCATGAACCAGGGCGCTGATCCAATCGACCAGCTCCGAGGTGGACGGGCGCTTTCTGATCTCGGGCAACTCGCGCAACCAATAGAACTTGACTAGGCACTGCGACAGCACCTTCGCTTCAAGCTTTGGATGGTGGACCCGGACGATCTCGGCCATCTGCCGCTCATCGGGGAAGGCGATATAGTGAAAGACGCAGCGACGCAAGAAGGCGTCGGGCAATTCCTTGTCGGCATTCGAGCTAATGATCACGATCGGACGTTGCTTAGCCGCGATCTGCTCGCCGGTCTCGATGACGTCAAAGGCCATCGCATCCAGCTCATGCAGCAGGTCATTCGGAAACTCCGGATCGGCCTTGTCGATCTCATCGATCAACACCACCGAGCGGGTCGGCCGCGCGAAGGCCTGGCCGAGTGGACCGTGCTTGATGTAGCGCTTGATGTCACGCACATCGCCTTCGCCAAACCGACTATCGTTGAGGCGTTGGACGGTGTCATAGACGTACAGGCCGTCTTGGGCTTTGGCCGTGCTTTTGACGTGCCAGGTCAAAAGATCGAGCTGCAGCGCTTCGGCGACCGCCTTAGCGAGCAGGGTCTTACCCGTCCCCGGCTCGCCGCGAATCAACAACGGGCGCCCGAGGGTGACGGCGACGTTGACCGCGCCTTGCAGCTCGGCGGACGCAATATAGCGGTCGGTGCCTTTAAAGGCGGGGAGGGAAGTCACAGGTGGCATGATGGTCCTCTAGTTTGGCCGCATTCGAGTTGTTAAGACCGATGGTGGCCGGTGTAAGCTAGGTGGCGACACCGGGTTCCGTTCCGCTGAACGTTCCGACAACATTTAGACAGAATCGATCTCTCTCGCCTATCATAGGTTCCATGCGTGATCATCTGCGGAGTTCATTTACGACGAATTCATGGTGGACCAGGCCGCCTTGGCTGCTGGTCTTTGCCGTCTTTTTCCTGCTCGCGCTGGCCGTATTTGCCCCTGCTTGGCGCGGCGAGTTCATCATGGACGACTGGGGTTATATAAGTGATAACAGGTGGTTAACCTCCGCCCTCAGCCCCCTGCGCTTTTGGACGAGTCTACATCAGACCGACTACTGGCCGCTTTCCTATAGTGTCTATTGGGCCCTGTGGCGTCTGTTCGGCACCGCTACTTATCCCTACCACTTACTGAATATCGGACTTCATGCTCTAAATGCAGCCTTGCTGTGGCAGCTTCTGCGCCGGCGTGGCGTCGTGCTTAGCATGGGTGCGGCGTTGATCTTTTTGCTGCATCCGCAGCAGGTGCAGGCGGTCGCTTGGATCTTTCAGCTGAAGACGCTGCTCGCGACCGCTTTGGCTCTCGGGGCTTTGCTATTGCTGAGTCGCGGTCGCAGAGGACTGGCCTTGGTGGTCTTTGTCGCGGCCTTACTGGCGAAGAGTTCAGTGGTGATGCTGCCGGTTTTTTTGTTGGCTTACTTAGCGATCGAGCCTGCAGAGGCTCGTTCTAAGCACTTGTGGGTGTGGCTTGGACTATACTTCCTTGCCTCTTTGGTGTCGGGACTGTTGACGATCTATGTCGACACGCAGCATGTCGGTGACGTCGGGGCTCAGTTAGAGTCGTGGCAAGGTGCCGCGACTCTGGACTTTATGCTGAGCAATCTTGGCTTTTACCTGCAGCATTTTTTCTGGCCGATCGGCATTGCCTTTTTGCAGCCTAGTTCACTGGTTGCGCTGGTGTGGCCAAAGCTGATCGGGGTCGGTGTGGTCACCTTAGTCGTCGGCTTTGGCTTCGCACTGAAGTGGCGCCGTAGCTTTTCAGCGCGATGGATCTCAGGGTGGCTCTGCCTCGTCTTTTATCTGGTCAATCTGCTCCCGGCTTTGGGTTTAGTCCAGGTGCCGGCGATGAAGCTAGCACCCGTGGCGAATCACTGGGCCTACTTCGCCAATCTCGGCTTGGCCGCCATGCTGGGACTGATGCTGGCCACATGGTTTGACTATGCGTCGTCCTCCTGGCGTATGGCGCAGCTTGGCGGCATGGTGGCCTGCGGCTTGTTTCTCGCCTCCGCCTCTTACACGCAAGCTGTGACCTACGGCAGTGAAGTGGCTATTTGGCGGGACGTCGTCAGTAAATATCCGAACTCCGCGGTAGGCTATTTCAACTTAGGCGCCGCATTAAACAAGCGCGAGCAGAGGCAGGATGCCGCGAGGGCCTTTGCGACGGCGATTCAGCTTGATTCCAGTCACCGCGGCGCGCATTTCAATTTGGCGGTTTACCATATGGGGCTTGCCCAGTGGAGCGAGGCTGAGTCGCTCCTACGTCGCACGGTCGTCATCGATCGGACCTTCGCTCCGGCTTACATCAACCTCGGCTATGTGCTGTGGCAGCAAGGCCGAAGGGAGGATGCGTTGGGCGTGCTGAAGGTAGGTTTGCAGGCGGCGCCGCCGCATCTAGAGTTGTATAAGAATCTGTGTTTGTATTTGCAGCAGTTGCAGCTGCCGGATGAGGCTGCGGTGCTTTGCCCCGTGGCGCAGGCGATGGAGGTGGACGCCAAGCGGGCGGCGGTACCATAGAGGAAAGGGAGCGGACTGGAAATATCGTGGAATGGCAAATAATCCAGCGATATCAGTGGTTCATTGACCTGGGGTGGGCAAATGACGGTTGACAAAGTCGTGCTGAACCACTAACACAAGAGGCTCCTCGGATTCTGGTGGGGTAGCTCAGCTGGTTAGAGCGGTGGATTCATAACCCACAGGCCGCGAGTTCAAGTCTCGCCCTCACCACCATTTAGTCCCTGAATCCCGCGTACTCACAGGCAAAGCCCCTCGTTCGACGCGCCGCAGCGCTTTCGCTGCCCGGCTGGCATCGGCAAGAGGGCACCGGTGCGTTCACTCGCTGTCTAAAATTTCCTCACTTCTGGCCTGATCAGTCATCTCACTTTGAGTCAACGTTGTCGCAAACCCGAGGTAGTCGAAACGGTCCTCAAAAAGTGGCACTTCCCGCTTCGCAGCGCGGATGAGTAAGACACGCAGGCCTTGGCCACCGCGACGGGTCCGATAGATCGCTGTTCCAGTTGTTCATAGACTCATCTCAAATCCAAACAGGTCTGCCCGCTCTAGATTAATCATGTGTCCCAAAGTGGCGAGTTCATGGTGAGTGCATAAGGGAGCTATCTGACGAAGACCGGTCGTGTGTGCAGGGCCCAGAACTTGGTCATCGCTACCGCCTACAATAGTCACCTCGGCTTGATTTAACTGGATCCAGCAGCTGCGACCGTCAAAATTTTGGATGGCGTGGATTTGACGGAAGAGGTTCTTCGTGCTCTGCTTATTATCTCCAGCAGCTCTATAAGAAAAATACCGATCGACTATATCCGCTTGATTTGCCTTAAACTCATTGGAAAAAAAAGGAGACAGAACCTTTTTGTAACTCTCGAAATCGCCACGGCGAGCCGTCGACCACTGCTGTAACATTTGGGCGGTGATCGCAGGGCAATCTGGAAGATTAGCCGAGGTCACTAAGAGGCGGAAAGTTGAGGCTTTCGGTAGCAGCTGGCGGAAGTTCGAGGCGATAATAGAAGCAATCATGCCCCCCATGCTCATTCCAATGACCACCACCTTGCTTAGGTTTAACTTTGCGATACTTTCGGCGTGAAAGGCAGCCACATCAATCAGTGAGTATTCTCGTCCAGTCCAATCTGGACCGCTACCGATTTCTGGGTTCTCAAGGCGCAGAAGCCCGTCAATATCCGGTAGCTCGTCCGCTTTCATAGCTAAACCTGGAATTGCAACTCCCCAAATATTATTCATAAAAACGATCCAGAAAGCCTTCAGGCCATGGCACACTTTTGCCGGATTTCTTATCGACGCATGTTAGATCAAGCGCACAGGTGGCAAGAGTTCGCGCTTGCTCATCAAACATTTTGCATTCAGTGCGGCAAGTTTTTTCTGCACGACTCGTGACTGAAGACGATATCGAGAATGTGCGGTCGCCCACGACTGGCCGCAAGAAGCTTACTTCCATGTGCTTCGTGTAGAGGCCAATATCGAGGGCATGAATGGCCTGGAGGCCGAGATCAAAACGTTCCCGAAGCGCAGTAAACCTGTGCGTGAGGAAATAGGAGACGTAATACATCGTGTTCAGGTGACCGTACTGGTCGATCTCCTGAAAACTTGCTCGATGAGTCGTGACGAAATCAACTGGCTTCTCCACAGGGACCCTCTTCTTCAGCTACCATTGCATGATCAGTTGAAAGGGAAGCGCACACCCGGCCAACTCTTGTTACCAGTCTTAAGCAAAAGGCTGGCCAGATCGACGCGCGCCAAGATTATTGATTTATTGGACATTCGTCACGGTGTGGCGCAGATTTTTGCCGATCTGGTGCCTAAAATATCGACAACCTGGCCGAAAAATGGACAGGCGCCCGAAAAATGGACAGGCGCCCGAAGCGAGACGTCTTTACGGAAAACGCCAATCGGTATGCTTCCTTTTTCTTAGGTCAATCCTGATTTGGCTGTGCCTAGCTGAACCAGGTCACCTTTCTTTAGTCCGTCCGCATCACCGCGATTGACGATAAAGAGCGAAGATCCATCCTTGCAGCTTGCCTGTGTTTTTGTCCCGGCCTCTGGCCTGATGATGTCAACGACCTTCGATGACGCATCGAGAAAGACGACGTCTATCGGAAACCGCAGGCCATTTAAGGAAAATGCCTTCGACTTTGGAAACAGCATTCCCGTCTGCGCAGCAAAATGCACGATCGATTGTGGTGCGATGCGCCGCCGTAGCCTGCCTTGCACTTGAGCTAAGCGAAGGCGCACCTTGCCGTCCTCAGTGCAGACATCAACCAGCGGAGCTGGATCCACGCTCGTGATGATTTGGTAGACTATGACACCAATTGCCAATGTCTGTAGTAATCCAGTGATGTCTGTCGAGGATACCATGACGACGTGACCCCGTACTTTTGGCGATGTTTGAGTCTGCTGCCTTGGAAGCTGCCTATTGAGACCTCGGTCTTATGGATGATTGGGAATCACCAAGGGGCCTTTGATACCGATCCCGCGCGCCGCCAAAGCAGCTTCCACCTGGCGAGCGACTGCGTCCCGCTGGGCAGCGTTTAAGGTCTCTTCGCAGGGAATATTTTTTAAGGTAAAGACCACAACCTTGCTTATGACACTGGTAGCGAAAAAGCCAACGGCTGCGGCCTTGGTCACCGTCCCATCGGGTAGATAGGTACAGACCATAGACGCAGCACCTGAGACTTGTGAGATATTATCAAAAATGGTCGTGGCCTGCTGCATGCCGGAGCAGGTAGGGCCACTTAAGCTAAAACTCTGGCAGTCAGCAGAGATCGACTGAACGCTGTCTGCAACCATGGGCTCACCCAGCGAGACGGTATCGTCATTGGATAGCGTTTTAGAGGCCGATGATTTGTGGCCACAGCCTAAACTGATCATAACGACGGTGGATAGTAATACAGCGAACTTTGTCATGGTATGCCTCTTGATGTTGTGGTTGATTGCGGCCGTGAACTGTTTCAAAGCCTTGATTAAGTGCTAAAGCAAGATTTTTGCCAACTGCAGCGAGGGCGGGCGCTTATTGCGATTTTCCGTTATAGTGGCGGATGCTTGGATGTTCTTGCTAGGCCTGTGTGGTGGGGCTTTGTGTCGTTGGGAACATGGGCGAAAATGCTACTGCGCGGCGCATTTTCGCGCCGGTCACGTAGATCAGGTCAGATCACGGCACGTGGCTACCAAAGGTGAGACGCCATTGCTCTGACAGTCCCAGCCTTGTGATCCAGGCCTCAAGATAGGCAAGGTCGCAGGTCGCATGCGCGAGGATCCCACGTATATCGCGTAGGTGTTTGTCGGATTCGCCTTCGCGAAAATAGCGCAGCTTCGCAATGATGATATCTTCAGGTGCCGCTAGCCACGTCATCAGTCCAGGTAGCAGCTCGACTGGGCGGCGGCGGTCAAATTCTGCAATTGCGTGAGCATTTGCTTTCTGGACGACGACGTCGATTTTCAAGCCTGACCCATGGTGCAGAAGATAAAACTGACCTTTATGCGCAAACTCCTGCGCGACAATGTCCGGAGCCGGAACGTAAAATTCGCCTTCGCTAAACAAACCAATAAATTCTGCCGCAGTCTCCCGACGCACCTGCAACACCAGGTCGAGATCTCGGGTCAATCTAGGTTCGCCGTAGACCGCAGCCGCGATCGAGCCGACGGCCATGTAGTTGATCTTACCCGCCTCCAATGCCTGCAAAGTGGCACGTAAACCCTCGGCAACCGCGATCATGCGCAGCCTCGTTCAATTAAAGCGAGGACTTCCTGATCGATCCATTCTTGGCTGGCGTCTGGGTGTTGCCGCCGCAACTGCAAGGTTTTGATCGACCTTGCCATGTCGAACAGGCCACAGACCATTTGAATGTTTTGCCACACGCGCTCTTTGGGCGGCATCAAGGGATCTACCGGTATACCGCTACCAAGAGCGTTGTTTTTGACTGGGTCCATGTGGGATGGCCTACTGGATGCGGCGTGGAGCATCGGCAACCTTGTATATGCGATTCCAGCGCCGTGTCCAAGCAAAAGCTGTCTATCTAAATTGTGCCCCGGCAGGTCGTAACTACAACACAGACCTCGATTTTTTCAAAGCTGGTAAGCAACACCGGCCGAGATGAGCACGACGGTCGCATTGGCGGTCATCTCATCGACGCAGTTGGTGATGGCCGGACAATCACCATTACGTGCGAGAAATTGCCGTTCGAAGTCGAGTTTCAACAGGCTGGACCAGTGCTTGGCAAAGGGTCTGATGGCGGCGCCCTGGATGTGCACGGCGAGCGCCTGGGTGCTGCGAACGAAGGAGGTTGGCATCAACTCACCGGAGATGCCGAGGCGACCGCGGTTAAGCCAAGGCGTACTGAGGTCGACGCCGAGAAAGGGGCCGAGGGCCGATTGCTGCGTCAGGTGGCCTTCGGTAGATCCGCTCTGCACCTTCAGCATCGGTAAGCGCAAATACGCTACGCCAATGCCGACGCCGACGCGGTTGTCGTGGACCGACGTGCCGTTGCGTAGGTCGTAGTAGATACCAGCGGTGGTAAAAGTCCGCAGAAAGGTCGACGAAGTTTGTGAGTCTGCTGCGCCAGTCGTCGACATCAACCGCTCGCTTACATTGAGTCGATGCAGTTCCGCCGCCCCGGCGAGGTACCAATAGTCCGTACTGTTTTGCCAGTTCGCATCGATCTGGACGCCTGCGACTAAAGCCGCAGCGCTATAGTCGGTGATCCCGCCCGCGGCACGAATGCTCTCGTAACCAAGCGCCGCGTTCACGGCCAGCATGCCGAGCGTTGCTCGTTTCGCGGTGGCGCCTTGAGCCGGAGCTGGGTCGCCTCGTTCGAGGACGTTGCTAGTGACCTCGTCGTCGTTCTTCTCTTGATCGTACGCAGGCTTCCGTCGCACCTTATCGCCTTGGGTCGGAACCGCCATGGCATGGAGTCTTCGCGGCGGCGCCTTGGCCTTCGGCGATGGCGGCGCCTTGGCCTTCGGCGATGGCTGCGGCGAAGCACCAGTCGGAGACTTCAAGGTGAAGGACATGAGCGGCTTGCCGTCGCTAGCGATCGCCTTGATTTTCACCGTGGCCGTTTGATCCAGTATCAACCAGTGCGAGTTCGTCTGAAACATCGTCGTGTCATCATCAATTTGGTACGTTCCGGAGTAATGTGTGGCACTTGGCACGAACGGCCACTCATAACGCATATCGCTAGCCCAAGCCGTCTCCGTGAAGCCGGGGCTACTGGCTAAGTAGGCGATAAACATCATGAATGATTTCCGACGGTGTTTAAGCATGGAGTCGTCGCATGCGCCCTTCCTAACTTCCTTCGATGACTGAGTTAATTCTATGCCGCGGGGCAGACGGCGTCAATTTGGGGGAGTGATAGGTTTGGTGTTCGCGCTGTCTGGGTCGTCCGATGAGGCACTTTTTTCGGGGCCATCCTCAGTGGAAAACCAACTAAATATATTGTGTTTTTTGATGTTTTGAAAAAGATTCGTTGATTTTTTTTGGGAAATGCCGATGCCGGTGCATTACCCAAGGAGCTTGCCGATGGGACGCCAAAATCAACAAGTTTATGTCAGTCTGGTTTTAGCCCTGCAACTATTGCCGGCCTGCCGCGCATTCAACGGCAAGGGCGTCATCAAGCAAAAGCTAAGCTCCTTTTTAGGTGTCGTCGATCCATCGTCGGCAAAGACCCCAACTGACACCCTTCGTGCCGGAGTTCTCGCACTTGGCGAAGACATTACGGCCGAACTCGGCACGAGCTTGAGCACCGCAGGTCTTACCGACGACCAGGCCCAGGTGGTTCTTGATGGTGCCAAGAAACAATTAGGATTGTCGACCGGTCAAATCGCCATCTCCTCGTTGCGTTTGGCTGGCGCGCAGTCGACGCAGCCGATTATGTTTGCGGCCGGTCCGATTATCCAGGGTGCTGTCGGCACCTTGTCAGATAGCGCTGCCGGCTTGTCTGATTTATCTCGTCGCACGGCCATTGCCAAAGTGGTCATGGGCAGCACCTTTTCGTCCCTCGGTGGACGTGTTAGCAACCTCCAATCTGATGACGTGCTGGTATTGCAAAAGGGTATGATCGGTAGCGGCGTGAAGGCACTGAATACCGGCGGCCTTGGCGGCGACGCCGCAGTGAGCGCAGTGCGCGCTCTGACGTCCGGTGCGGTTGAGGCTTTGGGTAAAAGCGTGAGCGGTGCAGGCGCTTCAAACGCAGCAGCTGCCGTGGCTTCGGGTGCGGTAGAAAGTCTGACGAGCAACGGCCTGCCTCTCGACCAGATCGGTGCTATGGTCGGTGCGGCGACCGCTGGGGTTGTGTCGAGCCTAAAGTTGGCTGGGATCACGGACACCGCAGTTGCCGCTAGCGCCGTTGCTAAGTCCTCCGTGTCAAGTCTGAAAACCTTGGTGATGTCTGAAGCCAATGTCTTAAAGGCCTCCACAGGTGCTGCCAGTGGAGCGATCGGGGCCTTGACGGCGACGGGCGTTTCGATCGGCGACATTGCCGCCATTGCGAAACAAGTCGCCACAGCCTCCGTGTCGGCTTTGAAAGACGCTGGTGTCAGCAGCGCCGGTCTGGGTAAAGCTGCCGGTGCGGTTGCTTCAGGTGCCATTCAGGGCTTAGGTGTTGCCGGGATGACGCCAACGCAGATCGCCGACACCAAGGCTGTCTCGTCGATTTGTGTTGGTGCTGCAGGAGGACTTTCCTCCAGTGGCGTAGTGGCAAGCGCGGTTGGCTCTGCGATCGGCGATATCGCTTCCAGTGCCGTTAGCGCGATGGCGACGGCGATGAGTACAGCGACCCTGAGCCAGCAGCAAGCTGTAATGGGCGACGTCATGAACGGAAGCGCGCAGAGCATTCTGGCATCGGGTATGAGCAAGGCTGACTCGCTCAGTGCTATGAGCGGAGTGACGCAAAAGTCTGTAGCGGCATTGCCGCCTGCAGTGTTTTCGGCGTCTGCCATGAGTTCGATGGCCGCTACGGTGGTTGGCCAGGGACTTGCAAACTCCTTGTCTGTGGGGATCGTCAGTAAAACGGATGCCGGCAAAATGGCCTCGACGATTGGTGCGGCTGTAGGTGCTGGTGCTGCCGGCATGAGTATAGCGATCGATGCCAACGCCATGCTAAAGCAGATCAGCACGGCAGCGTCTAGTGCGGGGATTACAGATGCATCGGCGATGATGACTTCGGCATTTAGCGGTGTGACGACGGGCGCGGCTTTGGCCAGTGGTGCGGGTGCCAACAGTGTGCTGGGTGGTTTGTCAGACGCGGTGAAGTCCGGAACGGCATTTGCTGGCATAAGTGGTGTCGATACATCCAGCTTAAGCGGCAGCATGCAGCAAGCGGTGTCCTCAGCGACGTCTTTGGCGACAACGGTGGGTCAAGGCAAACTTCCAGATTGCGACAACGACTATTCTGACGATCTAACGGACGATCAGTTCTTTAATAAAATTAAGGTCGCTGCCCAGCCCGTGTTGTGCTCCGCGACTCCCGACTGTCCGATGCCGCGTGAAGACACGCATGTGTCGACCTATTGGATGGAGCTGGGAAGTACGGGGGTTTGCCAATTTGTTTTGACGATTCCAGCGGGTGGTTCCAGTGCGGCGCTGTTGCCCACATGTGCACAGCTCAGTGGCCTGCACACCTTAGCCGACTTTGAACCGCGTTATAACAGCGACTTCAACGGCGTCCCCTGCATGCTTGCAGCGGCCGGCGGAAGCTGTCCGGCGCTACCGAGCGATGCGGACGCTAGCTACAAATGGGTATCTCTGACCGTAGCGTCGGCAAACGATGCTTGCTTGATGTTCAAGGATGGCTCTGGCTCTGGCTCTGGCTCTGGTTGTACGGGCAGTGGGTGTGGTTGCGGGGGGGGCGGGACTGGAGTGGCTGGTGTTGGGTCCGGTTCCACCGCAGGAAGTGGCACTGGCACGTGCGGCGGATATGACGGCGGCACTGGCGGTGGCTACGTGGGTGGCGGCGGCATGGGCGGTGGTTACATGTATCCAAATGGTTTGGATGCTACCACGATAGTTCCTAAGTGTACTGACCTAGGAGTGACGACGGGCTTTGGCTTGGCCACTCTAAACACGATGGCCAACCCGTCTAACAGTCTTCATGATTTTTACTGCGCTGCGCCCACCATGATGGGATGTGTCCCTCCGGACGCTGGTCTGGGTTATTTTATCCAAGGACCCAATCCCATGTCTGCTCCCGACGGCACGACGTTCTGTCATTACTCCCAGCAAACCATCGCATGTTCGCTGCTGATGGGAAGCGGAGGTCCGTACACCGACGCTCAGCTGCAGGCAACTGCAATGAGTCCAGGCAGCTATAGTCAAATGGGTGACATTGAGTGCTATGCGCCCGCGCCCACATGTCCGAGTTTGGCCGGTGGATCGACCTATACTTTTTCGCAAAAGAATTCGCCCGCAGCTGGTCAAAACATTTGTCAATACAGTTATCCCTATCCGAATTGCTCTGCAGATACAGGACTGAGTCTAGGCAATTTACTCGACACCTCCCATTATGCTTTTTATGACGGGTGGCGGAAATTATTCGCCTGCAACAACCCCTCGCCAAATTGGTCAGATCCAATACCGATGGCTTCATTGATTCAGGCTGGCTTTAGCTACCCGTCGCAATGGGGGTATCCTGGCGGTGGTCGCAGAGTGATTGAAATGGGAGGTGACGACTGTTCCGGCCTTGGTATTACGGGACCCATTACTAGCAGCAACCTCGTGAAGTTGAAGCCCCTGGGCATTAGCTTTGAAGTCGGGTGCGATATTCCTGACACCGATAGTTGTCCTGCAGTTGATACAAGCACCTTGCCTACTTATACATTGTCTTCGGCCTTTACCGCCGAAGGCTATAAACGCTGCAGCTATTCCGAGCCAGGGGTGACCTGTCCTGGTACTATTGACGGCACAACTTGGGATAGTTTGGATGCAATGCCTTTAACTAATAACAACGGTCGCGCCTATAGCTGCGAATCGATTTCGATTTGTCCTAGCCTCTCCAACCCACCCAGCGATTTTAAAAATCCGTTCTTTTTCACTGGTGGTAAAAATCGCTGTATTTACAAAACCGATGTCCCCATTTGCTATGACGCGACGCCCTACGGGACGATTAACAATATCTGGCAACTCAATCAGAGCAACGGCCTGTACCAATGTGATCTCCCTGCTGGTGACAGCACCTGCCCCTCGCTTGATGCACCTTTGGTTCCTCAGTATACGGCAGACGGCTCGACACCCATTTTGTCTGGCATCTTCAATCGTTGTTACTTTCATAAAACTTTGCCTGCTTGCCCTGGATCGCCCATCACTGACTATGCTGTGGTCGATGCCATGACCGACTACTACGGTGGTGGCGGTGGCGGTGGCGGCATACCGCGCGGCTGTCAGTTAAGCCCAATTGGCAGTTGCCCAAGTATCGACTTCAGTGCACTGGGTAACTCGATTATGAGCCATACTGGGATGGATCTTACGCCGATTAATCAAACTGTTTGTCTTTATACTCGTTTGAGTAATGTCGGACCATTTTCCATTAGCCAACCATCTGTGTCGCAAAATATATTTTCAAATAACTTTTACGTCAGCTGGTCGATGGCACCAGGCGCCGATTCCTACGATGTTGGTTATAGCGCTGCAGGCAATTGCTCGGGCTTCACCCCTTTAATGTCGAATGTTTCGAACACTTGGACAAACATCGGTGTTTCATCCAACCTTGGATCCACCAACATTTGTATAAAGGCGAATTCGACCCATGGGTTAGGTATGAATATGGCTCCCGGTGTTCCCGTGAACATCAGCGGCATTACGCCTGGGCCAATATCATCCAATTCGATGTTGACCGTTCCATCGACCATGACCAATGGCACCACTCCGACTGTGACCTTTGTATCTAAGGACATATACGGTATGCCGCTGACCACTGGCGGAGCGACCGTGACTTTCACATCATCCAATGGCACGGTGGCGACGACTGGTGCAGCGACGGACCAAAATGACGGCACCTATACAGCGACCGTCACCACTCATACGACGGGGTCATTTACCATTACAGCTGGGGTTTCAGCAGGAACGTCCTTTAGCATCACGTCTGCCCCCATCACCGTAAACTAACGCTAAGGGACACCGTCACTCTTTGACACAATTCGCTACAGGGCAATCCACCCCTTCCGCCTCCATCTCAACCGTGGTGTGAATGTTGCCCCTGCGGCTCACCACGGTGCGGATCCGCCCCTTGATCCCATCCATCGCTGGTAGCCCGGTACCCGCGGCAATCACGGCGTGAATCGTCAGCACATGCGACTGGCCATCTAGCGACCAAAAATGGGCGTCATGCGTGCCGATGACCCCGTCGATCATTTCAATCTCACGGCGCATCGCCGGCAGGTCGATACCCTCTGGAGTCGCTTGAAGGAACAAACGCAGCGTTTTCTGCAGATTTCTCCCGACTCCCCACATGATAAATAAGCACAGCAAAATACTTAGAATCGGATCGATGATCGGCAGATCCCATACAGCCATCACGATGGATCCGATCAAGACGATCGTCCATCCCAACACATCCTCGATCATATGCCAGGATACGACCCTCTCATTCATCGTCTTGCCGCGACTCAGCCGCAGCGCGGCAAAGCCGTTGACGGCGATCCCCACCAAGGCAAAGAGTCCCATACCCTCCAGTTTTGGCTTCACCGGGTGCAGCAGCAATGGAACCGCATGCGCCAAGACCAAAGCCGACGCCGTTACCAGAAGCACGCAGCTGAACAGGGCCGACAGCAATGACAGCCGCCTATAGCCATAAGAGTAACTGTAAGTGGGCTTTTTATTCGCGCTGAGTTCCATGATGTAAGCAAGTGCCAATGCCAATGCATCCCCGAGATCGTGGACGGCATTGGACAGTACAGCGACACTACCGCTCCAAATCCCACCGACGATCTCAATGAGGGCAAAGCTCAAATTGACGACCAGCGCCAACTTCAAATTGCTCAGCGTACTATGCGCATGCGGTAGCACCCCATGATCATGATGATGTCCATGTCCATGTCCGTGCCTATGATCGTGCCCGTGATCGTGCCCGTGATCGTGTCCGTGATCGTGTCCGTGATCGTGATCGGGCCCTATCCCCTGTTTACCCTCCCCCTTCACCGCCACATATTTAGCCAAAGGCTTAAGCCCCCCGCCATCCTCATCATCACGCCCCATTCCCTAACCTCGCCTTCACCAAATAAATTCAATGAGTCGTGCCGACAACGGCGGCAATACCATCTCCTGCTCCCGCGCCGCAGGCATTGCCTCCACTTCAAGCTCCCCAGGGTTCTTACTCCCCAGTTTATAAGCCGTGACCTTTTTGACATACGGCCGCAGATGGTCGATCGCCAAAGTCGTCCGCAGATGTTCCTTCAACGACTTATTAATCATCACCACAGTGAGTCGATGTTCATCCGCCTTAGCCGCAACCACCGTCACATCCCCAGTATTGCTGCTCGTTGTCGCCACATAGGTCTCGCCAAAGGCATGCCCCTTGCCATCGTAGTTGCGATACAGGCGAAAGGCCGCCGCCGTCGGGCTGCGAGCCGGAGGCTCCGTCCAGTACTCAGCCATATAGATATTCTGATCGATAAAAATGCGCAGCACCTCCGCCAAGGCGATCGCACCACCGATATCCTGCTCACCCTTAAACGAATACTCGCCAATCCCCAGCTTTAGCGACGGCTTAGTCCGCGCAATGATGCCTTTGAGCAGGGGAATAAAATAGGTTTCCTCATTGATCCATCCCGTCTCTTTGTGTTTTCTGTCCCACAACGACCGCGTCGCAGCGATACGCGCTCGCGTCCTCTCGGGGTTAAACGGCTCGTCTTTATAGAGGTCTAAATCAGAAGGGTAATAATGCATATCGAGGACGTCGAGTAAGGACACATGGAGCTCATCCTCGCGCTTCTTCACCGCCGTCAAAAACCATTCCAGAAATGGTTTGCCACCGTGCGCCTGGCTATCTTTGTCTTTGACCCCGCCAGCGTTTTTAGCAAGGTCATATTGTGATTTGAACACCGCCAGCCAACCCCAATCGCCCGGTCCAATGATGACCGCCGCGGGATCAGCACGCCGCACAGCGGTGGCCGCAGCTAGGTAGACCTCGAGGTATTCGTCGTATGTGGTCGGCTTCGGGTGGACGTCGCGGTGGGTTTCGCCCCACAGCATGGGTTCGTTCCCCAAAATGTACAGGTGGGGATAATCGCCGAATTCAGACTTTAAGTGGTTCACCCAGGCAGCGATAAAGGCCGGGCCAGCACGCACGCTGGTTTGCTCGGGAGAGGCGAGCAGCGGCTTTTTGTCTTTGCTAAAGCCGTTGCCGATGGACTTGCCATTGGTCTCAAACTGTTCTTGATCCGGAAACAGGCGCTTCGGATAGCTGGCCGAGCTTTGATCCTTCGCCACCCAACCCATAAGCGGTAGCACGACCGCCGAGGCAACACCGTGGTGCTTGTTTTCGGCGATAAAGGCATCGACGATATTCCCAGGGCCAGCAAAGCCGTGGTTCAAATAAAAATAGTCGTTTCCGGCATTGGTGGCGTCGAGGCGCCAGTTGTAGCGCTCGGCGCTGTTGCCACCCCAGCGGTAGAGGGTCGGCCGCTGCGTCCATACCTCGGCTTGGTCGCGGCTTTCATGCATATAGGTGCCAAAGCCGAAGATCAGCGGGCTAAGTGGTCGGCTGCCGGCCATATCGACGATGATTTTAGGACCTACGCCCGTTCCTGGTTCTTTCACCGGCTTAAACAGGTGGCAAGCGTTGAGGCTAAACAACATAGATATAGCCAGGATGCCAACCCTTAGCTTGGCGCAACGCGTGGGCCCCAGGCCGGTACTCAAAGGATGCTCTCCCGAGTGGCCAGCGGCAGATCGACCAACCAATCCTCGCCCAGAGGGGTCATCCGTGGCGGGCCAGCCACGCTTACCTCGCCAGCCCCAGCAGCGAAGCGTAAACCGTCCGCAGCGCCGAGGATCTTCGCTGCCTGAAAGGCATGGAGGTGATCCACAGCGGCGGCGCGAAGGAACGGGTCATAGACACCGGCACCGCCTTCAAGCAGGACGCTGGTGATCTGCAGCTGCCAAAGGGCTTTGAGGATCGAGCCTGGGGAAAAGGCGCCGTGACTGTCGCGCGGTAGATGGACGCAGGTTCCGCCCATCGTCTGCAGATGCTGCACCTTTAGCTGTGCGGCGTGGCTGAGGCGGTCCCCGGTCAGCCAGATCACCCCGGCCGGATCATACTGCAAGAGGCGCCACAGTTCTGGCGGCTGCGCCAAGAGTCCTGAGGCATCGGGGTCGAGCACGACGCGACGCGGCGCCCGCCCGCGCCAAAGGGAATCACGAGCATCTAAGCGGGGGTCATCGGCCAGCAGCGTGCCGCGGCCGATGACGATGGCATCGTAGTAGATCCGCAGAAAGTGGCCGTAGGCCCGCGCCCTCGGTCCGGTGATCCAGGCTCGCTGTGAGCCGGGGAGCGCGATCAGGCCATCTAAGCTGAGCGCCACCTTAAGTGCGACAAAGGGCCGTTGCTGGCGCACATTGCACAAAAAAATCTCCGCCAACTCGCTGCAGGACGCCGACCACGTATCATCTAGCTCGGCGCGAATACCGGCCTGTTCGAGGATCTTTGCGCCGCGCCCATCGACTCTGGGATTGGGGTCGACCAGCCCGTAGACGACCTTGGCCAGGCCCGTTGACGCTAAGGAAGTGGCACAAGCGGGGGTGCGGTTGCTATGGGCGCATGGTTCCAGGGTGACGTACATGGTGCCACCGCGGATGCGCCCAGTCTGCTGCTGCTGCTCGGCGTAACCCAGCGCATTGACCTCGGCGTGGGCCTGTCCGACCCGCTCGTGGGCTCCAGCGCCGAGAAAGCCGTGGTCGGCATCGACCAACACGGCACCGACCAAGGGATTTGGTGCGACCTGGCCGACACCGCGACCGGCGACGAGCACGGCCAGGTCTTTACACGCGTCAGGCGACAGCTTGCTGCCTATGGCTGGGAGCTGTAGGGACCTGAGTGCGGCATCTTTCGGGTCGGGTTGCCAATGCATGGGAGGAATTTAGCAAAAACCACCTGCAATTGATAGCTCTGGGCCGCAACGGCGCCGCCGCCTCGGTTTGGTCCCTAAGGCGACTCCGTGATGGCCTAAAATTTCCAAGTGGCATAGACTCTTACCCATGATTCATACAATCCTCACCTGTGCTTCAATTGGCGTGACTTTGGCCCTGCTGCCGTTCTTCGTGCTGCTGGCGTTGACGGCCTTTGCCGCTTGGCGCTCCAAGGGCAAAACCCTGCCTCCAGCGCAACGGCAGACACCGCCCCGCTTCGTGTTGCTGGTCCCGGCCCACAACGAGGCCGAGCTGATCGCTGCCACCGTCGGTAGTCTGCACAGCCTTGACTACCCTAGGGACCGCTACCAGGTCCTGGTGATTGCCGACAACTGCAGCGATCAAACCGCCGTGCTGGCGCGTCAGGCAGGTGCCGAAGTCTGGGAGCGAAGCCATGATACCTTGCGCGGCAAAGGTCATGCGCTGGAGTGGGCGATTGAGCGCCTGCTCAGGGAGCGCCAGTCCACCGACCTAGATGCTGTGATCATCATCGACGCCGATATCGGTGCCGATCCGGGGCTGCTTTGGGCCTTTGCCGCGGGCCGCCACGCCGGCTATGACTTCGCCCAGGCGCTGTATTTGGGGCTCAATCCCGATACCTCGTGGCGGACCCAGCTGATGAACTACGCTCTGGCGCTGTTCAACGGCACCTGGCTCTTGGCGCAAGAGGAGCTCGGCATGAGCGTCGCCCTGCGCGGCAACGGCATGTGCTTTTCCGTGGCGGGACTGCGGCGCTGTCCGTGGTCGGCCTTCGGTCTGGCCGAAGACCTCGAATTTAGCTGGCGCCTACGCTTAAATGGCGAGCGCGCGCACTTTGTCCGTGCCGCCCGCATCAATGCCCAGTTGGTCAGCCAGGGCGGAGCAGCGGCGGCCTCGCAGCGGCAACGCTGGGAGCATGGCCGCAAAGCCCTGCGCAAACTCTTTACCAGCGAGCTGCTGCGGCATCGTCAGCTTGGCCTCGGCCAAAAGGCCTACTACGTCTTTGATCTGTATATGCTGCCGCTATCGAAGCTGGCGACGTGGCAGCTGCTCGCCACCCTCGGTGCGGTTGTTTTTGGCCTGACCGGGCTCGTCTCCATCCAGTTGCTGATGTTTCTCAGCATGGCTGTCTATGCCCTGACGCCGTTTTTTGTCCTCGGCTTACCTTTGCGCTATCTCTTGGCGTTGCGCTTTTTGCCGGCCTATGTTTTGTGGAAGCTGTGGCTTTATGGCCAACGGGCGCCGCGCCAGTGGATCCGCACCGGACGCGAAGGCGGCGCTTCAAAAGAAGGCTGATTCCTGTACACTGCCTGCTGTGGTGCCTGGGCCGGTCCGGCCAGATACCCTACAACCTTTCAGCGGACGATGGAGAGCGACGATGGCGAACGATAGTTTCAAGGCGCGTGACACACTCAGCGTCGATGGCAAAACCTACCATTTTGCCAGCCTGAAGAAGGCCGCGCAAAACGGCCTCGGTGATCTACAACGGTTGCCGCTCTCGCTCAAAGTGCTGCTGGAGAATCTGCTGCGCCACGAAGACGGCACCATCGTGCAAAAAGCCGATATCGAGGCGATGGCAACCTGGCTGAAGACCAAGACCTCGCAGCACGAGGTGGCCTTCTACCCGGCTCGCGTGCTGATGCAGGACTTCACGGGTGTGCCAGCCGTCGTCGATTTGGCGACGATGCGCGAGGCGATGCTGAAGGTCGGGGGTGACCCAAAGAAGATCAACCCGCTCAAACCCGTCGATTTGGTGATCGATCACTCCGTGACCGTCGATAAGGCCGGTACTGCTGACGCCTTTCAGGTCAACGTCGATCTGGAGTTCGACCGCAACGGCGAACGCTATGAGTTTTTGAAGTGGGCGCAGACCGCGTTTAATAACTTCACCGTCGTACCGCCCGGTACCGGTATCTGCCACCAGGTAAACTTAGAGTATTTAGCGCGAGTCGCCTTTCGCGAGCACAAGGACGGTCAAGACTGGGTCTACCCAGATACGTTGGTCGGCACCGATAGCCACACGACGATGGTCAACGGCCTGTCCGTTCTGGGCTGGGGCGTGGGTGGCATCGAGGCCGAGGCGGCGATGTTGGCACAGCCGCTATCGATGGTGATTCCTGAGGTCGTCGGTCTGCGCTTTACCGGCACCTTGACCGAGGGCGCGACGGCGACGGATTTGGTGCTGGCCGTCACCGAAATCCTGCGTAAAAAGGGCGTGGTCGGCAAATTCGTCGAGTTTTTTGGCCCTGGACTGGCGCATCTATCGCTTGCCGACCGGGCGACGATCGCCAATATGGCGCCCGAATACGGGGCGACCTGTGGCTTCTTCCCGATCGACGGCGAGACGACGCGCTACCTGCGCTTCTCCGGCCGCGACGAGTCCCAGGTGAAGTTGGTCGAGGCTTATGCCAAGGCCCAAGGTCTGTGGTACGAGCCTAGCGCGCCGGAACCGAGCTTTACCGCTGTCCTCGAACTGGATCTAAGCACGGTCGAGCCGGCACTGGCTGGACCCAAGCGCCCCCAAGACCGCGTCGTGCTCAGTCAAGTCGCTACCAATTTCAAAAAGGATCTAACCACAGGCTTTAAGGTCAAAGATGCCGACCTCAGTCTAAAGTCTCCTGTTGCTGGCGCTGACTTCGCGCTTGAGCAAGGCTCCATCGTCATCGCCGCCATCACCAGTTGCACCAACACCTCCAATCCAGCGGTCATGCTCGCTGCCGGACTATTGGCAAAAAAGGCGGTGGAAAAAGGCCTGAAGGTCAAACCTTGGGTCAAAACCTCGCTGGCACCCGGATCGCAGGTGGTCACCGACTACTACCAGGCCTCCGGCCTCAACGTCTTCCTCGACAAACTAGGCTTCAACCTCGTCGGCTATGGTTGCACCACCTGCATCGGCAATAGCGGCCCCCTGCATGACACCATCGCCGCGGCAATTCATGCCAAAGATCTGGTGTCGGTATCCGTGCTTTCTGGCAACCGCAACTTCGAAGGCCGCATTGGCCCCGATGTTAAAGCGAACTACCTGGCGTCGCCGCCTCTGGTCGTCGCCTATGCCTTGGCCGGCAACATCAAGATCGATTTGACCAAAGAGCCCATCGGTCAGGGTAGCGACGGCAAGCCGGTTTACCTCAAAGATATCTGGCCTTCAAATGCCGAGATCCGCGCCACCATCGACAAAGCTCTAACCCCAGAGATGTTCCGCAAGCGCTATAGCGATGTCGCCAAGGGGCCTGCGCAGTGGCAGGCGGTCAAGGTTTCGGGGGGGTTCTCGTTCACCTGGAATAAAGACAGCACCTATGTGCGCAACCCGCCTTATTTCGAGGGTATGACCGCCCAACCGGCGGCGATTGCCGATATCAAAGGCGCGCGCCCACTCGCCGTGCTCGGTGATTCGGTGACGACCGACCATATCTCGCCAGCCGGCTCGATCAAGGATTCCAGTCCAGCCGGTCAGTACCTGCTGGCGCATGGTGTCAAAAAAGCCGACTTCAATTCCTACGGCGCTCGCCGCGGTAACCACGAAGTCATGATGCGTGGGACCTTCGCCAACATCCGCCTGCGCAACGAGATGACGGCAGGAATCGAAGGCGGCGTCACCAAGCACATGCCAGATGGTAAGCAGATGACCATCTACGATGCGTCGATGCAGTACCAAAAGGAAAAGACGCCGCTCGTGATTATCGCTGGCAAGGAATACGGCACCGGCTCGTCGCGTGATTGGGCCGCCAAAGGCACCAATCTACTCGGCGTTAAGGCCGTCATCGTCGAGAGTTTTGAGCGGATTCACCGGTCCAATCTTGTCGGGATGGGCGTCTTGCCGCTGCAGTTTGAAGGCACAACCACGCGCGTGACCTTGAAGCTCGACGGCAGCGAGACCTTCGATATTTTAGGCACCGCCAAACTAGCGCCCCGCAGCGAGCTGGATCTGGTCATTCACCGTGCCAATGGCAAGTCGGAAACGGTCAAGGTGCGCTGCCGCATCGATACGTCCGATGAGCTGGAATACTTCCGCAGCGGTGGCATCTTGCACTACACCGTGCGCAAGCTCAGCAAGGCCTAAGCATTGATGAAGGATCTTATTCAGCCTGTGCCGACGTCGCCTCTACGCAAAGGGGAGGCGTCGGTCCTCGTTCGCCCCGCCGAACAGCGGGATCTCGATGCAATCGTCGGGTTCAACGCGGCCTTGGCCTGGGAGAGCGAAGGCAAATGCTTGGATCTTGCCGTTCTGCGTCGCGGGGTGGCGCGGGTTTTGGCCACGCCGACCTTAGGTCGCTACCTAGTCGCTGAAGCTCAGGGTCAAGTGATCGGTCAAACCATGTTGACCTATGAGCTGACCGACTGGCGTGACGGCGTCATCTACTGGATTCAAAGCGTTTATGTCGCGGCTAAGCAACGCCAGCATGGGGTGTTCCGGCAGCTGTACCGCGCCGTGCAGACCTTGGCAGCAGACGATCCGCAGGCTAGGGGGCTGCGTCTCTATGTCGAGCAGGCCAATCAAAGCGCGGTGGCCGTGTATGAGTCGCTCGGTATGAAGCGCGCTCCCTATTATTTTTACGACGCTGAAGTCTGAGGTCTCGATGTTTTGGCATCTCTACGACGCCTGGGTGCGGCCGGATCTCGTGGTCGGCATTCACACCCTCGTCGCCTTGATTGCGTCTTGTCATGCGGTCATGACGAAAGAAGAACCGCGTTCGGCGACGGGTTGGGTCGGCTTGATCTGGCTGTCACCACTGATCGGGGCGCTGCTTTATTACATCTTTGGCATCAATCGGATCCGCCGCTCCGCCGTGACCCTGATGGGTGCTGAGGGCAAGGTGCGTCTGGACCGGGCCACAGCTGGGAGTCTGCATGCAGCCGGGCTGCTTGCGGATGCGGGTCTGCAGCAGCTGTCGCGCTTGGGCGATCAGGTGTCCGGCATGCAGCTGACGCCAGGCAACGCCATCGACCCCTTGCTCAACGGCGAACAAGCTTATCCGGCGATGCTGCAAGCAATCGCCGAGGCGACTTCGTCGGTCATGCTGTCGAGCTACATCTTCGACTACGATGCCGTGGGGCGTGAATTTATCGAGGCCCTGCGTTTGGCGGTCCTGCGCGGGGTCGAGGTCCGCGTCTTGATCGATGCGACGGGCTCGCGCTATTCCTTCCCGTCGGTGGTGCCAAAACTTCGCGCCGCAGGCGTGCGCAGCGCGCGATTTATGCCTAATTTGCAGCCGACGCGCATCGCCGCCCTAAACCTGCGCAGTCACCGCAAGATCATGGTCGTCGATGGACGCATCGGATTTACCGGCGGTATGAATATCCGCCAAGGCAACTATGTCACCAGAGGCTATCCGCATCCGGTGCAGGATTTGCACTTCAAGATCGTGGGTCCGGTCGTGGCCCACCTGCGCCAGGCTTTTATCGAGGACTGGGCCTTCACCACGAAGGAGGTGCTGGCGGGCGATCAGTGGCTGCCGCATATCGAGCCCGGTCGCGGCGACGTGCTGGCCAGGGGGGTGCCCGATGGTCCCGACCGCGATTTCGAAAAGGTGCTCTGGACCATGCTTGGGGCCATCTCATCGGCACGGACGCGGATTCGCATCGCGACGCCCTACTTTCTGCCTGACTCGACGGCTGTACGCTTTTTAAGTGTGGCGCTGATGTCCGGCGTCCAAGTCGAGATTTTGCTACCCGAAAAAAACAACATTCCGCCTGTGGCTTGGGCGGCTTTTGCGACGTTGCCGCCGCTGCTGCAAAAGAATTGCAAGGTCTACCTGGTGCCTCCGCCGTTTGATCACACCAAGATGATGCTGATCGACGATGCGTGGGCTTTGATTGGCTCCGCCAATTGGGATGCGCGCAGTCTGCGTCTCAACTTTGAGTTCAATATCGAGTGTTTTAGTCGTGACTTGGCGGACCGCCTGCACCTGGTCTTTGACGACAAGCTGCGCCGGTCGCGGCCTTTGACCCTCGAGGATTTGAGCAGTCGCTCGTTTCCGGTCCGTCTGCGCGATAGCGTGACCAGGTTGTTTGCGCCTTACCTATGACCCATGGATAGTTGCATGGTCCGTATAGTGGTCAATCCGTATACTTCCAGGCGCGATGGGCTAGGTACAAAGGTAGTTGCACGTTGGTGGTCACGCCGTTGGCGTTGGCTGACTCTGAAGGTGGGCGACCAGATAGTATCAGGCTAAATTTGGGCCGATACTTTTCATTGAAGACCCTGAGGCTCTGAGCTCTCACGCGATGTGCTGATTTCACCTCGACGGGAATACTTGTGGTGGAGCCTTGAAGCAGAAATTCAATCTCTGATTTCTTCTCTGTCCAACCGAATAATGGCCGCAGCGGTCCTGACGCTTTGAGTGCCTGGGCGACAAAATTTTCCGCAACATAGCCTTTATATGTACCAAAATCGTACGACAGCAATGCCCGAGCGGGTAAGTCTAACATGGCGCCGAGAATACCCACGTCGAACAGATAGATCCGGAAATGGTTAGGCTTGGTAAACGCTGCGATGGGGGTTTCCGCGTGCTCACAGATCGGAACCTGAAGAATGAGGCCAGCCTTTGCCAACCAATCGATGGGACCAGCAAGTCGACCGTAATTGTGAATCCCAGGGACAACATCCTTAAACTTGAACCTGCTTACGGACAGGTCCTGGGCTACGGCTAATTGTTGCGGTACAGACGCCCACGTTCGTTCGATATGAAGTGCGTTCACTTTGCCTGAGTGCTTGGCGACGTCCGCCAAGTACGCATTGATCAATTTTTGCTGTGTGACGCGGACATCAGCGACCGCCTCCAATGAGCCTGGGGAGTTTGCGATATATCGTGACACG
Source organism: Pseudomonadota bacterium (assembly GCA_026390445.1). Lineage (GTDB taxonomy): Bacteria > Bdellovibrionota_B > Oligoflexia > Oligoflexales > CAIYRB01 > CAIYRB01. The sequence continues at coordinate 30,704 of JAPLFX010000044.1, forward strand.
ACTTCGGGTAGTCCCCCGGTCAGCAAATATTCGCGCCAGAGGTCCCAAAACATCTGGTGCGCGGTCGATGAAATGTCCTGACCGTGTTCGGCTTCCTCGAATGCACGACACACGAGCGCGTTGCCCCTAGCTAGGACAAACTCATGGAATGACAGCGGGTGAAGGTGTAGCCAATCGACATAGCCGACGGGAAAGGATGATTGTGCGAGGCTTAGCCCAAGCAGCGATCCCGCCGCACAGATCGCCAGTCGTGGCATCTGTTCGCAGAAGTGTTTGAGGCTGGTGAGCGCCTTTGGCGCCGCCTGAATTTCGTCAAAAAAGAGCAAATCGGTGTCAGGATTGATGGGTCTGCCGGTCAGCAGCGACAGCTCCGCCACGATCCGCTGTGGTACCAGATCTCGGTCGAACACCGCTGCGGCGCGCGGCTCTCGTTCGAAGTTAAACACATGGGTCACGCTGAATGCGGTTTTGCCGAACTCTTGAACCAAATAGGTCTTGCCCACCTGCCGGGCACCCAGAATGATCAGGGGCTTACGGTTTTTCGATACTTTCCAGTTGGTTAGATCTGACCTCGCATGTCTCAGCATGTTTAAGGGCCCCAAAAATGCAATATATGTACTTTTAAGGTACCATCATTTGACACTTTTGAACATGGGTTGGGGGGCCTCGTTTCACTATCTCGCCTCTGGCCGCCTCTGGCTGCATCCATTTTCGCTAGTTTATACCGGCAGTAGCTGATAAATCCTAAGCTCGCCCCGATGTCCACGTCTGAGAGGATTGCTATGAAGTTGCACCGCCTAACTGTACCCGTCGCCGCAACGTTTGGCTTGGTCAGCGCCGTCGCTTTGGCTGCTAACACCTTGAAAGTCGGCGCCGTTTTTGGCCTGAGTGGGGCGCAGTCGACCTACGGCGAAGAGTCCATCAATGGGATGGAGATGGCGCTTGATGATCTGAAGGCCAAAGACCCAGCCCTGGCGAGTAAGATTACGGTGGTCAAGGAGGACGAGAAGTCCAATCCGATCGATGCCGCCCTCGCCGTAAAAAAAGTCCTCAACGTCGACAAGGTGGATTTGGTCTTTGGCAGCGTTGCCAGCTCCAACACCTTGGCGATGGGGTCCGCGGTGATCGAGGCTGGCAAAGTCCAAGTGACTCCCGCTTCGACCAATCCAGAGGTGACGAAAAAGGGCGACGCGGTGTTTCGCACCTGCTTTATCGATCCGTTCCAAGGGTCCGTTCTGGCAGATTTCGCAGTCCACCGTCTGAATAAAAAGAAAGCGGCGATCCTGCTCGACCACAAGTCAGACTATTCCAAGGGACTCGCCGAGGCCTTTACCGTCGCGTTCAAGGCCGCTGGCGGTGAGGTGGTGGCCAACGAGTCCTACGAAGCCGGCAAAAAGGACTTTAAAACCCAGCTCACCAAGATCCGCGCTAAGCATCCCGAAGTGCTGCTGGTACCAGGCTACTATCAAGAGGTCGGCTTGATCATGAAGCAGGCACAGCAGATGGGCTTTAAGGTGACCCTGCTGGGCGGCGACGGCTGGGACAGCCCAACCTTGTACGAATTAGCCGGTGCCGATGCCGTCAAAGGGAACTACTTCTCAACGCATTTTGCACCCGATGACAAGGATCCGCGCGTCCAGAAGTTTGTCAAAGACTACACGGCGCGCTTCCACAAGGCGCCCGGCGCGATGTCCGCGAGCAGTTACGACGGGATCCTCGTCGTCGCCGATGCCTTCAAGCGCGCCGGTAGCAATGATCCCGCGGCGCTTAAGAAGGCGTTATCGGCCACCAAGGGCTTTGTCGGTGTCGCTGGCACCTTATCGATCAATGCGCAGCGCGACGCGGTGAAGCCAGCCGTCATCCTCAAGACCGAGGGCAACAAAGCGGTGTTTGAAGCCAAGATTGAACCAGGCCAGGCCAACAAGTCGCACTGAGGTCGCATGAGCGAGTTCCTGCAGTTTTTGATCAACGGCCTGGCCGTGGGCAGCATGTATGCGTTGATCGCACTCGGCTACACCATGGTTTATGGGATCATCCAGCTGATCAACTTTGCCCACGGCGAGTTTATGATGATGGGCGCTTTTGTCGGTGCCTTCACCTTGAATCGCTTGCAGGGGACCCCGCTCGCTGTGGCTCTGGTGATATCGATGCTGGCCGCCGGGTTGCTAGCGGTACTGGTCGAGTTGGTCGCCTACCGCCCGCTGCGGCGCCAACCAAAGATCTTTGTGCTCACTGCGGCGATCGCGGTGTCGGTCCTGCTGCAAAATCTCGGGCGGATCGTCTTCGGCTCCTCTGCTGTGTCGTTTCCGGCGCAGTTTCCTCAGGGCAGTATTGGCCTCGAGTCCCTAGGCGTGTGGGTGGAATACTCACAGCTCTTCGTACTCGGGCTTAGTCTGGTGCTCATGGCGGCCTTGTGGCTCATCGTGCACAAGACCAAAATCGGTGCCGCCATGCGCGCGACCTCGCAGGATATCGACGCCGCTCGGCTGATGGGGATCAACACGAATTTTGTGATCTCCTTTACCTTTTTCATCGGTGCGAGCTTAGCGGGTGCGGTCGGTGTGTTCTACGGCATGCAGTATTCGGTCGACCCATTGATGGGTGTGCAGCCTGGCCTTGCGGCCTTCGTTGCCGCAGTATTGGGCGGGATCGGCTCGCTGCCAGGTGCGATGATCGGCGGTCTACTCATCGGGATCATCGAAAATCTAGTCGCAGGTTACTTGTCTAGCACCTATCAGGGTGCCATCACCTTCGTTCTGCTGATCCTCGTGCTGTCGATTAAACCGACTGGACTACTTGGCCGTATGGCGCCGGTGAAAGTGTGAGGAAGCCCTAGCATGACGCCCGTGATCGAATTTTTCACCTCGCTTGGGTCGACGATTTTTTCGTCCTTGGACTTGATCGGCGTGTACGTGATTTTAGCGCTGGGTCTAAACTTGATCAACGGTATGGCTGGGATGTTCTCCATCGGCCATGCGGGCTTTTGGGCGGTCGGTGCGTACACCGCTGCCGCCATCACCGTGCATGATCCGCTGTCCACCCCGTGGCCTGTGACCTTGGCTTTGAGCATCATCGCAGCCATTGCGGTGAGTGGTCTTGCTGGGCTAGTGCTGGCCTTGCCGTGCTCGCGTTTGGCGGGTGACTATCTGGCGATCGCGACGCTGGGCTTTTCCATCATCGTCGTGAGCCTGCTGTACAATCTCGATTTTGTTGGTGCCGCGACCGGTCTGAGCACGCCGACTTATGTGAGCAAAGGCTTTATTTGGCTGATGGTGGCGCTGTCTTTGCTCTTCTATTATCGACTGCAATATTCAAATCTGGGGCGGACCATTCTGGCTCTGCGTGAAGACGAAATCGCCGCCCAGTCGATCGGTGTTAACCGTGTTCACCTAAAGATTTTGGTCTTCGTCCTCGGCGCTGGAATGGCCGGCCTGGCCGGAGCGCTGTTTGCCAATTCGGCGACCTATATCAATCCCGCGGGCTTTGAATTTGATCAGAGCATCAAGATTCTCACCATGGTCGTCCTCGGTGGGCTTGGTTCGTTAACTGGTGTCGTCCTTGCTGCGGTGCTCCTGACGCTGCTGCCGGAAGTCTTGCGTCTGGTCAATCTTGCTGACTACCAGATGCTAGTTTTTTCGGTGCTTTTGATCGTCATGGTGCTGGTGCGGCCGCAAGGCATTCTCGGTCGCAAGGAGTTGTGGGACTTGCCGCTGCTACGCCGCTACTGGCGGCCTAGCGGCCCGCTGCGGGTCGTCCTGGGAAGCGCGGGAGGCAAGTCGTGAGCACGACCACTGCACCCCTGCTGAAGACGACGGGGATGGGCATTAACTTTGGTGGCCTCAAGGCGGTCGACGAGGTCCATCTGCAGGTTGACCCTGGTGAAATCGTCGGTTTGATCGGTCCAAACGGTGCCGGCAAAACAACCTGCTTCAACATGATCACCGGCGTCTATAAGCCGAGTCGCGGCAGTATCGAGCTTGCCGGCGAACGCATCGACGGTCAGTCAACGCCGAGCATCAATCATCTCGGGGTTGCTCGTACCTTCCAGAATATCCGCCTGTTTCGCCAGCTCAGCGTCTTAGATAATGTGCGCGTCGCGCTGCATCGTCAGGCTGGTTACGGCCTACTTGGAGCGTTGCTGAGATTGTCGCCGTATCGCCGCGCTGAGGTGGCGATACGGCAACGCGCGGAATATCTGCTGGATGTCTTCGGCCTTGCCGAGCGGCGTTGGGACCGTGCTGGGGATTTGCCTTACGGTGAGCAGCGCAAACTGGAAATCGTCCGAGCGCTAGCCACGGAGCCCAAACTCCTTTTGCTCGATGAGCCGGCTGCCGGCATGAATCCGCAGGAAACGGCCACGCTGACGGCGCTGATCCAACGGCTGCGCCAGGAGTTCAAGGTGGCGGTGCTGCTTATCGAGCACGATATGAGTCTGGTCATGAAGGTCTGCGACCGCATCTATGTCCTCGACTACGGTAAAGAGATCGCCCGCGGTACGCCGCCTGAGATCCAGAGCAACCAACAGGTGATCAAAGCCTATCTGGGCGAGGCCTGAGACCATGACCATGCTCGACGTTCGTGATATCCATGTTCATTACGGCGCGATCCATGCACTCAAAGGCGTGTCGCTTAAAGTTGAAGCCGGTACCATCGTCACTCTGATCGGCGCCAACGGCGCCGGTAAGTCGACGACGCTGCGTGCCTTGTCGGGACTCCTGCCACTGTCGACCGGAACGATCGATTTCATCGGCCAAAGTATCGGTGGTCGTCCGGTCCACAAGATCGTGCGCGATGGCCTTTGCCATTGTCCGGAGGGCCGCAAGGTCTTTCCTCAGCTGACCGTCAAGGCCAACCTGGAGCTTGGCGCCTATATTCGCCACGACAAGGCCGGGATCAAAAGCGACCTAGAGCAAATCTACCAGCTCTTTCCGCGCTTAAAAGAACGCCTCAGCCAGGCTGCCGGCACGCTTTCTGGAGGTGAGCAGCAGATGCTGGCCATCGGTCGTTCGTTGATGGGGCGGCCGCGTTTGCTGATGCTTGATGAGCCCAGTCTTGGCATCGCTCCCTTGCTGGTCCAGGAAATCTTTCGCACCATCAAGAAGATCAACGCCGAGCAAAAGATGACCATCTTGCTGGTTGAGCAGAATGCGCATATGGCGCTTAAGATTGCCGACCACGGCTACGTGCTCGAAACGGGTAAGGTGGTGCTGTCTGGCAAGGCGTCCGACCTTGCCGCAGACCCGCGCATCAAGGCGGCGTATCTCGGTCATTGAGTTCTTCTGGCCCGGCTTTCGATCATGTTCTGCAGTGCACTAACAGACATCGTGGCACTGTTCGCCATGTCGCTGGCAATCCCCCGCTATAGGCCGTAAATGTCGGGCTTTGCTTGTTAGGCAGGAGGTGCCCGTGAAGATTCCAGGTCTGCGATTTGGCGAAACCCGGAGCGGAGTGGCGATTTGCGCTTATGATGTTGCCGATCCGACTGAGATTTCGTCCTTGCTCCAGGACTACGGTGACGAAGAGCACTTCGATGCTTGGGCGCTGTTTGAGCATTTGTTGCGTCGTGAACTCCGGCATCCAGCCTATCAGACCAATGATTTTCTGCGCTTTCAGCTCTGGTCGTCCATCCACAAAGACGCCATGAGCAGCTCGGTGCGACGCGGGCAGATGGATGCCCTGTCGCTAGCTAACATTTTTGCCCTGGTTCAGTATGGCAAGAGCCGCGCAGATCACTTCTTCCGCGACTAGTGCGCGGTTAGGGTCGAGAGCGCTGTTCAAGACGAGGCAGGGATTTTGGTCGCCACTAGCTAGCATATATACCCGCTTGCCGGTGACATACTTGTTGGCCAGCCGCCAAGGACCTGTGCAAGTTACAATATGGAACTCGGGATTCTCGGTGCAGAATTGTAGGAGTTGAGGTACGTGCTCCTCATCAAAGGTGCCGCCGATGTCAACGACGGGTAAGTCCAGCCATTCGACCTCCATATAGGTGACTACCATTCCGACACGGTCATAGAATTGTTTGATGTCAAACAAGACCTCGATATGATCTTCTCGCCGCGTCGCTCCCATGGGTCGCTCCAACTCTGCCGCGATTTCGTGCCGCTTCTGATCCCAGCGGATGATCGATATATCGGTCGAGTCGGGGCGAGGCTTGAGCGCCAGGCTCCATCGCCAATCTGCCGGCGACGGGGAGTCCGGTCTCTCACCATTCAAAGTCGCTTAACCCATTAATTGCATTTGACATTACAGACTGACGAAGCAAATGTGGGTGAGCCCACATCCTGAGTGCGCAAATAGTGCCGAGCATGTCATGCAGAGAGGGGGCGAGGTTGAACATGTGACTGAATCTAGATCGCTTGACAGTAAAAGTCTGGAGCGGGTTACCAGGATCGAACTGGCGACCTACACGTTGGGAACGTGTCGCTCTACCGACTGAGCTAAACCCGCGTCAGGTTCAGATAGCAGGCACAGGCCAGAAAGGCAACGCTAAAGCTAGGTTGCGGGTATACTGGGAGCAAGCCGGCGAGTTAGATGCGCCTGCACCTAGACACCTCGCCAAGACCAGGAGACGGCTTTGATCCGGAAGAACGTCACCGCCCTGCGCCACCATCTGTTTCGCTTGATGAGCTTGTGGCCTCCCTATCTCGGTGCTGGCATCTATGTGCATTCCATTGATCCCCATTGCCGACGTATCGAGGTGCGCATGCGCATGCTGCCATGGACGCGCAACTACGTCGGTACCCACTTCGGTGGGTCGCTCTATGCGATGACTGACCCATTTTTCATGCTGATGCTGATTCAGAACCTCGGCAAGGACTATATCATCTGGGATAAGGCCGCCAGCATACGCTTTAAAAAGCCTGGGACCGGCCTCGTGCGAGCGGTTTTTGAGCTGCCAGAGTCCCGTCTAGCCGAGATCAGGGAGCAGCTAAAAACCGCGGCGAAGATCGAGCCCGTCTTCCATGTCAACGTGCTCAACGCCGCCGGCGAGGTCGTCGCCGAGGTGGAAAAGCTCCTGTATATCCGGCATAAAAAGTCACTGCGACAGACCCGGTAGCGGTCCATCGGCGCGCAGCGTCAGTCTAGAATCCAGTCGGCACTTGATCCTGCCTCCCATACTTTACAGCGTCCGTCCCAGCCCGCTAAGATTGAAGCTCACCACGAGTCGAGGAGGGAGGCAGATGGCTGTCAAAGTGATCGAGCGCCGCCGGTCTTTCCGTCATGCCTGCATCGGCGACTTGCCGGCTCCTTTACTGCGAGCCAACGGCAATACGCCTTTGACTGCCACCCTTATCGATGTCTCGCGCATCGGCATTGGCATGCTGTCTGGCACTGATCTAGAGGTGGGTGAGGCCTTGGTTCTGGCTCTGCCCGAGCATGCATTGAAGCTTGTTGTTTCGGGAAAACTGCCCTTACCAAGCCAAAAGCAATTCCGTTACGGCCTGACCGCCGCGGATCCTGCCGAGGACCTGGAAGCCCGCCTCAGGGCGAGCGGTAGCTTGGCAGCCAGCGATGCCAGGGCGCCGGTGATTCCAGCGGTCAAAACCGGCCGCGGCGTCGACTACCGAGCGGCTCGCTACACCATTGACTGGGACTTGCGCGTCGATGCCAAGACTCTTGGTACCAAGTTTAGCTACCAGCTGCTCGTCGCCAATATTTCTCGCTCCGGCTTTCTAGTGACGACCTTCCATAAGGAGATCGCACCTTTTCTTGTCAACACCCTGATCGATATTACGGTCGATCCGGAGTGCAAATTCTTGGCCCATCCGGTTCACGGTTTCGCCAAGGTCGTGCGCCAGATCCTGGAGAAGGACGCTGCCTCTGGCAGCAAGAAGGTGAGCTTTGGCTTGGTCATCAGCGAAATCTTCACCGAAGACAAGTCCACTTGGGAGTCCTTTATGCGAACCCTGGAGAAGGATGCCGAACCTTACATCGAATAAACGCTGGCAAAGCCGGCCAACAGCCTCTTATAAAGCCGCAGCTGCGGCGGCCTCAAACTGCGTGACTGATTCTGCCGCAATCTGCAAACTCTGGCGCCAGAAGTCAGGTTTGGTCAGATCGGCGCCTAGGTGTTTAAGGGCCACAGCCTCAGCACTCATGCTGCCGCTGTCGCGCAGCAGGCTGACGTAAGCTGGGTAGAACTCAGCCCCCAGCTGCTGGCGCTGAGCATAAACACCAAGGGAGAACAGGTAACCAAAGGTGTAAGGAAAGTTGTAGAAGCTGAGCTCGGAAATAGAAAAATGCAGTTTGCTCGCCCAAAACATCGGCGACCCCTCTGATAAACCGTCGCCGTACCACGCCGCCCAGCTATCTTTCATGAGCTGCTTCAGATCAGCCGGCTGCAGGATGGTCGCAGCGCGTCGCTCGTAAAAAGCCTGCTCGAAGGCAAATCTGGCGGGGATATTAAGCAGCAGCGACTCTACTTCGCGGGCTTGGGCCCAGGTGAAGTTTAGCAGGTCGCCGGCTGCCTTGGCTTGGCTGATCAAGGCCTGGTTGACCACGGTTTCCCCAAAGATACTAGCAGTTTCTGCTAGGGTCATGGGGTAGTTGGTGGCGGCAACAGGCATGTCGCGCATAACCCAGTTGTGAAAGGCGTGGCCGAGTTCGTGTGCCAGTGTCTTGAGCTCTCGCATGCCGCCGGTGTAGGTCATGTAGACGCGCGGCGTGCGCGACTTGGCAAATTGGGTGCAGTAGGCGCCTGGGCGCTTGGTGGGGCCGACGGTTCCCTCAATCCAGCGGTTTTTTGCCATCATTTGGACGAACTCACCCATGTCAGGATGAATACTGGCAAAGGCCTCGCTGATGAGCGCAATGGCCTCGTCAAAGCTTGGCGCGTGCCAGGCGCAAGCACCCTTGGGCGGACATGGCGCAAACAGGTCCCAGGGCGCTAGGCGTTGTTTGCCAAGCAACTTGGCCTGGAGCGACAGCACCCTTTGGCCCAGGGGCGCCGCCTCCTGGACTGCGCCCATCATGGCTTCTAGGCTGGCCTTGGTGATCCGGCTGGTGTGCAGCGGAGCGTCGAGAAAGTGCACCGGCTTGGTGTGCGAGCGGCGCTTGTAAAGGTCCAAACGCCAACCTCCCAGGGCGTTCAAGATCGCCGCCGCAGACTCTTCGTGCGCCTCCCAGGCCCGCTCCGTGCCGCGAAACGCTGCTTCGCGCACTCCGTCGTCGCGATCTTGTGACAGCGAGGCGGCCTCTGCCAACCCAGCCCGGCGGTGGCCGGTGGGAAGGTCCAGACTGACCTCAATGCTTCCCGACAGGTTGTCATAGAGGTTGCCCCAAGCTTTAGGACCGTTGACGTTGAGGCCGATGATGAGGTCTTCCTCGGCGAGCGACAGCGCATGGTCTTTCAGTTGGCGTTCATGCATCACGCTGAAGCGGTGCGGCGCGATGGCCTCGGCTTTTAAGTAGGCCTCGATGAATTGATCGTCGGCTAACTTGAGGAGCTGGTCGAGGGCATTGTAAGCTTGGCCTAGCTGCGCCTCTAGGGCTTCGGCCTTGCCCGCCAGGGCTTTGGCTGCGGCGTTCTTGCCATCGACACTTAGCTCGCAGCTCAGGTAGGTGGCGACATTGCGCAGGAGGATGCTGGCCTTTTCGCCGAGGATCGTCGCCTCTTGTGCCCAGCGCACGCCCTGTTCACGCTCGACTCCGCTCAGCTCGTGGGCTTTGGCGACCAGTGGTGAAAGCTTTTTACCCAAGGCGGCGAGGCTGGCCGTAAGCTCTTGGGCACGGCTTAGGTCGGCATGGAGTTCGGGCGAATCCAGAGTCGGGTATTCGCTGCTGTTGTCCCAGGATGGACCCGTTAGGTGCTTGTCGGTGCTCATGGTTGGCCTTTCACCTGTTGCGACTTTGGCGGCAAGAGCCGATTAAAGCCCAAAGGCCGAGCTCAAGGCAAACGCTGAATGGCCGCCAGCTCGGGCTTTGCTTCTCCTTGCCGGCGGTGTAACTAGCTAGAGTGGAGCTTCGCGCTGGGTTCATTGGCGCAAGCATGCAGCATCTCGTTAACCTTCCTCCTGCCGCGGACCCTGAGCGCCATGACCCTTACCGCAGATGACCTTAAGGCCAACCTGATCTTTAGCGACGGGGCCTGTTCCGGTAACCCCGGTCCAGGCGGTTGGGGTTCGATCATCGTGCGGCCCGACGGCGAGGTCCATGAGTTAGGTGGCGGCGACGGGGCGACGACCAATAACAAGATGGAGCTGATGGGCACCATCGCCGCACTGGAGATGGTGCACGACTCCCCGCTGCGAGTCCTGGTCTTTACCGACTCCACCTATGTCATCAAAGGCATCACGCAGTGGGTGTGGGGCTGGCGCCAACGCGGTTGGCTGACGGCCGAGGGCAATCCCGTTGCCAATCGTGAGTTGTGGGAGCGTTTGGTCCGAGTGGTGGCGGCGCGGCCCAAAACTGGCGGCATCGACTGGCGCTATGTTCGCGGTCACACCGGCGTGGCAGGCAATGAGCGCTGCGACGAGATCGCTGTGGCCTTCAGCAAAAAGCAGCGCGTCGATCTATACCGTGGTCCGCTACTCAAGTATCAGGTACCCATCCATGACCTGCCCGATGCCAAGGGTGACTTGCCAGAGCAGCGGCCCAAACAGCAAAAGCAGGCGGCCTACTCCTACTTGAGCGTCGTCGACGGCGTTCCGCAACGGCACCGAACCTGGGCGGAATGTGAGCGGCGGGTCAAGGGGCGTTCCGGGGCACGCTTTAAAAAAGCCATCTCCGAGGCCGATGAACGCAACATTCTCGCGAGCTGGGGCGTTCGCCTCTAGCAAATCCGCAGTGGCTTTGTTGCCTAAATCCTGCCCTCCCGCATTCCCGCCCTCCCAGTTTTTGGGCTGCGGCTTTATTCCGCGCAACTGGGAGAGTGGGAATGTGGGAGGGCAGGATTTAGGCAATAAAGCCGTTCGCAGATCCTAAGTCTTAAATAGAGGTAGGACCTCTTTAATTCCGTTGATAATAAACTGCACCGCCACCGCGGTCAGCAGGATGCCCATGAGGCGAGACAGCAGGTTGAGGCCCGTAGTGCCGAGGATTTTTTGTAGGTATTTCCCAGCTCTCAACGTCAAAAAGGCCCCGAACATACAGGTCGCAATGGCGGCGATGAGTTCACCTAGGCGCAGGACCGATTCCGTTCGGGTTGCCAGCAGGATCACCGTCGAGATGGCGCCCGGACCGGCCAGAAGCGGCGTTGCCAGCGGAAAGACCGAGATGTCATCGCGGTGCAAACTCTCGCCCTCCTCGGCTGGCTGCACCCTGCGCCGCACAGCATTGAGCTGAGCCATGCCGATATTGAGCAAGAGGATGCCACCGGCGATCTGAAAGGCCGGCAGGGTGATATTGAACAGTGCAAAGAAGCGTGAGCCGCTGACGGCGACGAAGCTGAGCAGGCCGAGGGCGATCAGCGATGCTTTGCGGCGAATCATCCGCTTATCTTGCTCATTGAACCTTTCGGTGATGGTCATATAGATGGGGACGGCGGCAATTGGGTCTATAATAAAGAACAACGTCACCACTGCACCGGTGAAGTATGCCCATTCAGCTTGGTAGGAGTTAATAAACATGCTTTTGATGTTAGGCTGCTTTTGCGGCAAACGCCAGCGGCTGGCCGAGCTTTTTACTGCGCTGGTCGCAGCCGCGACCCTCAGCCTGGGTAGCCCGCCGGCGTTCGGCGCGACGATACTGAAGATTCATTCGGATCATGACAAGCTACTGCTCGGACTCACCACGGCCGAATTGAATCAAGTCGAAGAGGGCCAACAGACCCTGGTTGAAGTCGCCACTCCTAAGTTTATTGCCGGTGGCGTGTTTGCCAAATTCAATGCGGTAAAAAAGACCGTGGTGGTGGAGCTGCCAGATGCCGACGAGCGCTTTGCCGTCAAGCAGCAGGTGCGCTTTTTGCCGCTTCTGCTCAACGTTGCCTCATCGCCGATCATCACCTCGGCGGCGCAGTACCCAAACGGCACGCACCCGATGGTAGAGGGCGGCGTCGGTGGATTCTTTGAAGGGAGCCAAGAGACCGCATCGGGCAACAAGGGGAGTCACGTGTCAAAGGGCGCAAGACTTCTCGCCCATGGCTATTTGGTGCTCAATTCTGAGGCCTACGGCTTAAACCTCGACTTTGAACATCGCGCTTCTGGATCCCAGCTTCGGCCCATCGGGGGATCATCGAGCCTGGACGTGCACTACGATCAACTGGCGCCGAGTGTTTGGGTCGAGGTCTGGCCTCACTGGCGACTTGGACTCCGCTACGACTACACGGTGATCGTCCAGGCCTACAGTGGCGACAGTCAGGGTAGCTATCAGTTTTCGTTGGCACGTCCGATCGGGGCATTGCTTTGGACCGATGTCGATACGGAGATCGGACTTGATGTCAGTACCGAGCACAACGCCGGCGCCTCAGCTGAATACGTGAAAACGTCCGGGCAAAAGCCAACGACGACCTATGAGAAGCGTCTCTACAAGGCGCCGGCCGAGGTTCTCCTGCATTACCGCCACGTCACCTCGCCGTTTTTTGCCTGGGGTGCTGGTGCCGGATATATCTTTTTCTCCCGCACGCAAGGTGACGGCAAAGCGCTGGAGCCACGCGCGCAGATTCCGCAACTGCTGCGTTTTCGCCTCAACTTCGAGCAGCGGATTGCGGACGGCGATAAGTTCGAGTGGGTCTTGTCCTATGACGGCGGCAAAGCCCGCGGCTTGTCGACTCTCGAGCTGACGGCCAACGAAGTGGGACTACAAGCCACCTATCAGAGTCAGCTGGCCAACAAGTGGATCTGCGGCGTGACCTTTGATGTCGCCGGCGGCTTTGCCCTTTTGGCCGACAATAAACTCGATGCTTCGGGTAAATCCATTGAGGTCGATCGCAAGGTGATCGGCTATCGCTCTGGCTTCATCGCCTTTGCCAATTATGCGTTCGATCCCTTTCTGAAGAAGGGTCGGAAATAAAATCAAATATATCATATAGTTATATCTTCACGCGGTTTTCGAGGTCGGCTGTTGCAAAGCGTGGACAGGCCCCCGTTGCTACGGTATAACCGGCGTCTCAAGTCCGCAGTCTAGCGTGATAGCCAGATCCTGGGTGACGTTGACCTGCGAACCCCGCCAGGCCCGGAAGGGAGCAACGGTAGTGGAATCGACGGGTGTTTGGGTCATCTGGCTATCACCCTGAACTGCGGACTTGCTGCACCCCCGCAAACCAATCTCGGGAGAGGGTCTGTCTTGACCTATCAGCCGCTAGCGCGCAAGTACCGCCCTGGCCAGTTCGCTGAATTGGTTGGTCAGGAGGCGGTGTCAAAAGCTCTCGCCAATGCCATCAGCATGGGGCGTGAACCCCACGCTTTGATCTTTACCGGAGTGCGGGGGGTCGGCAAGACGACCATCGCACGGCTATATGCCAAAGCGCTCAACTGTGAGGCCCGCGTGCCGCAGGGCAGCGCCGAACCGTGCAACGTCTGCGCCAGCTGCCTGGCCATCAGTCGTGGCAATCACGAGGACGTGCTCGAGATCGATGGCGCCTCCAACACTGGAGTCGGCGATGTCCGCTCCTTGCAGGAGACGATCGACTACCGGCCGCAGCGCTCGGCCTTCAAGGTGTACATCATCGATGAAGTGCACATGCTCTCGGGCGCTGCTTTTAATGCCCTGCTCAAGACTTTGGAAGAACCCCCTGGGCACGTCGTCTTTGTCTTCGCGACGACCGAGATTCATAAGGTTCCTCAGACCATCATGTCGCGCTGTCAGGCCTTCTATCTGAAGAAGCTGCCCGCAGCATTGATCCTGCGCCGCTTGGAATACATCCTGGAGCATGAAGGGATCGAGGCCGAGGAGAAGGCCCTGGCTGTCGTTGCTCGCGAAGGCCACGGGTCGCTGCGCGATGCCTTGACCCTGCTCGACCAGGCGATTGCGCTCGGCCATGGTCGGGTGACGGTGGCTAGCCTCGGTTGGTTGGTGTCAAACCTGTCTTCGGCACCGTATTTGGAGCTGTTAGCGGCGTTGACAGGCCGCGACGCCGCACGCGTGCTGGCGGTGATGGACGACCTGGATCAGGCCGGCGCTGATTTCACCACGGTGGTCGAGCAGGCCGCCGAACTCACGCGCCACGCTTTTGTCGTGCAAGGGCTCGGCGCTGCGGGCTTGGAGGCGGCGCTGCTCGGACTCGATGACGCAGAAATGGTGGCGCTGACCGAGGTGGCGAAGGCCGCAGGTGCATTTGACCTCAACCGGATCTTTCGCACCTTGGTCAAATGCCGCGGCGATCTCGACGGCTCCGCCCTCGATCGCTATATCGTCGAAAACTACCTGTTCGAGTGGTGTTTGGACCCAGGCTTGCCGCCTCTCGGCCAACTGCTCAGTTCCTCACCTAGCTCTAGCTCGGGCCCTAGCGCAATCCCTAACCAGGATCGCTCCGGAGCTGCGGCAAATCCGACGGTGAAGGCTGCTGCGACGCCTAGTCGCACCATGAAATTATCGGCGGCCCTGCCGCCCAAGTCGGCTGTGGCAGCTGCCTCGGCCGCGCCGCAAGTCGTGACGCCGGCACCAGCCGCACCCTCGCCAGAGCTTGCAGCAGATGTCGCCGCTGCGGCGCCAAGCGGCGATGGTGGGCGACGAGTGAGGCCGCCCATGCCCACCGGGATGCCGGCGACCTGGCGGCAAATGATCGACGCGTGGAAGCAGCAAAAGCCGCTGCAAGCGCGTAAGTTTGAGGAGGCGCACCCACTCGAATATTCCCGGCAGCGGATCGTGCTGGCCATCAGCGACGATGGCTTCGCCAGCAAATCGCTGCTCAGCCGCGACGAACAGGCCCGGGTTAAGGAGCAGTTTCGCGAGCTCTTCGGCTTTGACGGGGTGTTGGTGATTCAACCGAAGACGGCTGCGACCACAGCGGAGGTCCAGGGCGAAGCACCAGTCCCTTTGCCTGAGACCATCCTGGCAGAGCGCGGGCGAGAAGCCGTCGATCGTCAGGATCGCCTGATCGAGGCGGCCCGCAATGCACCGTTTACCAAGGACCTGCTGTCCACCTTGGGCGGCAAGCTTGAAGGTGTTAGAATCCTAGGCAGCGACGAAACTCCGGCCCGGTAGCGCACGCATGGCATTTACCAACTTTGACACCAAAGAGATCAACTGCAAGATCATCTATTTTGGTCCGCGTGGCGCTGGCAAGACGGAAAACCTGCGCTCGATTTACAAGAACTCGGCGGATGAACTGCGCAGCGGTTTGCTCGAGTTGGACGAAAGTCTGGGGCCAACTCGCTTCTTTGATTTTCTACCGATCAGCATGGGCCAGCTCCGCGACTTCCATCTAAAGCTTCATTTGTTTACAATTCCCGCCAATCCCTTATATGAATCCGTCCTTTCGGTGATTTTAAAGGGAGTCGACGGTTTTGTCTTCGTTGCCGACTCTCGGGTTGAGGCAATGGCCGACAATGTCGATGCGATGAGCGCTGCCAGGCGCCTCCTCGCCGAGCAGGGCCATAATGTTAGCGATATGCCGCGGGTCATCCAATACAATAAACGTGACCTAAACGACGTGTTACCGCTCGAACTGCTCCGCCAGGAACTGAATCCTGGGCAGCTTCCAGATCAAAAGGCCGTGGCTAGCCAATCGATTGGCACCATGGAGACCCTTCAAGCGATGGCCAAGTTGGTATTGAAAAAGATCGCCCCTTAACCTAAGCCGCTAAGGAATTCGTGATGCTGCTTCATTGCCCGACACCTTTTGCTGTTTTAGTCTGTGCCGTCGCTGATGCCCAGGGCGTGTTGCGGGTACCGGTGACCCCGTTTTCTGGTGAGACTCCTGGACTGAAGTTTGCCGTGGCGCCGCTGACGCCGATCAATATTCAGCTCGCGGACGCAGCTTCGGCTTTTTTTGCGACTGAAGTTGGACTGCATCTGAATATTGAACAAAACTATGCCGATACGGTTTCCGCCGCCGACGGCGCTGTGACGCTTTACTTGGCGCGTCTAGCTCCCGAGGCTGGCATCGTCGCCAGTGACTCTTGGTTGAGTATACCGGCGCTGCTGCGGCAGCTGTCGGGGCGTGCTCGCATCCCTTATCTGCGGGCGTGGCAGGTGCTGGCGGGCGGGTTGACTCTCGCGACTAAGGCGGTCGATGCAGCCGATGCGTTAAAGTATTTTGCTGACTAATACTTTGACAATGGATCTGCGTCTCGACAGCGACGCGTCGCTAATCCCTTGAAAGCCTTAGCTTCAGCTACGGCTTGGGATTTGCATCCTTAGAGGTCTGTTGGACTTCTACGGAGATATACCATGCGCTACCACCTCCTCGCTGCTTCTGCCTTGTGCTTGCTCAGTCCTGCCGCAATGGCCAAGTCGCTGCAATGTAACTCGATGCAGACCATGTGCATCATATCCGATAGCAGCGAGTTGACGATCGGCGACCGCGTCGGCGTCTTTAACTCGGATGGTCAACTCGTAGCGACTGCCGAGGTGAGTCGTATGCGCGGGGATCGGCGCTCTCTTGCTATCGCTCATCGCACCGGCCGTATCGGGCGTGACGACCGCATTGCGCTTCTGGATACTTCGGCGATAGATGGTGCGGCGCCGGTGGAATATCAAAGGTACCGCGAACCGGCCAAGTACGAGATCGGCACAAACCTGGCCTACTCGACGATTACCTTAGGCGACTCGCTTCCAGGCTATGAGGCTAGCTTATATGGACAGATGCGCCAATGGGGCGGATGGCAGTTCACCGGAAGGTTGGTGGCCGACGCGGTCAGCGGCAAGACTAGCATCGCCGATGGCAGCGCAGACAAGGTCCCCTTAACGATGCATGGATTTGGTCTACTCGGAGGCGTCGGCTACGAGTGGTTCCGCAGTCAGCCCTTGTCGGTACGGGTTGAGGCCGCAGTGGGCGCGATGAAAGTCAGCGCCCTGGTCGATGGCAGTGCTGAACCAGTCAACGACGGCACGGCCGATGTTCATGTGAAAAACGGCACGGCGCCCATGGCCCGCTGGTCTATGGGTGGCGTTTACCAAATGGGCGACCACTGGCATGCGCATCTCGACCTCGCCGAAAGCATTGTCTACCAGGCCTTCTCGAATATGATCTCGATTGGACTTTCCCGCGACCTCAATTGATGGCTTGAGCTTGGTCGATCAGTTGGCGATGCAGTACCTTGAGCGCATGGTCGAGGTGCTCGTCGCCTAATCCCAGCAGGATCTGCTGATCGCTGACGTCGATGAATTGTAAGACACCGCGTAATCCCTGGCTGATAGTCGTTGCAGTTTCTGGACTTTGTTTATAGCCCTGGCCAATAACGGCAATGGTGGCTAGTCCCGGTCGTGCATTCAAGCGCTGCCAGTGGCCTGGCTTTGGCGCGGTGATATCATCCAGTAGCATGTCAAGGTCGCTGACCAAGCTGGAGCTGATCACCAACGTCAGATCAACCGAGCCGTCCTGCTGTAGCACCTGCTGAGTGACCTGGGGCGCCTCTCCGCGTTGCCACAGCCAAGAGAGCACCTGGGCAAGGCTGCTTGAGGCATCCGCACCAGTCAGGCGGTAGGTGGTCAGTGTCATGCCGCGTTTATGTGCTAGGGCGATAGTCTGTGGACGTTCCAAAGCAGCGCTCCCATGGATGCGGGTTCCAGGCTGGGTGAGGTCGAGGCTTGAGCGGATCTCAAACGGAAGATTGAATTTCGCCGCCAGGTGCGCTCCGCGGGGATGCAGTACCGAGGCGCCGCCCCAGGCTAGAGCGGTCATGGACGTCCAACTCAATCTCGGCAATAAACGCGCTTCGGCGACGCTGCGGGGGTCGCAGGTGTAAACGCCGGCGACGTCTTTGTAGAGCTGACAAGCATCGGCCTCAAGCGCCGCTGCCAAAGCGATGGCGCTAAGATCTGATCCGCCTCGACCAAGGGTGGTGATCTCCTTGGTTTGGGTCGAGACGCCTTGAAAGCCAGCGACGATGACCACTCTGTTTGCTGCGAGGTTGTCGCGGATGCGGCCCCCCAGTATCTGGGTGATGCGGGCATTGCCGTGGGTTTCATCGGTTAAGATGCCGCACTGCGATCCCGTCAGGGAGAGACTCGGCACGCCCAAGTCACCCAGCGCGATCGCAAGGAGCGCCGCGCTGATACGCTCACCCGCTGTGAGCAGCATATCTAGCTCGCGGCGCGGTGGCTTTGGGCTCAGGGCCAGTGCCATATTCAGCAGATCATCGGTTTGTTCGCCCATGGCACTGATCGTGACCAGGACCTTGTCGCCCCTACGTGCGGTTGTCGCCACATGCTGCGCCACGCGGCGCAGGTGGTCCAGACTGGCAACGGAGCTGCCGCCATATTTTTGCACGACCAAGGACACAGCGACCGGGCCTTTCTTGCAGCGGCCATTTGGTCCGCATCTGTCGCGGATCTTAGCAATGCGGCTCAGGATCGACCAGGGCTTTCCCGTATCGCTCCATATAACTGAAAAACTAGGCTATGTTACCAGGCAGGACGGTCTTTAGGCGGACCGCTTCAAAGTACCATCTGGTGGCGAGCCGGCGCCGGTCGGTTGGTCAAAGGACCGTAGGTAGCTACCATTGAGCTGTGTGCTATGAATCGCCACGCCAAAGACATCGCTGGCGAGCGGCACATGATGCCCACCGATCTCGACCTGCGTCGACATGCAAAGGTTGTGGGCAACCGAAATCGTGGCTTTAGCGTTGATCTGCGCCCCCTTCTTAACCGCCGCAATCGAGTCACGCACTCTGATAATGATTTTGGCGCAACGCTGCAGCCGTTCCAGTAGGGACTCTTTAAGCTCGTGATGATGTGCAGTCATCTGGTCGGCCCGGCGAGTGGCCAGGCTCTTGAGTTGGGCTTGCTCATCCGAGCTGCATTGCTCGAGCTGCGCCAGTCGTTTCTGCCGAATGGCCACGGCAAACTGAACGTGCGGTGAGACGCCAACATGCACCTTGGTCACGCCGCTGGTCCTGCCGAGGTTGGCGCAACTCAAATGGTCGAAGCAACTCACCTCGCCACCGGCGATCAGTCCTTCTGGCTCCTCGACGACGAGGCCTCGCTCGCCGTAAACATGGCTGCTCATCACCGACTTAGTGACGGTGATCTGGCCTTTGCAGTAGACCTGGGAATTTTCAATAAACAACGCTTTTAGATCACCGCCGACTCGCACCAAGCCCGCCCGATTGGTCATGATGCCGCCGTCAACGGTGAGCGTGCCGCTGACCTTGACCGTTCCGCCCTGAATGAGTCCATGGACGACGAGGTTGCCGGCGACTTCCACGAGCGCTCCAGCCTCGATGGAGCCGTTGATCTCGACTTGGCCGGTGAAGTGAATATTGCCCGAGGCTAGGTTGATGTTGCCAGGGATGACCAGCGACTTGGTGAGTTGAATGGTGCCAGCTTCGATTTCGGGGATGCCGGCATACTCGGCGATATATTGGTACGGACCACTGCGCTTGACCCCATCTCCTGTTTTTACCTCTGGCAAGTTACTCGCGACCGGTGGCGCAACGTCTTTGCCAAAAATATTACGTCCAGCAACCGGCATCGTCTTAAAACGAACCTCGGCGATGACCTCTCCCTTTAAGACCGACCTACGCTGTTGTCGTTCGCGAACATCCACGGCCCCGGCTTTGTTCTCGGACGCATGTAGATAGGTCTCGTAAAGGAAGGGATCTCGAGCTTCTTGCGGAGGCTCGCCCTGGGCGATCAATAGACCAACTAAGGATGAACCGGATTCGACCTTCTTGATGGCATCTAAGATACAGTGTGAGGGCACTCCATGGACGATCCCCATGCCACTAAGAAAGCTACTCCACGCTTGAGGACTTCTCGCCTCCGGCGAGGTAAACAGGGCCTTCGCATAGTCGTCGATCTGCGCCGTCATTGCATCAGGGCTCACTCTCACTTTAATCAGCAAGGCTAGGCCGGGTGTCTTTGCCTCCGCAGGAGGGCTAGGCTGTTGGTTAGATGCCAACGGTTGCTTAGAGATCCCCGCCAGGTGCATGACCGGCAGATCAAGTCCGAAGCGTTCTGGGCCACGATTTGCCGAAATGAGTTCGCGTTCGATCGCCTTGGTGCGGAGCAAATAGCTCTGCCCAGAGGTTGCGCTCAGCTGCCGCACTTCTTGGATGATGGACTGGCTAAGTTGCGCCAACAGGTTTTGATCAATGATGGCGCGGAGATCATGAACCACCAGTTTGACCTCGCCCAGGCGCTGGTTGACGAGTAATTCGTAGGGTCCTTTGGCGCCTGCATCGGTGGACGTCGCAGCCAATTTTAGGATGGGATAGTGGGCCACTGATTCGCCGCGCGCGGCTCGAATCCACGCGGCATGCAGATGGGCCGGATCGGGAACTGCGGTGACACCTTGCGTCAGCAGTCGCTTGCCAATGAACAGCTTGAATGGTCGAAAACCGTAGGCTTCAACCACGTCTGCTGCGGCAGAGATGGTCAAGTAACCAAGGGCATTGCCACCGTCGGCCAATCGCACCTCGACACCCGGCATGAGCGGTGCACCCGTCGCCAAAGTAACGGCGACCAGCGTGTCTAAGGGTTCATCCGCAGCGCGCAACACCGCCCACATTTTCTCCAGGCGGGTTTTGAAAATTCGGTAAAAGGCGATGTGACCACCGCGCCGTTCGCGCCGGAGCTTGGACTTAGCTCGTTCAAGGAGTTGCGCCGGAGGTACGGGTTGGGCCATGCAGTCGGCTTTGGTGAACTGCACCCGAACACGGTACTGAGCTGCAATATAAGTCATCTTGATGCGAGACATAGCCATGGGTGAAACCTCCCGGGCTTCTCAGTTCTTATCGACAGGTGGGCGAATTTCTTTAGGGGGCCTCTGGGCCCTGTGGACTTCATCGAGGTGGTGGCGCGGAAGGGCTAGCAAATCAATGGGTTGGCCGCGAACCTGGATGGGCTGGCGCGCATGGCCCTTGGACTGAATCCAAGCTAGTCTCCGACATCATGCGGTCGCCCATTTGTTTCATTATATCGCCTGATGCTGCCGCCGAGTGGCGTCCAATCGATCGACAATCCATGTTTTGATCAGCGACTGCCGCGCAATCCCGCGCCTGTCGGCCTCTTTATCAAGCTCCTGGATGACCCACACCGGCAGGTCTAAACTGACGCGCTTAATGGCGTTCGACCAGTCAACGTGCGGACTCAGGTCTTCCCCGGCGCTGAATTTTCGGTCGAATTCCTCCGCAGTGATGCGGGATTTACTTTCCATGTTCATAGACCTCTCTTTCTTCTCGTCGCGCCCGGCGGCATTCAATAAGGCGAATTCGCGGACCGCGGTAGGTGAAGCAGGTCGTCCAGTGAAGTCCGTCAATCATGCCTACTGCAAGCCATCTTGACTCTGTCGTGGACTGCCCTGGTCCCCTGATGAAGTCTTGATCATGCCAAAGCCGTTGTGCTTGTTGTAGGTCGATGCCGTGCTTTTGTAGATTGAGGGCACTCTTAACTGGGTCAAATTCAAATTCAAGTTCCATACGGCTCTAACTTACGGTGTGGAAATTACACCATTTTTACTTTGGGTGTCGATTCGATTAACTTAAGTGGCAGCATTTATTGGGCGTTTATAAGGAGTCATAAGCCACACTCGTTCTGCCAGCAGCGAGCAGAGTTTGGAAGCGACATGCGCAGTCAAATTGCTAATGCGGTGACCGACCTCTATGACTCCAGCAGGATCAAGTCGCAGCAATTCAATATTATTCATGTTATTGTTTAGAGTTATTAAAAATCAAACAAACATTATACTGTCGCCAATTCCTCTGCATTCCAGTCGAAAGGATTGTCCTTATGGCCCCAAGATCACTTCTGACCACCTTACTGCTGACCGCTTCGTCGGTCGCAGCGCTACCAGCGACGGTCCACGCAGCCACCCCTGCCTATGACACCGTGGCCCACGTCGAACTCGATAGGTTTATGGGCCCCTGGTACGTCCAAGGTCACACGCCGATGGTGATCGATGATCATGCCTCGAACCAAATCGAAACCTACACGCTAAACGCCGACGGCAGCATCGGCACCACCTTCACCTTCGAGCGTGATGGGCATAAATTTGCGCTGCATCCAGTGGGCACGGTGGCTGATACGACGACCAATGCCCACTGGAAGATGCAATTTATTTGGCCGTTTTCTAGCGATTATCTCATCGTGCGCTTAGCAGCCGACTATTCGGTCACGGTGGTGAGCGTGCCGGACAAAAGTCTAATTTGGATTATGAATCGCTCAACGCAGATGCCTGAGGCTGAGTACGCAGCGATCGTTGCTGAGCTGGCCAGCGCAGGTTATCCGGTTGCAAAGATCAACCGCGTGCAGCAAGACCAATGAGTCCAGGCTTGGGCGCCTGAGCGCCCAAGCTGCGTCCTATGGTGATGGAACGCAGAGTTTAGGATCGACGAGATCGTACTGGTTCCAGCCCGCCTCGACGGAATAGAGTTTACCGTCTGCCGTGACCTTGCGGTTGGTCTCCATCTGCACCCAACGCTTCGCGTTGAGCTGCAGGGTGTTGTCGCGATCGATCGTGGCGTACGGACGATCGGCATCGCGCCGCGGTTTAGCCGCCCCCTTCGCAATGCAGGACCATTGGTTTAAGTTCCACGGCGCAGTGCAGCGGTAGCGGAAGTCGCCATAGGGTCCCGTCACTTCCTGCTGCCATTGTCCAGCCAATACCTCGGTCCACACCTCGCTCCAATGCAGCTGCTCGGTCTGACCCAGGACTAAGGTCCGCTGAATCGTCAGCGGACTTTCGTTGACTAGATCAGCGCGCTCATAGACCGGCGGATAGATCGCATCGTGGGCGCCGTCTTCAATATAGGTGAAGTGGACTTGAAAACATCCGACCATTTGCTTTAGGGTGGCAACCACGTCCGCCGTAGCGGCAGGCTGCGCCTCTTCGGCATGGAGGCGAGTGCTGCCGATGGTTAACGATGAGCTAGCTAACATGATCGTCAAGCAGCTACGCAGGTGAGTCCATGGTTGCATTGGTGGTCCTTTGATTCTGAGTTTGCTGGCTAAACCGCGGCTGATTATAGTGAAATTGATTCTCAGTACCAACCGATTTTCTCCATGATTGGCGGTCTTGAGCGGCATATCCACACGACGCCTATTGTGCTCCAGGGTTTGCCGCGTTTAGCACCAGGTCGGCATGCACCGGTTGGCCATCCAGCTGAAAGGGCATCGTGATCACCTGCGTACCCGCTCGGGCAAGAATGCTGCTGCCGCTTCCGTACAGGATCTCGATGAGGTGACAGCGCATGGACAGGCCGCTTTTTTCGGATTTTTTGGCCATCGCCTTGGTGACCGCCTCGGCCATCCGTGGCGGCTTTTCCATGACTCTGACGTGTCCAAGGCCGCCGGCGCGTTGATGTGACTCTTGATCGAGGTTGCCAGAAATGACGATAATCGGCGTCTTCTTGTTAAGCTGACTATCACGAGCGATCTGTCCGACCTGTAGCCCATTCATGGTGGGGAGCCGAACATCAATGATCAAGCCGTCAAAGCGCTCGGTTCGGACTAGGTTCGCGGCCTGCGATCCATCGGTGGCGATTTTGACCTGAATCTTGCCATTAAACTCATGAATGGCCTGGGTATAGGCCTGGCAAAGGTCGCGGTCATCCTCGGCGATGAGGAGCTTTAACGGCTTTGCCGCCATGCGGGAATTCCAACAAGCTGTTAATCTCAATGCGTAGAGCCTAGTCTCATTGTCGAAAATACTCAATGTTTATCGTGGCTAGCACGGAATCAGCCCGAGACTAGCGCAGTCTGAAACCCACTTAGGCGGCTTTGACCCCGACCCCGCGGCGAAGTTCGTCTTTGCTTAAATACGAGCTGCCTGGAGCGGCCCCGACTTGTGCACGGTGCGGTTGCATAACAAGCCCGGCTGCGGTTTAATCACCCCCTATGGTCCCACCTCTGTCGCCTGCTGCTTCCGCCGCCGTGCCATCTTCTGTACATCCAGTGGAGAGCGGGCCGGATCATGCGTCAGTCTTGCCGCCTGAGGTCTACAGGTGCTGCCTTCAGGCCTTTGGCTACGAGACTCTAAGGCCGCATCAGCAGGCGGTGCTCGGTGAGGTCTTTGCCGGCCGCGATTGTCTGGCGGTACTCCCCACTGGATCAGGCAAATCCCTGTGCTATGCGCTGCCGGCTCTGGTGCGGGACGGCCTAGTGCTGGTCGTGTCGCCACTGATCGCCTTGATCCGCGATCAGGCCCGGCGCTTTGCCCTGAATGGCATCCCCTGTGCCGCCTTCGATAGTCTACAAAGCGCCGACGAAAAGGCGCTGGTTTGGCAGCATCTGGCCCGCGGCGAGCTCAAGCTCCTCATCGTGTCGCCAGAGCGCTTGGCTCGCGCCGATTTTCGTGCCCGCCTCAAAGCTCTGCCGCTCCAGTTGGTGGCGATCGACGAGGCCCATTGCGTCAGCCATTGGGGTAACCACTTTCGCCCTGATTACCGGCTCATCGGCCATTATTTGGCGGATTTCGGCGCGGTGCAGAAGCTTGCGGTCACTGCGACGGCAACCCGGCGCGTTCGCGATGACATCGAGCACGCGCTGCGCCTGCGCCGTCCAGCGCAGGTTTGGGCTGAGGTGGCACGCACCAATCTGCGCCTCAAGATCGTCAAGACCGAAAAGGTGGCGGCGCACTATACGCTGCTGCTGCAGATGGTCATGACTGAGGAGGGCTCAGGCATCGTCTATGTGAAGACGCGCAAGCAGGCTCGCGAAGTCCATCGCTTGCTGGTCGATGCTGGTATTGCGGCGGCAATCTATCATGCTGGTTTGCCGCCAGCCTCGCGCGAGGCGGCGCAGCGAGCTTTTATGACCGGTACCGCTCGGGTCGTCGTGGCGACCAATTCCTTTGGTCTTGGCATCGATAAGGCCGACATTCGCTTTGTCCACCACGCTAGTTTGCCCGCGAGTATCGAGCAGTATGTTCAGGAAATCGGTCGCGCTGGACGCGACGGTCTGCAAGCCCATTGCACGCTGATCTATGGTTCGCGTGACTTTCATATCCAGAAATTCATGATCGACAAAAGCTTTCCCGAACTTACCTTACTGATCGAAGTGCTCGCCGCCGCCCGCGAGTTTATCGGCGGCGGAGTCGGTGAGAGTCTATTGGCTCTCACCAAGTATTTGCGCTCGGTCATAGCCGCGACCGAGGAGGAGCTGGCCGCGGCGCTCGAGGTCCTGTGCCGCGAGGGTTTGCTGGCGCGACTGACCGGCTCTGGTGGCTACGGTGAGTATAGTGAGGTCCTTATCGGAGATGGCTACAGCGAGGACGAAGCGGCGATCCTGCGCGATTATCCGCTGCGCAAAGGCGAAAGCATGGCTAAGCTGGAAGCGATGAAGGTCTATGCCGCTGCCACCAGCGAGCAGCGACGGTTTTTACTCGACGAATATTTTCGGCGTTAACGCGAAGCAAGGACGGCTCCCACGCAACTACAAGTGACCATTCTCGGTAGCGGCACCAGCACCGGCGTTCCAGTGATTGGCTGCGCATGTGCGGTTTGTACCAGTCCCGACCCTCGCGACCAACGCTTACGCGCTTCGCTGCTCATCACGGTCCCAAGTGGAGATCACTTGGTTATCGATACCGGCCCCGATTTTCGTGCCCAGATGCTGAAGGCCGGGGTGCGCAAACTCGAGCACGTCCTTTATACGCACACGCATGCCGACCACTGCCACGGCTTTGATGATCTGCGTGCCTTCTACTTTCGTGATCATCGCAGCGTCACTTGTTATGCGGCGACGCGCCATGCCATGGAGCTGCGGCAAAAGTTTGCCTATGTGTTCCACGATACCGGCTATATCGGCACCAAACCGCAGGTCACGCTTAGCGAATTTGACCAGAAGCCGTTCTCCGTTCTCGGACTTGAGATCGAGCCGGCCTATGCAGTGCACGGCAACGTTCAGTCCGCGGTGTTTCGTCTGGGACGCTTTGCCTATGCCACGGATTTTAAGTTATTTTCACCGGCTCTCATCGCCCGTTGGCGCGGTAAAATCGACACGATGGTCGCCAGCGGTATTCGTTACGGCGAGCATCCGACGCACAGCTGCATTCAAGAGACGACCGCCTTGATGGCCGCGCTGCAGGTGAAAACGGGATACATTACGCATATTTCACACGAAATCATGCACGCTCGCGACGAGGTGGACCTGCCCGTGGGTGTGCACCTTGGTTATGATGGCCTGAGTTTTGGCGTTGAATTAGGGCCCTAAGTCACGCCGTGCCTGAACTGTCGGGCAGATGACTTTACATGCGACCAAATACTCACTGCAAATTGATAGGTTGCGACCGTGATTTAGGCGAGTCGGCGAGACCCAGGTCTAAGTTAAAGTTTCGCGCATGCGCGGCCGATAAGTAGTGATCAATGGCGTTCATTGATTGCGAAGGGGGTTAATTGTCAAAAAACCTTAACATAGCCGTGGCTCACTTCATGGGGATCTTAGTTGCAGTCGGATGCAGCGGGGAACGGTCGCGCATGGGATCGAGGATCAACCCAGGCGTGAAGAGTACCTCCAAATCCGACAACGCCGGCTCGGCGCCGGCTTCGGGTCCTAATTCCCAATCGACTTCGAGTCCGACTCCGAGTCCGCCTACGACCGGAGGCGCCAGCCCAAGTTTGGGCAGTGGTCAGGAACCAACCTGGGTCAATGGCTCATTCCTCACCTGTGGCTGGACTGATTCGTCTAGCACAACGGATGTGAATGTTCTTTGCCAATGGCATAAAAACGACGCGCTGTTGATGACGGCTGCGGATATCAGCGCCAACGGTGGTAGTTGGCAGATTAGTACTATCGATGCTTCTGGTAATCCGGGTGACGTCACAGATACCAAGCCGGGCGCGCCCGAACAGTCATTTACGATGGCTGCTACCGATTTTTCGAGTTTGTTTGTATCCGTCCTCTATACGATCCCAGCTGGTGCCACGGATGTTGGCTATGTTGGCGCACCGTTCAACGGTCTGCTTCCAGGGACTGTTGATGATACAACGCTGGTTGACTGTTTAAATGCAGCTAGTGCATCACCGCAGAGTTGCATCGACGCATCAAAGGTAGCACTCGCCAGTCCGGGGACCGTTGAGCCTCCTGCATCCAACTCAAGAACGATTCGGCGTTGGGGTCACCGGCCTCGGGCGCACAGTCTAAACGATTCTCATTGAGTTTAGGTCGTGGCTTTTTTGATGCATATGATACTCAGGTCGTCCTGTTCTAGGCCGTTGTGAGCCGCCGTAAAATCGGCAGCTAAAGCATGCGCCAACCCGAACGGCGACCGGTCGTCTGTGGCATTGAAGTAGCGCGTGAGCTTTAGGCCGCTTCGTGGCAGTACGATGCCATCGCTATGCAGGATCAGTAGGTCTTCAGGCGCAAACGGGAACTTAGTTGAACTGATCGGAATCGCCGCCTGATTTCCCAAGGTTGAGTTCGGAGCTGAAAGCTTTTCGAAGAACACGCAGCCAGGGTCGCCTGGCCGCACCATGATCGGCGCTGGATGGCCACAGCATACCACGGTGATGGTTGCGTCTGGGTGCAGCGTCACACCCAGAAGCGATGCGGCATGATCTCCTTTACCGTTGCGATACAAGACCTCATTTAATAGGCTGGCATAGCGTTTGATGAAGTTGACCTCATCTCGTCCACCATCGTCGAGTAACATCATCGCCTGCAATACCGATTTACAAGTCGAGACAAGAATCGATGCCTGCAGTCCGTGTCCAGCAATATCGCACATAATCGCGTGCTTTAGGCCGCTGTGCTGTCCCGCCTCAAAGTGAATCCAGTCACCGCTGGTCGAGCTCAATGCTCGATTTAAAGCAACGACCTCGTAGCCACCCCATTCCGGCGGGGTGCCTTCGTGCAGGGCGTTGGCGATGTCGCTCGCCTGGGCTATTTCACCTCTTAGATGCACATTCTCGCGGCTGAGGACGTTGATGAATGCGAGCAGTCCCTCTCTTAGCCCGGTGAAATAGTAGCCAAATGCCAGCGAGCACAGCGTCACAGTCGCAACCGGAGTGAAGACATCTAGAAGAGTCCTCTGGTACGCGAATACGACTACACAAGCTGCTGGCCATATTAGCAATAGAATCGCAATGGTCCCGAGGCGACGGCGTTTGAATTGCCCCCAAATCAATCCAGTCAGTAGGTAGAGGGCAAAGCATATGATCGGCGTCATGCCATCTGATGGCGTGATAAAATTGCGATTTATGACTGAGTTTATCAGCGAGGCGATGACGTATGCGCCGGGCATCGACCCGACCGGGGTTTGGCTAAAGTCGGTATTTCCGGTATAAAACTGCGGTGCAACTAAAACGTGGTCGCCAGGCTCGATCAATGCGGCTGCGGCTGCAGCGGTGCTTTCTGAGAGAAAATACCCCATGCTAATGCTGCTCTTCTGGTATGCACGGCGCGGCAGAAATTCGACGACGACGCGGCCCAAGTGATCACGGGAAATGTCCATCGTCCCATCGATCACTAGACGGCCTTGCAACACTTGAAACGTATCGCTGGCCATCAACGCCACATGCGGTAGGACTGTGTCCGGTCCAATGTTACTGAGTGCTGCGATGCGACCGCTGCCGCCATTCATGGCGTGACCAATCCGATGCAAGGTCTTGGCAAGGCGCTCATCGCGCCCGTAGGCGTAGACTTTGTCTGGACCGCCCGCAGCGGCTGTTGGCCCGGCAGTCGCTGGCCCTGACGTGACGGGATCTGGATCGCGGTAGCGCTGGTCGCTTAAGTCGAGCGGGCTTCGGCCGGGTATGGGGGTGGTCTTGGTGAAGGCAATGGTAACGATCTTTGTGCTTAGACCGCCGAGAGCATTGAAGGCGTCGATCTCCTGCGCTGGTATGTCTAGTGGTAGATAGAAGACCTTGTCGATGTAGATGGCTTGTGGCGACCGAGCCGCAATTAACTTAATGAATTTTGACCATTCGGTAAGGCTAAGGGTCGGGTCACCGGTTCGCGCAAACGTCGGATCATCGTAAACGATGATTTTGAGCTGCTTTGATAACGAACTGCTCAGGTCGCAGGCGTCTAGGGCGCGGTAGATCAGGGGAAGCGATAGATTTGATTCAATATAATCCTTGGCCGGCTGGAGCGTTAGGAGTAGGGAGAGCAAAAAGGCAATCGTCGCAGCCAGCCAAGCTCGTTTATACGGGAATGGATCCGAGTGGCTTGGCGGTGATGGCAAATCATTTTTGCTCATGTTCGACTAATCGCTAGCTGTTGCGCAAATTGAAGGTCTCGCCCATCGGCGTTGGGTACCCGTGAGTTGTGGTTGGCTTGGCCTTGTGTAAAGGCCCCTTTGTCGCCTTGATGTTGAACTTATTGCCGCGCCAGCGTACCGAGTTGCAGCACAAGGCCTGAACCCAAATCAACGGCGAGATAAGCTGACCGAGCAGCCAAATATGCAGTGAATGACTGGGACTTTTGAGGGCCCGAAGCAATATGGCATCCGCAGTGGCCCATAACGCCATGGTTGCCAACCATCCAGTCCACGTACCAGTCAAAGCACCGAGCACGACGGGGTACTGCAGGGGCGTGAGCATAAACATCAGCGGTTCGTAGTTCTTTTGCAAGAAATGCCAGCGATAATTGCGACTCCAGTAGTCGCTCAGGGACTTTTTGCCAACAAACTGTGGCATGGGACGATGCATCAAGTTGATTCGCTTGCCGAGTTTAGCTAGCTCGCCACCAAACTTATAATCCTCGCCAATGCAATCGATGCACGACGAAAAGCCGCCAAAGCGGTTGACTAGGCTCTGACGAAACAGCAGGGATTTACCGATGACGATGGGGCGCCCGATGGCATAGGCTAGGTTCACCCAACGCGCGTAGAAGCTGTTCCAGACCCCTTCCTCTAACCTGCCGCCAAGGCCCGAGCCGCCAAAGCAGCGAATCGATGCCGTCACCGTGCCTGTATCTGGTGACAGGAGTGGAACCAGTTGTTTGAGATAATCGCGATCAGCGCGGACATTGCTGTCGCTGATCAAAACCATGTCATGGGCCGCCAAGGACCAGGCTGGATGCAGGTTTGCGACCTTCGGATTGAAGCCAAAATCGGGATCGCTCTGCACCAACTTGATCGGACTAAGTGGATAGGCGGTCTGCAATTGCCGCACAATGGCTACGGCTGGATCAGCGGGGTCTGCTGTACAGATCAGTAGCTCGTAGTCTGGGTAGTCCAGCTCGATAAAGCTTTTGAGATTCTCGTAGAGACCTGGGTCGGCGCCTTTGACCGGCTTTAGGATCGATATAGGCGGCAGAGATCTTGAGCTTGCGCCGCTTGGCTTGACGCTGCGGCGCGAGCGCCAAATGGTGTAGAATGTGCCGGTCAAGACTAGGAGAGCATTGATGGTCCAAACGATCCAGATGATCTGGTGCCAAGTAATCATGGGTCTCCTCAGCCCCCGGTGGATGGGCGGCGGAAAATATTCATTCGCTATGGATGGACTGATGACTATATTTGTTCAATAGCGCGGCAAACGCAAGAGCTCTCAGCAGGCAGTGCTCTCCGACCATGGTGTCGGGCACTGCTCGCTGAGAGCTCTAGGGCAAAAAAACCGGTGAGATTGACCTCGGCGTGATTATTTCACGGCATCAAACAATTTATCTTTGCGACTCAGGATCGTCGCACAGGTATCGGTGTCGCTAATTTTGCGCATGGTGAACACGCTGGCGTCGGGGAGAGCCTTGATGGACGGCTGGACGGCGCCCAAAATGGTCGAATCAGAACCGATAATTTTTTGATCGGTTGACCAGCTGATGTTGCCGCGGATGATGTCAGCGCTGTCGAGATGGCCAGTTTCTTGGGTTAAGGTTCGCTGCGTCAAGTAGACTTGGCCACTAATATTGATAAATAGCGCGCTCACGCTGATCTTCACCGTGACACCTGGCTTGCCGTCACCATCTTGATCGAATAAGGCGCCATTATCAGCCGATGTCGGTAGTGGATCTTTCACTGGATCAGCCAATTTAGCGCCCAGGACTTCAACGGCCTGCGTTCCTGAGAGCGTGGTCCCTTTGGCATCGGTCGTGATTTTAAATGAGGCCTTGCGGACCGGGAGCATATGCTTAAATGCGTCTGGAAAAACCAGGCTTGTGCCGCCAGAGCTGATGGAGTTCGCATCGCAGGCCTGCTCAGACGTCGCCAGGGTGTCACCCTGTTTCGTGACGGTGACGAGTAGAATGCGCTCGATCTTGCTGTTAGAGGTGATGCCCATCGCCGATGATTCCGACGCGAGGACGGTTTGCTTGGCCCACGTGCCACTGGTTAAGGTGTCGCCTGTGGCGGCAAGGGTCGCGCTCGCAGACGGTTTGCCGCACCCGGATAAGGCCACGGCTAAGGTTGAGGTCACGCAGATGGATGCGAACACGGAGTAAAAAGGGCCCTTGGTGCTATGGCTGACTGGCATGTCTGACTCCTCGGTAGAGAGTGGCGATAGGTCCGTTTGATAAAGGCGCACGTTTAACTTTGCAGCAAATGTGCCAAGCTGCCGGCAACCTTCGCGTAGCTCCTGAACGGGGCTGTTAATGACTGGCTTTGTTGCATAAATCCAGCCCTCCAGCCTTCCCGCCCTCTCAGTTGTGCGGAATAAAGCCTGTCTAAAGACTGGGTGGGCGGGAAGGCTGGAGGACTGGATTTATACGACAAACAATGAATGACTAGATAACTAAATGATTTTCATCGACTTTATAATCGTCGATGCGGGCTTTCTGAGAGGTGTTCGCGGCTAGCCAAACACTGTCTAAGGATTGTCAGGGTAGCAAAGTCCAAGCAAAGTCTTTAAGCGCAGCTTCCCCCGCGACCAGCATCGTCAGCATCGCCTGGGCGCTAGCTGGATCATTGGTCGGCATCACGCCGCTTTCTAATAGACCACTGCGCAATTGACACGGGTGTGCCGACTGCATCGCTCGCGTGAAGCTCAGTCCATCGGCCCAGCCGCGTCGGCGGATCCGTTCCAGCGGCAGATGCAGCCAACGACACTTGGCTGCGGCATGCACGCGGCGGTCCAAGGCAATGGCGACGCGGCCCATGGTTAGGCGCGGATTGACTTCGACCAAAGGGTAAAGGTGATAGCTGCCGTGATCTTGATCTCTGAATATCAGGGCATCGATCCCTGCGGGGCCCGAGTAGCCGGCTACAGCCAGCTTGTCGCCTACGGTCCTGGCGACACGCGACATGATGCCGGGAAAGTCGGCCTCGTTATAGGCGCGGACTAAGTCTGGATCCAGTCCGTCGAGTTTACGGCCGAGAACATGCCCGGTGTACTGGCCACGATCACTTGTGATGAAACGAGTCATGCCGACTTCGGCGCGTTCGCCGTTGGCGACATTGATCTGCAGGCTAAAGTCGGCGACTCGCTGGCGCCAGGGTTCGACGATCAGGGCGCCTTGGCGCGCCAACACTCCGGTGAACCATCGACGCTGCTCGGTGGTCACACCGTCCTTAGCGAGGACGCGCAACATCCCGCGTCCTGCGGTGCCGTAGGGCGCTTTGACGACGACCGTGCCGTGCGCCAAAAGCGCCGCGATGGTCTGTTCGGCTGCGACTAGTTCACGGCAGACTGTGCCGCCACCCCGAACCCCGCCCGGCTCAAAACCAGCTTCAAGGCTAAGCTCCTTAGACCAGGTTTTTGCAAACAGGCGTCCGTCTGGCGCTGCTGCAATGTTTGTTTGCCATTGCAGATCCATGCCCTGAGCAAAGGTTTGAGCCACTGCGCTCTGTCCCCAAGGGACGAAGCGTCCTAATAGCCGTCCGTGAAGCTCTCGCGCATCTAGTGCGAATTGCGGAAGCGCAAAACCAAGGTCTTGCAGTCCCGTTAAAAATTCCACCTGAGGTCTCGTCTGCACCAAGACCACATCCTGCGGCGTGGCGACAAAGGCCATCAGCCCAGCCAGATCGGCCCGGATCTTTTGCACCGCTTTGGCTTCTGGCCCGGCTGTTTGCCCAGTGATTCCTGCCCAGGCTTCATCTTCGCAGCCTGGGTTAAACCAATACACATTTGGCGGGCGACCCTTGGAATGCGCGTACACTTGCAACTCCTGAATGAACTCTTCAGACAGACCGGCTGACCTG
Source organism: Pseudomonadota bacterium (assembly GCA_026390445.1). Taxonomy (GTDB): domain Bacteria; phylum Bdellovibrionota_B; class Oligoflexia; order Oligoflexales; family CAIYRB01; genus CAIYRB01. The sequence goes on from JAPLFX010000044.1 coordinate 63,759, forward strand.
CGCGCCTCTGGATGGAAGCCGATGCCTTTGGCACGCGCGGGCGTGAGGGGTGGTGGCAAGAGTTTGCTGTAGGCCTGCCAATCACTGCCGCCGTCGCTCGGTCGCCAGGCATTGAACCAGGTGATGCCATGCGCGACGTGGCTGGTTTCGTCTTGGTACACGACATCTAGGATGTCGGCGGTGATGGTGTCGCCGAGTTGGCGAAACAGGTTAAGGAAGTGTTTGGAATAATCGAGATTGGCCTGCTCTAGGGTCAACGCCATCTGCGTGATAAAGATGAGCGGTGACGGTGTGTCGGCCATCACATCCCAAAAAAAGCGGTTGACCGGCACGGCGCCAAAGCCCATGCCGAGGTCTTCCATTCGCTGTTTGTAGAGCCGCAAATGCTGCTGCTCTTCCATAATCACCGCCGCCAAACCGCGGCGAAATTTGGCCGGCGCCTCGGGAAAGCGCAGCAGCGCTAGAGCCATCAACTCCATCGCCAACAGCTCGTGGTTGGCAAAAAAATGCAGGACCAAGGCTCGCTTCGTCGGATCTTCCAGATCGCGCAGCGATGGGAACGGCGTTTGCTGCGAGCTGCCGCGCGGTTTCAATGTCAGCGCCGGACAACGGGCCGGGGCCTTTGGCACGTCAATCCCATGGCCGCGGCGCTCGTCGGTCAAAGTCCCGGGCGTCTGGAGCTTTTGCGCCAAATCTGATTGAAAAAGGAGTTGTCGGGCAAAATCCGCGATGTCCATGGACAGCCTTATAGCTTTTCGCTTTGATACCGCTCTAGGGATTTTTTTCGCGACGTGGACCTCGGATCTGCGTTACAAGCCCACCCTCAGCTGCGAAAGGCCGGTTATGCGTCGCTCCGTTCCACCTCGTAAAGGCAGCCGAAAGCAGGCACCGGTGCCGGTCACCTTCTCCGATCGAGTCGACCTGGTGCTGATCGATGCCTCGCCTAGGCGTCGCCATGAGAAGGATCGCTACGGCGCCCGCTGCCGTGAGGCCGAGGACGCTGGTGCCCGCCTCAAGACCTTTGAAGAACGCGAAGTACCTGCTTTTACCGCCTGGATCGACCGCGAATTTGAACGCGAAATCGCTAGATTAAGGCAGGAGCAGGCGCAGGTGCGCGAGCTTCACGACCTAGTCATGGATGTTGAGCGCTATGCCGCGTGGACCGAGGTGTCGCTGGGTGTGGCCCTGGACCGCATTCGGAGGGCTAAGGCCGAAGGGACCGAGGCTGAGCTCTGGCGCGAGGCCTCTGGTGAGGACTTCGAGGATGAGGCCGGTGACCTTGAGGACGACGAGGGCGAGAAGGAGGACGACGCCGACGAGGAGTTTGCCAGGCGCTTTGCCGAGGCTTTTGATAACGCCTTTGGCGAAGACGCCGGGGACGGCCGTCAGGGCGCGACCAAACGGCATCCACCAAAGTCCCGAGACGACAGGACCAGCCAGGACTACCTGAAGTCCATTTATCGTCAGCTAGTTAGGGTCCTGCACCCCGACACCAACCCAGACCGGACCGACCAAGCGTTATGGCAACAGGTTCAGGACGCTTACAGCTGGGGCGACGTGGCCCGCCTGGAGCGCCTGCGCCAAGTCGTGCTAAAGGGCGGAGAGCGCGACTTCAATCTCGACTTTGCCCCGATTGGCGACATCATCGGCCTGCGCAAATCCGTCGAGAGCCAGCTGCGTAAGCTCAAGACATCCTTGAAGTCTGCCAGAGCCCATCCGGCCTGGGACTTTCTTCAGGCCAGGGAAGTCGCAGCCCGCTTAAGGCAGCTGAAGCGCGAATTTGGCGCTGCCATGGCGGATGACTTGATCCAGATGCAGCACGAACGGCATCAGCTGGAGCGTTGGATTGCCGCTTGCCGTGGGCCCGTGCGTAAGGCGCAGCGCTCGCCCCGCCAGCCGCGATACTGACCTCCACCTGGGTGATCTTGGCGCCGCTGAGTGCGGCCGGGTATTGCCTATAGCCATTTTATGGCTAGTCAGCCGAGGTGGAACCCCGGCGCAAGGCTAAACCTTATTGATTGACTCTCGCTGCGGCGCCCGCTAACTAGGGATGCGATCCCGTATCCTATCCACACATTGAGGAATTCCCATGATCATCGGCGTGCCAAAGGAAGTCAAAAACCGCGAAAACCGCGTCGCCATCGTCCCCGGAGGCGTCAAGCAGTTGGTGGCCGCTGGTCACAAGGTCTTTATCGAAAAAAACGCCGGCGTCGGCGCCGGCATCCCCGACGAAAAATTTAAGGCTGCAGGCGCCGAGATCGTCGATACGGCCGCCAAGGTCTGGGCCACGGCCGAGATGATCATCAAGGTCAAAGAGCCGATCGCCCAGGAATATGGCCTGATGCGCGAAGGTCAGATCCTCTATACCTATTTGCATCTAGCCGCAGTGCCTGATTTGGCCAAGGCCTTGGTCGAGCGCAAAGTCTCGGCGATCGCCTATGAAACCATCGAGCTTGAAGATCGTTCCTTGCCTCTGTTGACGCCGATGAGCGAAGTCGCTGGTCGGATGGCGGTCCAGGTCGGCGCTCAGTTGTTACAAAAGCACAGTGGCGGTAAGGGTCTGCTGCTTGGCGGCGTTCCCGGCGTGAAGCGTGGTTTGGTCTCAATCATCGGCGGCGGCGTTGTCGGCGTCAACTCGGCGAAGATGGCGATCGGTTTGGGTGCACGCGTGACGATTCTCGACGTCAGTGCTCGCCGCCTGGCTTACCTCGACGACATCTTTGGCAATCTCGTGACGACCATGATGTCTAATCCAGAAAACATCGCTGAGGCAGTGGCCGAGTCCGATCTAGTAATCGGGGGCGTTTTGATCACCGGTGCCAAGGCGCCGCGCCTGGTCACCCGTGAGATGGTGCGCACCATGGAGCGCGATTCGGCGATCGTCGATGTGGCGATAGATCAGGGCGGCTGTGTCGAAACCATCCGGGCGACGACTCATGATGATCCGGTTTACCGCGATGAAAACGTGCTGCACTACGGCGTCACCAATATCCCTGGTGACGTGCCTAAAACCAGCACCTACGCCTTGACCAACGTCACCATCAAGTACGCCTTGGATATCGCTCAGCATGGCTTCAAGGATGCATTGAAGCACTCCTTGCCGCTGCGCAAGGGCCTTAACGCCTATCAAGGCAAGATCACCCACAAGGCGGTCTCGGACGCCTTGGGCATGCCTTTCCAAGCCTACGAATAAACCCTAGAGAAGGCGTTACGCCTTCTGCCGCCGCCGCTTGCGCGCGGGAGTCTGCACCTTTGGACTCTCGCTCGCGGCGGCGGTTTGCCATCTGCCTTGAACGTTTAGGGCCAGGGCGGTCGCACCGATGATAAACGGGATGCTCAACATCTGTCCCATGTTGAGCGTCAAACCCGCCTCAAAGGGCACCTGGTCTTCTTTGAAGAATTCGCAAAAGAAGCGCCAGGCAAAGCCGGTGGCGATAATCAGTCCCATCAAGCGGCCGGTCTGTTCGGCCAGGCGGGTGCGGTAGTAGAGCAGCATCGACAGGCCGCACAGACCAAAGTAGCCAATCGCCTCATACAGCTGCGCCGGATGGCGTGGCACTTGGTCGACCTGGGTGAAGATGACGGCCCATGGCAGGGTTTCCGCTGCAGGGCGCCCGATGATCTCCGAGTTGCAGAAGTTGCCGAGGCGAATACAGCCTGCGGCAAACAGCGAGATGATCGCAACCCGGTCAGCTAGCCAGAGGAAGGTGATGTCACGGTTCTTGCGCACGAAGAGCACCAGCGCAATGATCACGCCGAGAAAGCCGCCGTGGCTGGCGTAACCGCCCTTCCAGATCATCGGGATCTCAAGCAGGTGATTGATATAGTAGTCCGGTTGATAAAAGATCACGTGGCCAAGGCGCATGCCGACCATCATCCCGACGACGATGTAGACCAGCAGTGAATCAAGTAGCTCAACCGGTTTACCCTCGCGGATAAACATCTTTCTGATAATCGCATAGCCGCCGACGATGCCGCTGGCGAAGAGCAGGCTGTACCAACGTGGCAGAGGGCTAAACGAGAACACTTCTGGTTGAAGGTTCCACAGATAGGGAGCGGCCATGGTGCCTCACTTTACGTTTAAAGGGGTTGGCCGCGATCGTATCATTTGATGCCGACGCGCGCACCGAGGAGTTGCGTCAGTGCCCTGAGTGGCCGTGACAGGCCGCGCTCCTTGGGCCACATGGCGGTGATTTCATACATCTCGACGGCAGGGGTGTCAGGAATCGCCAGGACGCCGCCGCGGCTGTTTTGAATGGCCCAGTCCGGCAGAAAGGACCAGGCATCGGTCTTTAACAGGTACTGGCAAGCGAGGTCATAGCTATCGTAGCAAAAGGCGAAGACGCCTGGTTGGCGCATGTAGGCCAAGACGCCGCAGTCGGCATCGTTGGCGAGTTCACCAACGCTGCGCGGTCCGGCCACTGGGTAGTCATGGAGTGCGGCCACACGCGCCGTGGCTGGCAGGGCTAGGATCGGATGGTGCTGGCGCACGCAAAGCAGGACCTCGCCACTAAATAGCTTTTGTCGCTCGATGGCATGATGTCCCGAGGCTGTCAGCGTCAAGCCATAGTCGAGGTCGCCGGCTGCCACCAGCCGCATGACCTCGGCGGAGCGCAGGTTGTGCAGTTCGCCACGCAGCTCAGGGTGAGGGGCGCTTAATTCGACGAAGGCATCGACTAAGCAGTCGGCGGCGAAGCCATGCGGCGCCCCAAGTCTGAGGGTGCCTTCCCAAGCGACTTCGTCGGAGGCCATCTCCTCCTTGAGTTGATGTAGTTGATTGAGGATGAATTCAGCGCGTTTGGCGAGGATTCTACCGTGGCTGGTAACGGTCAGGCGCTTGCCTTCGCGACGCAGTAGCTCGCGACCTAGCTCTTCTTCCAGGGCGGCGATCGAGTGGCTTACGGCGCTAGGACTAACCCCAACAGCCCGAGCCGCTTGGCTTAAGTGTTCCAGCTTGGCGACTTCAACAAAGTAGCTGAGTTGGTCGATCTTCATCGCGGCCCTTGTGAAAAAAATTCACCAGTTCTGTGGCAAATTATTCAATTTACATATTTCAAGGGGGGGTCTAGAAAGGAGTTCTGGAAAGCCAGATGGTCCCAGGTTGGCACTCGGGGGGGTGACGACCTGGGATCATTACCATTCCGCCCCAGAGCTTGTCCATCCCAGCATTATTCAAATGATTCCGTCTTGATATGGGCTTCCTCGACCCCGGCTCCGCGCAGGTGAGCAACGGTCTGGTCCATGATCGCCTGAGGGCCGCAGGTCATGAAGGTCGCTGTTTGGTAGGCGCCATTGATCGCCGCTGCTAGCTTTTGGTCGCTGATCCGGCCGTACCAGTAGCCAGCGGCTTCGAGGTTTTCCCGGCTCAGGGTCGTGTGGATGGCGATACCGGGTTGGCCTATCAGCGGCTGCAGGTCGGCGCCGCAGAGAATGTCCTGCGACGACCGGTGCGAAACTAATAGCGTCATCCGCTGCGGGGCTCCGGCTTGGCCGAGGTGGGATGCGTATTCACGCAGGATGCTGACAAAGGGCGTGACGCCGCTGCCGCCGGCCACCATGATCAAATGCCCGCGGTCGATGCCAGGCTCGTAGACAAATTTACCGATGGGTCCGCGGGCACGCAGCACTGAGCCGACTTTGACCTGGTCACATAACCAATTGCTGATCTTGCCACCTTCGACCCGCTTGACGGTGACCGCTGCGAAATCCGCCTGACACGGCGAGCTAGACATCGTGTAGGAGCGAACCAAGGGCTTCGCCTCGACATCGTCGAAGCGAAAGGTGAGATATTGTCCCGCGATATAATCGAACATCCGACCGCCTTCGTCGGCGTCGACCAGATAAAAGGTGTCACTATCGTGGGTTTCGTGGACGATCCGCTCGACGCGGAGGTTCATCCAGCCGCGCTTGACGCGTTTTGGGGTAGCTGCAAGACTCATGCTTGAAGGTCTCCTGGAGGGCATTAAAACACTGAATATTCAAATGGTTAGTCCAAAATTTCGCGGCAACTTGGAACTTTACCGGGGCGGACTGGAGGTGCTGAGGTGGCATCTTGGCGTTAACATCATTGCTTGTCAAACAGGACTGGTGATACCTCTCTCCCGCCGCGCCAAACGTGCGCCTCACCTAAACGGATGCTTATGAGCCAAAGTACCTACACCCTCCTCGATAGCGGTCATTTCCAGAAGCTCGAGCAGGTCGGCCCCTATCTGTTGGTGCGGCCGGCGGCCCAAGCGGTATGGCGCCCCCGTCTTGCCGACTCCGAGTGGCAGCGGGCTGACGCCGTGTTTTCCCGCTTCAGTGGTGGCGATGGTAAATGGGAGGTGCGCAATCGCAAGCTGCCCGAGTCTTGGACGATCACCATGCCATCCGTCGGTGATTTGGTGATTCGCCTCACCGATTTCGGCCATTTGGGAATATTCCCCGAGCAGCATGCCAACTGGAGTCGCCTGGCCGACCTCGTCGCCCAGCGGACCAAGCAGCACCAGGAAACGCAGGTGCTAAACCTCTTTGCCTATACCGGCGGCTCGACGCTTGCCTGCGCCAGGGCCGGTGCCGCGGTAGCGCATCTTGACGCCTCTAAAACCAGCGTCCAGTGGGGCCGCGAAAACGCTGAGCGGGCGGGCCTCAAGGACAAGCCGATTCGTTGGCTGGTGGATGATGTACAAAAGTTCGTCGCGAGGGAAGTCCGTCGTGCCAGCAAGTATCATGGCATCATCCTCGACCCGCCGAGCTTTGGTCGCGGGCCAAAAGGCGAAACCTGGAAGATCGAGGAAATGTTACCGCCGCTGCTCGACGACCTCGGTCAGATCCTGGCACCAGACTTTTCTTTCGTGCTCCTAAGCTCACATTCAGCGGGCTACACGCCCTTGGCCTTGACCAACTTACTCGGCGACATCTGTCCGAGTAGCACTGGCGAGTTGAGTTCTGGCGAGATGGTGGTGCTAGACAGTGCCGGAAGGGCTCTGCCAAGTGGCGCTTCCTGCCTATTTGTAAAGGCCTAGCCGGTGCGCGAAGATCTGCATATCAGCAGTCTGAAAAACCCTCGCGTACGCGCCGTGATCGCTCTTGGCGTGGCGAAGGAACGCCGTCAAACCGGTCTATTCGCTGTCGAGGGAGCGCGGGAAATCGGCCGAGCCATTGCGGCTGACTACCAAATTGCGGAGCTCTTTGTCTGCACCGAGGCTTTGTCCACTGCGGCGCAAGGGGTGTTAGCGCAGCTGCCAAAGCATGGCTCAGTGCAGCGCTATCAGATCACGCCTGCGGTCTTCGCCAAGCTGGCGGTGCGCGAAAGCAGCGATGGCTTGATCGCCGTCTTTGCGCAGCGCGTGTTGCAGCTCGCTGACCTAAAGCTACCCGACGTGCCGCTGCTACTGGCGGTGCAGAATCTGGAAAAGCCCGGCAACTTAGGTGCGGTTCTACGCTCGGCCGACGGCGCCGGCGTCGATGCCGTGATCTATCTCGATCGGCCGCTGGATTTGTATCATCCGCAGGTTCTTCGCAACAGTCTGGGTACGGTGTTCCATGTGCCGGTCGTTGCCGCTAGCTCCGCCGAGATGCGCGAGTTTTGCCTCCAAAAGAAGCTGCAGATTTTTGCCGCGGCCTTAACCGATACGGCCGTCACGTATACTCAGGTCGATTACAAAAAGCCGTGCGTGCTGCTCCTGGGCGAAGAGGCGCAAGGCCTCAGTACCGACTGGCTTGACCAGGCGACGGCCTGTATCAAGGTGCCGATGCTAGGCATGGCTGATTCGCTGAACGTCGCTGCTGCTGGGGCGGTGATGCTCTACGAGGCGAGACGGCAGCGCTCAGAGATTTAATCGCTAGAGTTATTCCGGAGCTGTGTCAGTAACTGGGTGGAGCAGAGACGACGGCAATAGCCGATACCCTCGTCTATGACAAGCCTGCCAGCTTGCGCTTCCTAAACTCTGGATCATGCTTCCTAGGAGCCCTAACCCTCTTTGACACAGTCTACCCCTTGGCTGCTATACTTGAGCCATGGTAGCTCGTTCTTCAGCGGCAAACTCGTGTCCGTTTTGTTGAGGGCCTTCAGGTTCAAATTGCTTAGACCTGCAGGAACGTGCAAAATTTAATCGATCTCCCTAAGTCAAATATCGAGGTAAAAACATGACTGTATTCAGTGTGCAAAGATTCATGTTTTCATTCAAGCCTTCCTATATCAGCGTCAGTGCTTTCCTCGTGTTCCTTACGATCCAAGCTTGTAAGACGGACGAAAAGTCCAAATCTGAGGTTCTAGCCTTGAGCGAATCAAAGCCCATGACCCCTAATGTGGGGCTGACCAATCCTGATACCTTTGATTGCAGAACTCTTGACTTTGGCATCTATTGGTATGGAAAAGACAATCGAGCAGAAAAATCTGTCCTGGGCAAAGCTAATCCGTTTTACGCAAAAGATCGACCGACCGTCATCTACATACATGGATGGCAAAAAGATGCTTATAAAGTGGGGCACCGAGAAAACTTCCTCTTTACGGATTCAACAACTCAAGCGACGCAAGATCTCGCAGCAGCTTGGATTGACGCGGGCTGGAATATCGGAATCTTTTATTGGAGCCAGTTCGCTGATGAAGCTGAGGTGAAAGCGGCTGAAGATAAGATCTGGGCAGGCGATGAAGAGCCTCTCAAATGGCGTAGGTGTGATGGTTCTCTGACGAGTGAGGGTGCTCCCAAGGGCTCGGTGGCTCGCGTGTTCTCCCGTGCCTTCGGAGAAGCCCTCGCCGATTTTGAAGGGCCGAGCCTGCGTATCGTCGGTCATAGCCTTGGTACGCAAGTGGCTGCTCACGGAACCAAACTCATAGTCGATGCGATCGATAGCGGCAAACTTTCAAAAAGCTTACTGCCAAAGCGAGTCGCGCAACTCGATCCCTATTGGAGTGCAGAAAACAAATCCAAGGTATGGAATGGCGCAACAGTTCGAGGAATCATCGAGGCTACCAAAAGCAAAGGCTTGATCTGGGAGATGTACAAGACCTCATCACTGCTGTCCTTTAACGCTGATCTCAATATACCGCTCGTCAAGTCTATTGGCTTTACGAGTTACATTGCCGAGTTTGTGGGACAGGATGAGAACTACCTGGTAAAGCAGGGTTTACGTCACGTTTGGGCACCCAAACTCTACTTCATGTCATTCCAATTTGCTCCTCCTCGCGTTTGTCCGACAAAAGACGCTTCGTCCTGCCAGCAGGTCGTTCGTTCCGCGGCTACGAATGACGCGGATACTCGCCGCTTGATGGACGCGGCGGTCGTGCATAGGCAGCTTGAAGGCAGGAAAACTCCGACTACGAGCGATGATACCTTTGAAGAAATAGTAATGCCCTTTGTCACGCGTTAGAAACTATCTCGTCATGAATAAAATGGCTTCCTCCAGGTAGCTCCGCCAAACTTACGGTTGATTAGTGCCGCGGCTGGCCGGGATAGGGCGACGCGCATACCAGCGAGTCTATTTAACTGGAATAAGGATTTCCGTCTTTAGCTGGTCTTCTGGCGTGTCTTGAGGTGAATTCAAATACGATTCGATACAAAATTCGTCCCTCATGGTCAGCTTTAATGCAGGTAAAAGAGCAAATATATGCGGGTAAGCGCCTGAGAGTTGAGCATAGGATCCATGTAATAGGAAGCAGGCGTACTTGCCCGGCGGAAGACTGCGTAACTTAAGACCCTTGAGGGCATTGGGTAGTGATCTTAAGGTCACACCGGCTTGATAGATCGGAGGTTCGCCTTTGCGCGGCGCCTCTCGATGGATGCCCATCTTCCCGGTGATCATCGTCTGATCTATGGACGTAGCGGCGACCATCCAAAATTCCTGCCAGGCCTGAGGTGCTGTTTTCATAAAAGGCCCGTGCTTTTCAATAAATGCGAAATGCGCTGCCTCCCGCTCCACAATGACCGGATTTTCGGATAAATTAATCGCCATCATTCGCCCTTGCAAAGTTTGGGTCTATTTAAGTCCGCTTGCATTGAAGATCCCACCAGTCGCGACGTTCACCTTGGTAGCGGACGATGAAGTGGCCCTTGTTTCCAGTCAATAAGTCCGTGTCGAGGTACACATCAAACTTCGCTTCGTGCTCGCCGAGATCGCCAAAGCCTGTCGGGCTATGGAAGCCGTGATAGAGCGCTTGCCCCTTTTCTTCGGACTGCCGGTTGCCAGTATATATTGTGCTGCTGTTTTTGAAGGTGACGGTTGCGCTGTCGCCGGTCACGGTCAAGGTCAGCGCCGGCATATGGTCACAGTCTTTGGCGCTGACGTCCTTGGCACAGCTGCACGCAAACTCGTAGCTGCCACCATGGGCACCGCCTGTATCGGAGCTGTTGGTCGCCTTTGGCGCGGCGCCGCCGACTTCATAGGTGATCTTTTTGCCACTAGAGTCGCAGGTTGCATCATAGCGACGGCCTTGAAACTTCACATCGCCCCACAGGCGACCTTTGCTGTCCAGGCTGGTTTCGAGCCAAAAGTCACTGCTGCCGTCTCTGGGCGTATAAGTAATGACTTTTGAACCATTGCCGGACGAAGACTTTTTCTGGTCGACGTCGATCTTTGCGATGAGTTGCCTCGTCCCGCCGCCGTCGCCTTCGGCGTCGGCGAGTACGTAGGCCACGCCGTTGTCGATGGCGATACGGGGCAGGTTGGAGCCGCCGCCGTCGCGGATACAGAGTAGGTTGACCGTTTTGGATTCTGTTCTTCCAGCCGATGCCAAAGAGCTCGCGGTGTCCGAGCCGTTGTCGGCCGTGCGACAGGCGTACAAGAACGCGGCGAGTGAGCAGAAGGTGGCGGCGGCACGAATTGTGATTCTCATGGCGTTTCCTTTACACGAAGTTAATATGCACTTGGCAGCATTAAGCAAAAGTGTAGATTTGAAATGAAATATACGCAAATATTCGCCTGCGGCGAGCGTTGCTACTCGATCAACGGCTTCAGCCTCCATGCCAACACGGCTGTCAATACCCACGCTCGCGACCGTCTCTATAAACTGATC
>JAPLFX010000214.1 GCA_026390445.1 Pseudomonadota bacterium
AATCCAGTGAAAAAGTACTTCGCATGTTTAATAGCTGCGACCATCAATATCGCTGGATGCTCAGTCCTTGACGATATGAAGCACATGAAAAAATCGACCGACCACGTCGCCCAGAACACCGACGATATGGTGCAGAAGACCGACGCGATGGCCGCCAATACCAAGTCGATGGAGAGCACGACCGAAGGCATGGCGGCGAAGACCACCATTATGGCCCAAACGACGCAAACGATGTCCAAGACCACACAGGAAATGGCCGCCGTCACGACTCAATTGAACGCCACCACCCAGAGTATGGCTCAAACCACCCAGGGTCTGGCTCAGACGACTCAGCAGATGAAAAATGAAACCGACGATCTCTACCACGACTTACGCCAGGGCAACGCGGCGACTATACGCGGCAAGGCGCTCGAGGAAATGGCAGAAAGCCAGGATCAGATCGCCAAGATCGGCTACGCGTCGCAGTATTACATGGCTTTTGAATTCGAACTGTGGAAGGCCAACGTCGACTCTGACAAAAATCTAGACATGCTCCGCCGTGACGCCTGCGACGAGTTCCTGCGCATTCTCCAAAACTATCTGCCCGAAAACCGCAGCGATGTCTCACCCAATCACTCTGATGAGGCATGGAAGAATCTCTATGCGCTAGCAGCCGGCCTCCACATGGTTAATAGCAACTCGCAGGGAGAGACCCTGTCGAGCAACGGCGGTATGTTAGAGCTACTGCGCAAAGGCCTCGCCGCCAAGTCTCTGGTCGATGAAGGTGTGATCGCCATCGGTGATCTGCCGGAGTACCAGAGAAAGGTGCTCAATTTCGCTGACGACGTCGCGCTTCTCCTGAACATCCGTGCCAACTTTATCGCCTCCATGGTGATCAATCAGATCGGCGTCGAGTCGCACCTAGTGCCAGCGTTCATTCCAGGTGCTGGTGAGAAGCATACTTACCTCACACTTGTGGAGAAGTTGTGGATCATCTTCAACAACTGGACGGGGCACCTTGAACAGCGAAACGTTGGCGAGCTGACGACCTTCGTTGAATTGATGGACTTCGTAGCGGTGACCCGCCAGATCCTACGGGACGCTGGACTTGTGATCGTCACCGATGACAATCTGACCAAAGTCGCTGGCAACCTGGTCCTCCCTGATTCAGACACTTTGACTGGCCTATCCGAGCCAAAAAGGTCTGCGATTACCAGCCTCAAACATGCCATGGACATTTGGCGGACCCATAACGACTGGCGGTCCCCGCTCACGATCGATCAAGTCGCAGGTGCTGCAGCGCTGAGCGCGGACTATGTGGCGGTTGTCGATCTTTATACAGACGCCTTGCTCCAAGGGGATGTGACGACCGTTGTTCTCAAAGCGCAAGACGTGAGCGATCTCAGCACGTTCGGCTTGGGACATAAAGTGTCATCGATCAATGTGCGTTATCTCAAGCCGGGTTTTGCCCTGCGCCTTAGTAAGGCGGTCCGGGCTGACCTTATTGCGTCCAATGCGTCCTATGTCGCCAGTGCGGTCGGCCATGATGACAACGTGGGCCTTTCGCACCAAGGGTTCAATGACGCCATCAATATGGTTAAGGTTGAACCCAGCGCTGCTCCATAACCGAGAGTCCTGTAAATCGCTTGACTCGCTTAAAAATTGCGCACTGCAGCAGTTTAACGACGGCGATGGTGGTGCTTGATATTTTTCGGGTTGAGAATAAGCGGCTGACGATGGGTAAAACCTCGTTCTTTGCCAACGGTTCATCCGGCCAGACGCGAGCTACCGAGCGCAACAAGGACTTGGGTTTCAGTAAGAAATAGTTCGAGTGATGTAGCCTATGGACGGGCGGTATATCGTTGACACTGTTCCGAACTCTCACTCGACGCACAGCAGTGAGACTGCCTGGTGACCTTCGCTATCGGTCGGATCTACCATTTCGCCCGTTACCAGGTTGAGCAATGGGAACTCCGTCACCCCACGGTCATTGCTGTCATGAAGGTAAACGGTGGCTTTTGCGGCCTGTGCTGTCGCAAAACCTTGATTTTTGATGCCGTCGACCAGCCCGTGTTTAATGGCTCGGAGCGCCTCCCCGCGGGTGGGTAGCTGCCATACTTGGCCGGGTGCGGTCGCGGCGTGATCGCAGACCAACTTCGCCTGTTTACCGTCCCTCAGTGAGGCAGGCTGAAACCGCCAGGTCGACCCAGTCTCATGATCTCGCCAAAGTGCCGGCGTCTGCTCGGACAGCACAGGGACCGCAAGCTCATGCCAGGCGCGGCTGATCTGCTCTTGATACCCTGGGTCAATGATCCGAAGTCGAGCGTAGACCCGGCCGATGTCACGGTCGACCTGACCACGCTCGGTGGGTCCAATATGATCATACATGTGGGACTCGTGAATTTGCTGCAGCTGTGCCGAGGCTTTGACGAGCGATTCGCGCGTATCCTGAGCTTCGTAGCACGTCGCGACCTTGCGGAGCTTACGCGAAAGGGACAGCATTCCAGCATTTTCCCGCCAACCCTCTGTTTGCCCATAAGCGTCGGATCCGAGGCCTAGGCCGAACGTCGGGGCATGGTTGGGGTGAGAGGTATCCGTCTCAGAGTTAGAGCCGTAGGCGACAAGAGCATTGGGCCAGGAATAGTCGAAGCAGGCGAAGCTGCCGTCAAACGATCCGCATCCAGATTTCGTCGTAGCGCAGGCGGCAATGACAAGAAAGGGCACAGGACATAACACCACAACAGAAATGACCCCGGCGGTTGCGGCCACCACGACGTCCGCGGTATAGCCGGCAGTGGCGAGGCCGTAAGAGGCGGCTGTTCCACTGATGGTCTGAACGTGGTCGACGACCTTCGTCTCGCTGTCAACCCCTGCCGCCACGTCCTGTGCGGCTCGCTCGCAATCACCCGATCGGACCAAGTCATCCAGTTCGGTGCTCTGATGTTCCGAGCAGCCCGTGCCGAGACCGAAGCTTACGGTCCATACTACCAACCACGGATATGTCACTTGGTGTCTCATCGCTGCGCCTTTGGGTCCATGTTCGAGTCGGAGATGGTGCCAGTTAATTCCATACAAGATGCGTTCCAACTGTATATGCCGGCTCCGGAGGGCAACAGGCTCTCGCGCAGCCTTGCGGGGCACAGTGAAGTGTGTGCGAACAGCCACAGATGTGTGCTGTAGTGTCGCTAGGTATGATATAAATCGAATCAAACCTCGAACTGTGGATCTACCGCATGAGCAACTCGGCTTCCTTTACCCCAGACCGCATCCTTGGCCTCGGCTTCGGGTTCTTCGCCGCGAAAGCCGTCATCACCGCGATCGACTTCGACCTCTTCAGCCTATTGGCTCGCAAGCCGCTGACGGCGACGGCACTTAGGGCCGTGCTGCAGCTGCGGGCCGAGCGCGGCAGCCTCGACTTCTTTGACGGCTTGGTGTCGTTGCGGCTTTTAGAGAGAAACGGCGACGGTCCGGAAGCCTTGTACCGACCGAGTGCGGAAGCCGACCGCTACCTGAATAAAGCCAGCGAGCATTACATCGGCGGCGCCTTGATCATGGCCGGTAACCGTTTGTACGGCTTTTGGGATCACCTGGGTGAAGCGCTGCGCAGTGGCGAGGCCCAGAGCGAGGCTAAGCAAAATAAGCGGCCGCTGTTTGACGAGATCTTCTCGAATCCAGCGAAGTTGCGCGAGTTCGCCGCCGCCATGTCAGGGCTGTCTCGGCACAATTTCACTGCTTTTAGTGCTAAGTTTCCGTTCCAGAATTACCGCCGCCACGTCGACTGTGGCTGTTCGACGGGCCTCCTGAGCAAGCTGGTCGCCGAAAGGTATCCGCATCTTCAATGTGTCGCCTTCGATCTACCGCAAGTGGCAGAGATCGCGCGCGAGCAAATCGCAAGCTGGGGACTAGCCGGCCGTATCGAAGTGGCGGGTGGCAGCTTCCTCTCGGACCCTTTGCCCAAAGGTGATCTGATCACGATGGGCCAGATCCTCCACGATTGGAATCTGCAGGACAAAAAACGCATCGTCAAAGCGGCGTACGACGCCCTGGAACCCGGTGGCGCCTTCGTCGTCATGGAGAACCTGATCGATGATCCGCGCCGCGACAATACCTTCGGCTTTATGATGTCGCTCAATATGCTCGTCGAATTTGGCGAGGCCTTCGACTACACCTTCGCGGAGTTTCAAACCTGGGGTCGCGAGGCGGGATTCAAGCGTTTTGAGCTCATCCCCGTCCACGGCCCTTGCAGCGCTGCCGTTGCACACAAATGAGATCAACCACTTTTTTTCATTCGAAGGGATCGCGAAGTCTCGGGATTTTGCTGTGGTGAGCGGCCGGTAATTACCTGGACTGACCTCTTTATCGGTCTTAATATAAAACCATTGAGCAATCCTCCACCGACCTTCTCATTGACCAAATAGTCCGCCTAACTTCGGCGCTTTGCCGTTATTTCGATGGTCGTAGATCTTGACGAAGCGTGATGCACTGAAAAAACCCACTCAACAATACCATCACGGCGACTTGAGGGCTGCATTGCTCGCTACGGCGATCAAGCTCATCGTGGAACGGAGCGATGGTAACTTTACCCTGAGCGAGATTGCCCGCTCGCTTGGGGTCACTCATGCAGCCCTATATCGTCATTTTAAAAATAGACAGGCAGTGCTTGCAGCCATCGCCGAAGCTGGAACCCTTCACCATCATCAAAATGAGGTTAGTCTATGCAGCGCGTTGCTTTAGTTACCGGCTGTTCTTCCGGAGTCGGTCTTTATACGGCGGTTCATCTGGCCAAGCAAGGTATGCGCGTCTTTGCTAGCATGCGTGATTTGACCAAGGCAGCGGCGCTCACGAACGCAGCCCATGCAGCCGGGGTCAACGTTGAGCTGGTGCGGCTGGATGTCCAACACGAGGAGCAAGTCGAGGCCGCAGTTAGTGACATCTTGGCCCTTGCCGGTCGTCTGGATGTGCTTGTCAACAATGCCGGAGTCGGCATGCTGCGGGCCATGGAAGAGATGAGCGAGGCCGAAATCAAGCAGGTGTTCGACGTCAATTACTTTGGCGTCGTGCGCTGCATCCGTGCTGTGCTGCCAACGATGCGCGCGGCCAAGAGTGGCCACATCGTCTCCGTCTCGTCCGTGGGCGGGCTGGTCGGCCAGCCTCTTAACGAAGTGTATTGCGGCGCCAAGTTTGCTTTGGAAGGGATGATAGAGAGTCTGGCGACCTATATGGAGCCCTTCTTTAATATCAAGTTCACGATCATCGAGCCGGCAGGCATCAAATCGGAGTTCGTCAACAACGCCATGGGTGGCGGTTTTAAGGCCGCAGCTTCGGCCACGGGGGACTATGCGCCAGTATATAAAGCTTATACTGATGCCATAGCGGCGCGCGGCTCCTTCGAGACGCTGGCCCAGACCTCCGAGCAAGTTGCCGAGATCATCGTCGCAGGCATTGTCAACCCGGGGCCAGAGCTGCGGATTCAGACCAGTGCCGTAGCCAAAGCCTTTGCGGCGGAAAAGCTCTCGGGTGATCCAGATGGAACGTCGCTGCAGCGCAAAGTACGGATTGGGACGCTTGGCCTGAAGGGGTAAGCGAAAAGGTTCGATGTGCTTCTGTGGTAGAGACAGGGGTCAAGGATACCTTGGGACCTTGCTTGCTCCAAACGACTGCCCCTTAAGCTCTCTATCATTTGCGTTCGAGCAGAGGCCGCAGCATGTTCAACTTCTCCTGATTAAGGGCCTTCCAGTTGGTGTCGGTGTAGAGGCCGCCGGTGTCTTCGGCGTTTTGGTTCATGGCCCAGTAGAAAAAGTGGTCAAGCTTCCTATTCTGAATGTAGGCGACAAAAGTATCGCCCCAGATTTTATCTTGGTCGACGTACTTGCCGCCGAATTCGCCGATAGCGAGACAGTAACCTTGATTTTTGAGGTAGCCAAAGTGTTCGTCCCAGATCGCAGGCATGTTAGTGGGGAAGCCGGCGACGCTAAAATACGACTGCTTTGATACCGATGGGCCGTAGACATGAGGGGAAAAGACCAGACGTGACTGCGGGATATTCGGCACGTTGGTGGCGGCCTCAAATAAGTTCTCACCCCAAAACACGGCAGTGCTGCTAGTGCCGATGGAACCGACGCCTTCCATGAACACCAAAATGGTCGGGTTGGTTTGGAGCACTGCGTCGGCAGCGCGGCTGGTCATGCCAAGCCAATCTGTCCAGGATAGGCCAAATGGTTCATTAAAGAGGTCGATGCCGATGACGTTTGGGTGGGCTTTGGCTATTGTGGCCAGGGCTTTGAGGTCCTTTTTCCACTTATCCTCGGTGTAGGTCGCACACCCCGAGCCGCTGACACCGGGCCCTGGCTTGTCTTTGAAGTAATGGTCCTTACCGCAGTTGTGTAGGTCAAGAAGCACCAACATACCTTTGCTCTCGGTATAGCTAAGAAAATGCTCAATCTCCTGAGGGATTGTTGCAAATGTATCGAACGCCGCAGTAGCTGGGTCTAAAGCCTCGGGTGACAGTGGTATGCGCCAGGCGTTGAAGCCTAGCGCTGCCATGTCGTCGACGAAGCTCTCCATGCTGCGGCCGGTCCAGAGGCCGCCCAGCTTGATATGCGTATGAGTCTGGCCCGAGGGATCGAGACTGGCTCCTTCCAGGCCAAACCAATTGACACCTTTGATCAGAATCTTTTTGCCACGGTTATAAATTTCGCCACCCTGCACATAGAACGACTCGGCGCGGTCGACGCAGTGACTGCCGATGCGATCATAACCTGTCTTAATACGGCCATCGCTGCCAATGCAGCTGCTAGAGGTGCTGGCTATCGCCGCTTGGTCCGCCGATGCACCCTGATGCCTGCAGGCATAGGTCGACGCAGCAAAGACGACAAAACAAGTGCTTGCGATCAATGCTCTGATCATGATGGCCCCAAACCAATCTGTGTACATCAGATAACGTTATCATGAGGCCCATATTCAGGCTAATTCTAGCGAAATCCTAGACTACGAGGGCTTGCCGTTTGCCAGGATCCATTTGAAGTTCTGACACAGAAAATAGGCGGCGGTTTCGCTCTTACGCTAGAGTCTTGCATGACGTGACTTCATTGCCTGCACGGTTTAAAGTACTACCATCGAGCGCCGCCTATTACACCCCGCGAGGTTGAACCATGCCCTTCCATTCAAACGAGTCCGACTTCGACACCTTGCACCAAGTGTCTGACCACCTGTATTGCTATCTCACGAAGTTTCTCTTTAATGGAACGGTCCCACTCAATAACCGCAGCATCGTCGTGCATCTGCCCTTTGCGCAGGGCGGAGACATCGCCATCATCAACCCTGCAGAACTAAGTCCTAAGGTCCTCGCCTCGCTCAAGAGTCTTGAACAATCGACGGGTGCCAAGATCAAGTATTTGATCTCTCCCGGTGATTGGCACTACCTGTTTATCGGTGCTTACTTGAAGGAATTTCCGGAAGCCACTGCTTACGTCCCTCCAGGACGGATTCCGAGCAAGAATCCGAAATATCCCTTCTCTTTGATCGATATCACCGTCGAAAACCCCTTCCCTCAACTGCGCCCTTACCTCGAGGTTCTCAACTTCCGTGGCATGCGCGATGTTGAAGACCCGCAAAAGATCCGGCCACGTTATGAACTTGCGTTCTACCACCCGGAGTCCAAGGCCTTTACCACCGCAGATATCTTTATGTATACCGGAGTTGGTGAAATGAGTGCCGGCTTCAAGGCGGCTGGCCTTCGCTTTGGCGTCCTTGAGTTCCATTTTATGAAAGCCACCATGATCCTCGATAGCGAGGCTGTCGCCCAGTCCATCGGCAAAATCCTCGCATGGAAGCCTGAGAATTACATCTGCCAGCACGGTGGCCTTGGTAATATGATAGCTGGTGGTGTGTGCCACCAGCTTGAAGACCTGCGGCAGTGGGCCTTAGGTCTTGATCTGACGTCAAGCAAAGGTCACGCCTAAGCATGAGCTTACTGGCACGCTATTTCTTTTCAATGTAGGTCTTTAGGTTGGCGTTCTCCTGCTGCATCCCCTTCTGCAGGAAGTCGAGTGTGGCCCGTTCGAGGGCACTGGCAAAGACTCCGGTGTACTCGAAGTGATTGACAAAGCGGACGCCCGCACCGTTAGGCAGCTCCTCGATACGGCGACAGCGCCAGCCACCGGCCCCGAAATTGGTGAACCAGGTCACATCCACCCAGCAGATCTCTTTAGGTGCGACAAATGACGTAATTTTGAGATCCAACTGCGGACCGGAGTTAGCATAAGCTTTGACGGTCGCTCCTAGTTCTGCCTTTCCTTCAAGCCTCGGCACCCACTGATTCCAATTACCATAATGTTCAAAATCAACAAGGGTCGCCCACACCTTCTCCGCGGGGCCATTGATAACGATGTCATATTCAATTTGTTTACTTCCCTTCGCCTTAGTTTTCGGTTCGTCTGTTGACGATGCTGACTCGACCTCCGATGTTTGAGCCTCTGGGGTCTTGCAGGCATTGGCAATCGAAGCGGCCACGCACAAGATGAAAACACCGAGTCGCCAATTCTTAGTGACCATTTTGCTCTCCACAATTGAAAAAATATGCATTTCTAGTGTGCTTGGGAGGTGGGTTTTTACCAAAAATGGGTAGTGGCTGAACCTAGATAATGTTTCAAGATCGGCACGTTTTGTCTCAGAAGATTATTTAATGGCTTACTTAAGCAACTTTAAAATCAGACGTCTCAATGTAAGTCGCTTAAAGATTATATATATTTGTA
>JAPLFX010000221.1 GCA_026390445.1 Pseudomonadota bacterium
AAGTCGAGCATTACTGCGCCCATGAATAGCTTACTGGGCGTGTTCCTGACCGACGGCGACCCGACCAATCAGGCGGCGCCAGCGGCGCTTGACTTTTCCACTGCTGCTGCGCGCGATTATCAAAGTATGTCGCCGGCGGTCGGCCAAGTGTTTTTCATTGGTAACGGGCTAACGAGTGGCGGCGCCTTCCACCAGGTCGTCGTGCCACAGGGGGCCACCCGGTTATATTTTGGCATCATGGACTGGTATCAGTGGAACAATAATGTCGGTGGACTAAACGGGTCGATTTTGGTTGCTAAGCCCAGGTAATCAGCAATGCCTCGTCGTTGAGCGAGCCTTGATCGGCGAGTGTCATGATTTATGCTGTCTGTTTACAGCCAGCTTTTCACGAGTTTTTGCTACATTCGGCTATTTTAAGAAATCGCCTTGCTAAAGAGCGAGCCAATCTTGCCGATGGTTGATTGTGATCCATCCATTCAACCCACGGAAGGGTATCGGCATGATGATTTCAGCCAAAGTAGGGCGCGTCAGTCTTTATGCGACAGTCATCCTAGGCGCCCTGCTGACGTACGCTAAACCTGCGTATTGCTTTATGGATGTGCAAATCATGGGCGGTCAGCGCAGCGGCGTGGTCAATTACACTCTGTCGGATGGTGATCACACAAAAAAGGTGACGGCAACTGAGCTCGGCGGTGCGCTGCATGTCTCTCCCATCCCCTTCGTGCCTGTGGCGTTTGGGGTCATCGGCAGTTCCTATAAATATAATCTTAACAGCCTGTCAAATGCGATTGCTGCCGACGCGATCGGTACTCCTAATCCACTGATTTCAACGCTTGGCACTGGGTCCAGAAGTGGCGTGGTCTATGGCCCCGATGTCATGGCCTGGGTGCCACTAGGGTTCTTTCAGCCCTACCTCCGCCTGTCGTATCTGTTTGGGACCGAGAAGCAGTCGCAGAAGATTTCGATCGGCACAGAGTCGGGTGTGGTTCCAAGTGGATCGACCGCACTCACCGTCAGCGATCAATACAAAGTAAAGGAAGCGTCCTATAGCCTCGGGTTTCGCTTTCAACCGATCATATTCTTCTCGGTGTTTGCAGAATACGCGGTCAATCGCGCTACAGTAACACACTCATCGACATCCTTTACCGCAGTGGAAACCAGCGATGGTTCGACGACCACCACCAGCTCGACGGACATGGACCCAACGGAAGTAAAAACTAGATCCTCAGCTGTACGAGTCGTGCGGATTGGTGTGCAGACTGGCTTTTGATTGACCACCAGTCTCGCCGTGCGCAAGTGTTCGATCTCTTGGGATTAAAATCCCAAGAGGACTCGGCCATAGCAAAAATTTTTAAGAATTCAGCTTGTTAGGGATCGGCGCGGCTTTGCTGCATAAACCCTGCCCTCCAGCCGTCCCGGCCGCCCAGTTTTTGGGCAGCGCACCAGGGAGGCCGGGAAGGCTGGAGGGCAGGGTTTATGCAACAAAGCCGTTTGCCGCGAGTAGTTGCGGAACTGCACTAAATAGTCGACCTCGCAACCCACATATACGACTATCTCTTCGTCCCAGCCTGCTTTTTTGTCCTCACATCGGTACGTTACGATTCGCTCATGGAGCTGCAACAGAGTCTAAACACTTTCGTATTTGATTGGAGCCCGGCAAATATCTATGCTACAAAGCCCGCCTAAGGCGTAAAAAATATTCGCTAATCACCTGATTTTTACCGATTCAATCAACCGTCCGGCGTTCCTTGCTCCCTGGTTGGAGCAGGTAAATGCTGGTAATATCAAATAAATTGCCAGTGTCGGCGAAGACGAGGCGGGGATGCGGTGCTGCAGTGTTGTGCTGATTTTGGCGACCCTTTTGTGGTCCTCCAGCCTATGGGCGAAAGCGCCTAAGCCTCGTCGCCCCAAATCTCGGCCACGCAAACCGATACCTGCGAAACCGGTCGTCGTTCAGCCTCCGCCTCCATCGCTGTCGCTTTGGACCTTTGAGCAACATTCAAGTGCGATCGGCAGCGTCGCTGCGGCATCGGTGATCGGTGGCGCCTTAAATCCTGGGAATGACGTGTTGGCTGTACCATCGCGGCAACTTAGCGTGGATCTAAGGCCGGATCTAAAGGCGCGTTATGCCAGCGACACGACCCTTGTGCTCAGGCCCCGGCTGACCTGGAAGCAAGACGAGATCCACCAAAGTGGCGGTACGCACCAGCGTACGACCAAAGACGCCTTCGTCAACGAGGGCTATATTGCCGTGTCCCATTCGTCCAATGTGCAGAGTGTGACGGGACTTCAGAGCTATCAATGGGGAGCCGCCGAGCTGGCGAGTCCAAGCAATCCGTTTTTTCGCGACCTCGGACTGGATAAGAACTACTTCTATGAAACCAGGGGAGAGAGCCTGGTGCGGGTCAACGTGACCCCGAGCATGGGTTCGAGTCTGGTGCTGATCGTTCAGCCCATCGACAATTGGGCAAAGCGCTCGGAGGCCTCTGAGCGTTTTCACCCTAAATCTCTGGTCAAGTGGGAGATCGCCGATGGGACGCAGACCAACTACGTTGGGGCGTCGCTTAGCAGTGAAAAGCAGGGTGCTCCGCACTTAGGGCTTTATGGCAACTGGGAGGTGCTAACCAGTTGGACCGTGTACGCAGATGCTGGTAGCCAACGGGGCTCGGACGTCTTTTATCCGACCTTGGATCCGGCCCCAACTTTTGCACAAACGCGCAAGGGCCGCGATCAGTGGAGTTCTACCTACCTCGTCGGTACCCGCTACGTCACCACGCATCAGATCGATATGCGGCTTGAGTATCTGCGCGACGAGGAGGGATGGACCAAGGGTGAGAGGCAGCAAGCTCTACAGGTTCTGGCCCTTAGTCCGCAAGACAGAAACTTGGCGCTGTTTAGGAATTCCGGGTCTTTGCTGCCAGGTCAGTCGTATCTGTATAGTTCTCTGCGCTACTCCGGGTGGGGTTGGAATGACCGGTTTGCGCTTATTTGCCGCGGCATTCATTCGCTCGCTGACGGTAGCGAGCAGATACAGCTCAACCTCGACGGATCAGTCTATGATCATGTGATACTCAGCGGAGGAGTGAGCTCTCGCCGCGGCAAGGAAGCTGACGAGTTGGTGCAGGGACTTAGTTCGACCACCTATGGAGCATTGGCATGGACGTGGTGAATGGCGTAGGCGGGGCCTTTGTCTCTCTTGAAGATCTGCATCGAAGTTATCAGCTCGGCGAAGCCCGCGTCGAGGCCCTTCGCGGCATCAATTTGCACCTAAAAAAGGGCGAATTCACGGCGATCCTCGGGGCTTCGGGCTCAGGCAAGAGCACATTGCTCAATATGCTTGGTTGCATCGATGTACCGACTAAGGGGCGCGTTCTGATCGATGGGGTCGATATCCTGAGGCTTACTGAAGGAGCCAAATCGCGGTTTCGCAATGAGCGTCTCGGATTCATCTTTCAAAGCTTTAATATCATCGCCGTCTTGAGTGTTTACGATAACATTATGCTGCCGCTACTGATCAATC
>JAPLFX010000101.1 GCA_026390445.1 Pseudomonadota bacterium
CAGCAGGTGCTTTACCTGAAACTACAGGGGCAGCGGGTGCTTTGCCAGAAACTACAGGGGCAGCGGGCGCTTTGCCTGCAACCGTTGGAACAGCAGGTGCTTTACCTGAAACTACAGGGGCAGCAGCAGGTGCTTTTCCGGCGACAACCGGAGCAGCAGCATCAGGTGTCGCGCCCGCGACAGCCGGAGCACCAGTAGGTGCCTTAGCAGCCTTGTCCTCAGACGGGGGTGGCTCCTTGGCTACGGCCTCGGCACCTCGATCAGAAACCCCTTCCGCAGTCACGGGAGCCGGCTCAAAAACAGTGCTATCCGCGGCTCGGCCAGGAAACAAACCACCCAGCGGCTTCAGATTAACTGAACGCTGCGCCTCCGACACAGTCTTGGTTGCCTCGACTTTTACGCCACTAGACGCATCACTCACCTTGACCGAGCCACGGCCTTCAAGATTCGATACTTTCAAATGATCCTCGATATGGCCCATGGTCATGGTCTGCCCGCCGGACCTAATCAACATGGGAACGGCGGATTTACCCCGACTAGCTGCACCACCTGCGGTCGTCTGCACCGACGCCATGGCCGACAATGACCCACTGACCAGCGACACGACGAGATTGGATTCACCATCGTTGACCTCTTCGCTGATGATAATCTGCGTGTGCGCATCCAGACGCAAGCGGCGGCCATCACGGAAGGTGACGAACACATGGGAACGGTCGCCCGTGGCCAAGTGCGTCCCTTGCCTTAGCTTCGCGCCGTTGCCAGCACTCGCCCAGACCATAGCGTCCTCGGCCCGACTGATGACCTCGCCTTCGCTGCGTTCGATCTGGGCAATCGATGCCTGCCCGAAATCGTTGTCACTGCCGCCCTCAGGGCCGAGCAGATAGTAGAGGCTAGAACCTAGCGCCAACAGCCAAGCAACGACAAACAAAGTGGTTAAATGTGATTTTTTTATTTCCCGCATGGTTTTTTCGGCTTTATGTCAAAGGTTCTGCTGACAGCATCGGCCAAGCAGCGCAGGACTTTAATTATTTCTTCTGGTGCATCAATAATCTTTTGGATCGGCCCCCAAATGACCATTCACTTTGACTCTGGTAATATCGAATAAACCAAATCTTTCGCAGGACTGAACATGCAGAATTTGCGTTTGGTGTCCTCACTTGGGGCAAAGCTCTTTTTCCTTACGGCTGGCTTAGTCCTGGTGACCGTGACGGTTAACTCTTGGCAAAGCACACGACTTTTCAAGAAGGATCTTGAGCGCTTCAGCGAGGATGAAACGATTCTCCAGGCGCGCGAGGCCGCGCAGATCTCCGCAGCTCTAGTCGACAACTGGGCCCTCCAGATGGGCCTGGTGATGCATCAGCTCGCCGGTCTAAACGACGCCGCACGCAACCTGCAACTGGCGCAATTTCTTGCCGCAAGTCCCGAGCTGGTCGCTATACACCTGAGCAAGCGAGATCATTCTAAACAGATCTCCATGAACTACGCCTTCACCAAACAGACGCGCAGCGTTCGCTTTGACGGTCAGGACCCTGCGGCGGTGGCGGCTGATCTTCGTACTAAAACCCTGGCGCTGATGCCAAAGACCAAGTTGGAGGACAAGGATAAGACAAAGCCGATGATCCTGCGCAACCTGACCCCGGTGACCAAGCTACCCCTGCTAGCGCTCGCCATGCCGTTCACCTATGCTGGCGGCGAGGAGGTCTGGGCGACCCTCGTAGTGTGGCAAAACCGCCTAAGCAGTCTCCTGCCATCGAGCAAACTCATTAGTACCGTATTTATTGATAGCCAAGGCAAAGTGCTCTCCGCGTCAGAAAAGTCCAGTCTGCTCGGCGGCGATCCCCTGACCGTCAGCAACCTACTGCCGCTCGCACGGCAGTCGGACGCTAGCTCCGGATTTACTACGTTTAGTGACGAGCAAGGCGGTCGCTGGCTCGGCGCCTTCTCCAAAGTGCAAGGTAGTTCCACGACGTGGGTGATGATCCGCCGCGATGCCCGAGCGGTCGAGGAGGCGGCGCAAGCGCTGATCAAGCGCACCGTGGTGTGGGCCTGGGTATTTATGCTCGCCGCCGTCATGGTCAGCGTGCTTGGGGCTTCTGGCTTGACGCGTAATATCCGCGACCTCACCGCGGCTACCAAACAGATCGCTGGCGGCGACTTCGATACCAAGGTGTCGGCTAGCAGTCGCGACGAGGTTGGAGTCCTCGCCCAGTCGATTGGCGAGATGGCCCTTAAGATCAAAAGCCTGCTGGTATCGCAAGTCGCCCAGGCCCGGCTCGAACAAGAGATCGCCACCGCTAAAATCGTCCAGGAATCCTTCTTTCCCAAAGGCGCCGCCGATAGCCAGGCCCTGCATCTGGCCTGGAAAAGCAGGTCAGCTAGCGAATGCGGTGGTGACTGGTGGGGGCATTTTCCTCTCGACGATGGCCGCGAACTGATCTGCATCGCCGACGCCACCGGACACGGCGCGCCGGCGGCGTTGGTTACCGCCATTGCCTATGCAACCACCACCTTCGTCGCCGAATTTAATCGTCGCTACCAGCAAGGAACGACCCGTATCAGGGTCTCCCCCTCGCGCTTATTAGAGGACCTAAACCGCATCCTCAACCAGGCCCTTGGCGGCCAGCTCGGGATGACCTTTTTTGCCGCGAGCTTTGACCCCAGCGCTGGTCAACTAACCTATGCCAATGCCGGGCACAATTTCCCGCTGTACATGGCCAATACTGCCGCGGCCCAGGCCGAGCAGAAAATAGCCTCGCTAAACAAAGCCATGGGTTCGCCCCTCGGCTTTGAACCGGTGGCTATCTATAAAGATAAAACCATGCAACTCCACGCCGGAGACAGAATCATCTTTTATACCGATGGTTTGATCGAATGCACCTCTGAGGAGCAAAAACAGTGGGGCAAGATAAACTTGACCAAGGTGCTTAAAACCCAGCTCAACGCCAACGTGCAAGACATGGCGACGGCCGTGTTTGAAAAGGCCTTCGAGCACTTTGGTGCGGTCCCGCTCGGCGATGACGTGACCCTCGTCGTGGCCGAAATCAACAGCGCCTGGCGTGAACCCACGCCAGACTTACTCCCGGGCGCTTCAGGAAGCGCGCTGGATGTCGACGCCACCTAAAAAGGTCACCTGATGCAGGGTTCCCGTCGTCGTGGACCGGCTAAAGGCCGGCCGGCGACCGCGTTTTGCTGCACGAAATGGTTGCACCGAGCCAAGCTGGAAACGCCCAGGTTTATCCACCTCAGGGTTCATCAAATTAGTCAGGATGTCCATGATCTGACTACGGATGTCGGCATCGGCCTTCAGCGACTGCAGCGCCTCAGCAAAAAAAGGCTCTTGTTCGAATTTCAAAAAGCAGACAAACAGCTCCCTAGCCAGCTGTTGATGCCCGACGGTGGAAACAATCTTGAGCATCGCGCCCAGGTGCTGCACCAACGTCTTTCTGGCAATATCAAACGAGGTGTCTTCTTTCTCAGCCAATTCATTGGTCATTGCCTGCATAAACAGACAAAAGCGTTCGGGGTGCTTTAACATGTGAGTCTTAAAGGTTTCGTGGAGAATCCGCTGCGCTAGGTGGTCGGCCTCCATCACAAAGGGCAGGTTCCCGAGTAAAAACTGCAGGGCGATGCCTTCGCTCTTTTTGCGAAACAGCAGTGTAAAAAGATGTTCCAGCGCGGTGTGGCCAAAGCGGCTCATGACTCGATTGACGAACTTCTTATTGACGACACCGTGCTCAAAGACGCCAAAGTAGTGCAGCAGACTCAGGCGAACGCAGATGCTGTTGGCGTTGCTAACCGAAAGCAGGTAGGTCCCGATATACTCGAGCAGCTCGTCGGCGCGTTTGAATTCTCCAGGGTAGGCTTCGGTGTACTCCTTCAAACTCAAGCCGAGTTCACAAATCAAAGCCACAGCCATTTCAAAGATCTTCTCGCCATGACTGGTCTCGGCGAGCTCGCTAGTCAGCGCGATCTCAACCAGAGGCCAGCAGGCCTCATCACAGCGGGCCTGGCCAAAGAACTCTTCGAGAAAGGCGTTAAGTAAGCTCTCCAAGCTGGCGTGCGCCAGCCAGATCAAGGCGCTTTCGACGATGATTTCGGCTTGAATGCGCACCGCGCTCCGCTCGACTAGGGACCGCGCCAGGTGGCGAATGATCACCTCCTCGTCGCCCTCTTTGAGCTCCCGGCGCATATTGCGCAGATCTCTCCACCGCAGCAGGACGCCGCAGTCGATCAAGTGGCATGCCTCGGCGGCGGTGGTGACACCCTTCCAGCTTTTCAATCCTTTTGCATTTACCACGGATGATTCCCCCCGCATTGACGCGATGTAAAGAGACACCAAGCACTAGTGATCGAGCAGTCGCTTAGCGCGCGACCTTCTGAAAGCCGGAACGAGCATTATTTTGCCGATCGACCGCCGTTTGAATTTCGCTGGCAATCTTGTCATCAAGACCATCAAAGCGCAGTCCGTAGCCGATGGCTTGCTTAGGATCTGCACTGTAGCGAACCACCTGCACGACGGCGTTGAACGGCCCGGAAAAGGCCTCAGCGCGAACCGATACCTTAAGCCGCTCACCGACCGTGAAGATCTGATCCGAGGTCTCGACAAAGATGCCGGTGGCCGAGATATTGACGCCACTGCCAATGACCAACTGGCCATTATTGTGGACGACGACCCGTCCTGCGATGGTCGCTCGCGGCGCTACGGCACGTCGGTCGGTGACCCGGATGGACGGTTCGCCGCCGCTGGCCTCCGCGCCAGCGATCCCCAGCTCCTCGAAGGTCTCTTCGATCGGCCGCCAATCCTTCCAGCCAACCTTGAAAAGGTATGCATCTTGGGGGATCATTTTAGTGGCATGCATCTGTTTGACCTGGGGACTCGTGAAGGGTCCCAGCTGCTGCCCGCCTTGATAGACATACCAGATTTGTTCATTCATGATGTTGCAACTCCCTGCTTCCAGCTAAATAACGGCTCCACCTTCTTAATCGGAAAAACCGCCGAGGAGCTTTAGGCAAAGTGCTAAAAGATTTTTAAATTCTTTAAAATTCAGTGGGTTATACCCACCATGGGAGCGCAAATGCAATTTGGCAAAATCCTAATGACGGCACTTTTTTGCACTTGGTCCGCGGCGTTTGCCACCGCCACACGGGCCCCTGGACGCCCCGCCGAGGACGGCGAATTCCCTATGAAACAGGCACCTTCCACGCCTGACTGGCAAACCTTTATGCAGGCGAGCGACGCCGACCGCCTCAAGCTTTGGACCTACCAAACCAACCGCGGCCGTCACCTCCACGACTGGTCGTGGGGGTGGCGACTGGGTTGGGTGCGGGTCTGCGGCCGCAGTGAAGCCACCTTCTGCGCTGGCGTGCTGCAAGAAGCCCTACTGGACAAGGCCGTGGTGGTCCGCGCCGAGGCTGCATCGGCGCTCGGTCGCAGGTACGAACAAAGCGCCAATCCGGCGGTGGTGCGCATGTTAGCCGAGGCCTTTGGCAACAGTCGCAACCTGCGCCGCGGCAAGCCTCTGTTCGTCCAGCGGCGTATTTTGTACGCCCTGCATCAAATTGGCGGCGACGATGCGCTCGAGCTGGGCGGCACCCTAGCTGCCACCGACCCGTCAGCCATGGCCTACTGGCAGCGCCTGGGTCAAACAGAAACCAAGTAATCACCGGCTAAAGTTGGGCGGGTCACCCAAGAACTAGGACACTAGGACGGCAGGCCGCGCCCTTCGGGATGGATGTCGACGGACTTGCCGCGTTGCAGCTCAGGCACGGCCTGAGCTCTGAGTAGGTCGCGGATCTCCGCCAGCAGGACTTCACTCGGAGTCGACACCGGTACCGCTGGCTGAGCGGTCGCTTCTTCCGCCGCTCGCTTCATCCGAAGATTCGACAGCTTCACGACCCAAAACACCGAAAAAGCGATGATCAGAAAATCCAAACAGTTATTGAGAAACACGCCGTAGTTTAGCGTTGGCGCCGCCGCGGCTTTGGCGGCTGCAAGCGTTGCATAACCATGGCGCGACAGGTCGATAAAGAGGTTGGAGAAGTCGATCTTGCCGAGCATCAGTCCGATCGGCGGCATCAGCACATCAGCGACAAAAGACGATACGATCTTGCCGAAAGCGGCCCCGATCACCACACCGACCGCTAGGTCGATGACATTTCCGCGCATCATAAACTGTCTAAAATCTTTGAGCATGGGCTTTCTCCGCAGCTTGTGCCTGAGATCGTGGCTGGCGACTGGGCCACGGCATAGCGCATTTTGCCGCCAGCGCCAAGTCGTTTTACGCGGCATTTACATTGACCTGCTTGGCTTTCATGGTAAATAACCTGCCGCATCACCATGATCTTGGATTTACCGGACCAGCATCTATCTGCTAACTTGGATCCTCGCTAAAAGCCATTCGGATCCACCTGTTGAGAGGCCTTACCGCCATGTTTTCAAGCTTCCGTGCGGCCAGCCTTGGTGCCGCTTTAGCCCTGCTCCCGGTCATGACCTCGTCCGCCCGTGCTGTCAGCGTCGACGAGCCCTATGTCTACCTGCTGTGCAATGCTACCAGCTTCAACCAGGACAGCAGGTCCCAGCTACATGCCTTTGGCAACGACCCAGATACGCTATCCCTGCTCATCACGGTGACCGAGCCGTGGATGACGAGCGCCGGAGATGATTGCTTGCTGCTCGGGACAAGCGCCCAAAACCAGTGGGATTACATCGTCCACTATGGACTGCGCGATGCCCGCGTGGCACAGCCCGATGCGATGCGCTACCTCTACCAATCCGCCGGACCGGTCCGGGTTATCCTCAAATATCCGCAGCGAGGCATCTACCGATTCACCTTGCACCGCGAACAAGGTGCCTTTTCCATCACCGGGGTGAGCGCAGAGGCGAAGTGGCGGCCCCTAGTGGACTCGAACCACTGACCGTCGGATTAGAAATCCGATGCTCTATCCAACTGAGCTAAGGGACCGTACAAGGGCGCCAGCGTACCTCATGAGAGTCTACGGTGTCCACGGTCTCTTTCGCGAGATCACCGCTAAGTGCCACCTTGTCAAGCCCCTAGGCCGGTGGTAGGTGTGGGGCATGGATGCTGCAACTCGCCCAACCTTTCCCCAAATTTACATGCGCCTAGCCTTTGCATTGGCGGAGCGCTCGACCTGCAAGCGGCTAAAAGTCGGCACGGTGATCACCAGTACCGACTTTCGCAAGGTCTTGGCCGTGGGCTACAACGGCAATGCGACTGGCCTACCAAATAGCTGTGACCGCGACGAACCAGGCAACTGCGGCTGCCTGCATTCCGAAGAAAACGCCGTCATCAACTGCGACAGCCC
>JAPLFX010000229.1 GCA_026390445.1 Pseudomonadota bacterium
TGCTCGTTTGCAGGATTACTGACCAGTCCGTTGCGCAATTTGATCACCACGGAGCGCAGCGACGCCCTGTCATGAAAACGACTTCCCGGATTTAGTTAGGCTTGGCTCCCGAGGCAAGAGGTTTCTGCTGCCGCGGGCCATCTAAACGCTCTCGGTACGAGCCTCCGCGCAGCTTGATCGTCTCGCTAGGCTTTGTCAGACGGTCGACAATAGCTTCGGCTATGACGCTGTCTTCAAACAGCTTGAGCCAGCCTTTGGGGTCGACCTGTGAGGTGATGATCTGGCAGGTCCGTTGATACCGTCCCTCTAAAATATCCATAAGGCAGCTGGCTTCATCGTGGTTATAGCGGCGTAGCCCGAAGTCATCGAGGATCAGGACTTTGGCGGAGTGGATATGCGCCAGCCATTTGAGATAGGTCCCGGCGGCTCTTTCCGCAGCAATCACCTCAAACAGTAGATTGGTTGAATGAAATTGGGCCGACAAGCCTTCCTGACATAGGCGCCGTCCCAGTGCCATGCCGAGGTGGGATTTTCCCTCGCCAGTTTTTCCGAGAATAATCAGGTTAGTCCGAGCGTGGTAGAAGCCAAAGCTAGCAAGTTCGCGGATCTTGGTCTTGGTTATGCCCCGGTCAAAGCTGCTATCCCATTCTTCAAGGGAGCACTCACGCGTAAAGTGGGCACGATGAATCAGACGCTTAGCCGATGCTTGCCGACGACTTAGCTCTTCATCGCCCAGCACGATAGCAAGAAATTCGGCATGGCTTAAGCCCTCGGTCTCCGCCAGTCGTCGCTCGATTGCTGCACTGATGCCGAGCAGTCTAAGGGAAAAAATCTGCTTCTTTAATTGTTCGATCACTTTCAGTCTCTCTTTGCTCGTTGTGAAGAAATATTTCACCTGGGTCCCGGATAGGGGCCTGGATCACACGTGGATTCTTGTTCTGGTCAAAGTTCCGAGCACAGTCCTCGATATAGGCGAGACGGAATCGTCTAAAGGTAAGGGCTTGGGCCGCGGCATACTCCAGGCCAGCGGCGCTGACAGCTGCTCGATCGAAGAGGCGCAGCATTCCCTGTGCTCTGCGCAGATGACGTAGCGGCCTTGCATCGTTAAAAAGGTACTCGACCAGTTCACTGGTACGGCTACCGATTTCACGAGCGCGACGACGGCATTGTTGGATTTCATAGCGTGATATCTGCATCTTATGTTCTGGATAGTGGCCCTCGTTGATGGATGTCTGACCGGGCCTGGTTAAGCGGCGATGAATGGCGACAGCATCATGGTTCTGGTCGTAAACGGTGACGACTGCAGCCGTGACCTTGACCCTTACTGTTTGACCGACATAGACGTGGGGGACCGAATACAGATTCCGTTGGATTTGGATGCAGCAGTCAGGATGAACCTTCGCATCGCGCCATTCAGCAAGATCATAGGTTGCTGCTGGCAGCGGTAGGAGGAGCGCTTTTTCTGCAGCAAATCTCTGGTCACGACTGGCATCATGGTCCTTCATGATCTGTGCATTAAAGCCGACCAAGAAGCGGGCAAGCTCATCGTTCATGTCGGCAAGCGAGTAAAACCGGCGCTCGCGCATCTGCTGATAAAAGGTACGCTGCAAGACACCTATAGCCGCTTCGACTGCAGCTTTATCCTTGGGGTGATAAGGCCTGGCGGGTAGTACAGCAAAGCCGTAGTGGTTGGCGAAGTCACAGTAGGTGGGATTAAGGTCCGGGTCGTATAAATGAGCCCTCTTAACGCCTGCTTTGAGGTTATCAATTACGACATATGGCGTGATTCCGCCTAGAGAGCGCCACATGCGCTCTTGGGAGGCCAAGAAGGACGGGATTTTCTGGTCTAGGACAAAATCCGCATAAATTTTACTGCTGAATGGTAAGACGGCGCAAAACAGGTGAGTCTTAACCTCTTGACCAGTTGCTGCGTCATGAAAAGTAAGGCCATGCGTATAGTCGAGTTGAATGGTCTTACCGGGCTCGTGTTCTTGGCGAACCGAGATAGAAATCTTGGCCTTGGTATGAATCGTTAGAAGATACCGGCGGAAGGCCCAATACGTGACGCCGTCCGGAGCAAAGTCCGCGTGCAATTGCTTGATCGTGACGCCACGACCAACAAGGTGAATGATGTCTGGCCAGTTAAGCCCATCGTACCAATGAACGCTGCCCCTGGCGGCGCTGACGGTGTCAGTCTCCGGAGGCTTCAGGTACTTGCGCACAGTATTGCGAGACATCTTGAGAGCCAACGCTATCGCACTGATGGTCTTCCCTTGTGCCTGGAGCACTTTGATTTGGTCTTTCATAGCTCTTGTGAGTCCGCTGCGCGCCATGCTCTGCCTCCTGGTGGTCGATGGGCTGGCCGGGTTTTTAGCCCTGCTGCTCAGCTACCTGCCAAGGGAGTGGTCATAAGCGTGCAAATGCAATGGTCTATTTAGTGCAAACGGGGTGGTCACTGAGCTGCAAAAGGGGTGGTCTCATTGTGCAAACGGCCTGGTCAGGCTCGTGCAAACGCTCTGGTCTCATTCAGTGCAAACGAGCAATCCGCGAACTCCTTGGCCTTTGCTTGAGTGATTTCGACCAATTTATGGTTAGTGCGCGGACATCTGCAATAGTGTGTTCGATCCCACGTTATCAGCCCGATAAATAACCAGCTCCAGACTCCTGCATAGGAATACATTCGAGACTGCCACCTCCCGAGGTGCCAGGATTTTATTGCCCCGGTTGCCGTACGGATGCGACGTCCTAAAACTGCACCGAAAATGGCGGGATGGCATGGACCATGGGGGTCAGACTGAATCGTAGTGTCTTGGCCGCTGTGCAGTTAGTGTTTGATGGTCGGGTGGACCGCCGCCTCATCACGATTCTGCTATGCATAGGCGAGATACTAGTTAAGCGTCAACGCAGGACGCTAACCGCTGCCGACTGAAGCCTCCCATGTCACCGCGCCCGACCAAGCTGGCTGAGCCGCTGCTCGTAATTAGATAGCTTTTCGCCAAGGGCAGATTCGACTTCGTGGCTCTTGCGGTAGTGGAGGAGCGGGAGATCACGGTCTCTGAAGAGGTGTATGTGCTGAAATGCCCCTCCGACACCATGATAGGCGCTCCTTAACATCGTAAATCGTCGTCGTCCTGATGTCCTTTCCGATCAACGCCGCTACCGTCTTCAACTCCGCCTCTGCCTCGTCAACCCTTCCAAGCACCGCCAACGATGTCGCCTTGAAAACATGCGTGTCAAAGCGGTCTCTAGTCTTTGGCAGTGCAAAATACGCCTGCCAGGCTTCCAGCGACTCCGTGGCCCACCGAGTCGCCCTCACCCGCTGGCCATAACGCATAAGCTCGGCGGCGTAAAAAGCTGCGCCAACGCCAACCATGTAGGCGGCAAGCGGCTCCCCGGCCTTGATTGCGGCCCGGCCGAGGATTGCTTGCTCCTTAAACATCCGGGAGTGGTAGTACAGTTCGTTCCTGGCATAGCTCGCCAACGCTCTGGGTAACTTGATCGGAGGCGTGTGGACCCAATGCCGGAGTTGCCTGATGGCGGCGGCTTTACGGCGGCGGCGCTCGGGGCCAGGAGGGAAAACCTCGGCGGAGTCACCAAGGAGCGCAGCTCGTGAGATCAACGCCGTGACCGACAAGGGATATGCTGTGACCATGGCCTTTGCCTCTTGATAGCAGGTGAGCCAGTCGGCAGCATCGTAGTAGGCGGTGAGCTTGTTGCGCCAGGCGAGGCGGTCACCCTCGGTATGGGGGGTTAGGTCCCAAGAAGATTTAGTCGGCATGGCGGCTCCGCTACGGTTTGGGTTGGTGATCATGAAAGGATAGCTGATCGCTAGGGCAGAGGCACGCCTGGGAGGGGGACGGCCAGGCGCTGCGATGATGCCTGACCCCTTCGACCCCGAAGATGACCTTTCTGTGTCTCCAGTAGTCGGCTTATTCGCATCCGTCGGTTAAAGTCGAAAGTGGCAAAATGAAAAACCTAGTCCTAGTCGAGGCTTTGATCTGTATGGCGTTCACGATAGCCACTCCCTCTGCCAAAGCCGAGATTAATTTTACTTCGAAACCCGTCATTGCCGATATCTACGCAGTGCCGCAGGCACTCGACCCTAAAAAGATCACTTCTGCCAGCCACTACATCATCTTGCTTCATCTGGTGCGGCCGCTGATCAAGATGAACGCCCAAGCCGAAGTCGAAGGAGATTTGGCGGAGTCTTGGTCGAACTCTGACAACTTCACTGTTTATATTTTGAAGCTTCGAGCAGACGCGAAATGGTCAAACGGAAGCCTCATCACTGCAAACCAGGTGGTCCAAACATTTAGCCACCAGATGAACGCCAAGAGCGCAATTCACGCGGATTTCTCCGACATCAGGACGATCACCGCTGCCGATGATCATACTCTGCATTTTACTCTCAATCGTCCGAACGCGAACTTTCTTGTAAAGATTGCGCATCCTGAGTGCGGCATTTTAAAGAACCCTAAAGCCACGGTAGACATCGAGATGTTCGCCGTAACGTCGGGTCCGTACGTCCTGGTGCAAAAGGGCGAAAGCTCCTACTTCCTAAAAAGGAACCCCTTTTATTCGGGCTTTGCGCAAGACGCTCCCATTGAAGTTCTTTTTCAGTCTAGTCCACTAAAAGAACAGATTTCAGCCATCAAATCAAAGGAAGCTGACTTCGTCATGCCTCGTGGCGGTCTTGCTCTTGATGATCATCATAAGATCATCGAACACAAGTACATCAAACCTTGGGAGCCCCACCTTGGATTTTCCTACTGGATGAGCTTGAACCCAAACTCCAAAGCCCTTTCTGATCACGCTACACGAAAGTGGATTCAGTGCCTCCTGGCACCGGGCAAAGTTGATGACTCTAGCATGAAACCATTCTGGGAGCCGGCCTCTCAGATGTACCTACCTGAAGGTATCGGTCGACTTACTAAGTGGGAGACCTCTGACTTCTGGACAGCGACGGCCGCGAGCGTTAGACCAGCACATGTTCCGCATCGTCTCCATGTCCTCGTTAGCAAGGGATACCCTTTCTCGCATAAGGTTCTTGAAGCTCTTCAAGGAGCAGGCATCAAGTTAGACATTAGCGAATATTCAAAGCAGGATGAATTTGTAGCTCTAAGCAAAGCCAAGCGCTTTGACATCTTTATGATCGACAACGATTTTTCGTCTGTAGATCTTATCGAAAATCTCCTGGTCACCTTCAACGAAACTCGTCCGCTCGTAACCGTCAAGAGTGGTTCTGATTGGTACCGCAGTCGCCTTCATAAGGCTGAAAACAGCATGGACCCAGGAGATCGCCATCTTCTCTTCCGCGAGATTGCCAAGGCTCTATTAGATGACGCCCTTATTGCTCCGCTTAGCTATTTTCATGTCGTTGGGTACCGCAACGAGAATCTCGATATATCTAGCTGGTCGACGCTCTTCCCCGAGGTGGCTTTTTGGAAAGCCTCGATCAAAAGGCACTGAGTTTGTTCGCCGCAACCCTGGACATTGCGCGGCAAGTCGATCTACTCTGCACTCGCCGCCAAAACTTCCGCGCGGCGGAATTTCTTTGATCACTAAGGCGCGACCAACTCGTCAAAAATCCTAACCAACTCCGTTAGGAACTGGTTGGGCTTTAAAGCTCAGCGGGAGGGTGCCGGGTGGATGGGGAAGGTGTCTAGCGGTCTGGGTTCCCACGAGCCTTCCTGCTGTTTCTCCCCATGGCACGCTCCTTGCTTTTTATAACTTTGAGGATGTTGAAGTCGCTGGTCGCCGGTACGGGTAACACCTGACCAATGCGGACCGGCTGTCCCGTTTTTGTGCCACGTTGCCGCTGATCGCTCCGCTCGGAGCCCCTGAATGGCGAAGATTTCGGCCACTGGGACAAAATGTCTGGCAATTCCGGCTGGTCCTAAACCGGTACGGTGTTTGCAGATGGCGATGCACTGGATTGGCCTTTTGAAACCGGCTGTGAGGTGGTGGTCGTCTCGGCCTAAGGATTCTTTAGTTATCGATTTCATTAGTATCCATATAATTATTTGACTTTCATATAATAAAGTTTAAAATGCACAAGATCTTTAGTTCGAGAACCGGCGTCAGCGAGAACGGATCTGGAACCACAATGAAGGCTTCACCTCCCCCACGCTCAAGAAATCGGCGCCGCCGCGTCGCTCAGGCGAGTCTATTGGCGATGACCATAGCCGTCGCTACCTACCTCGTCACCAGTGGTGCTTACGCCAGCCAGCCTAAAAAGGCCGCCGAGGTTCTGCGATACTGCGTGCCATCCGCAACGGTCAACCTCTACCCATATCGGATCTTCGAGAGTGGCTACGATATGGCGTATCTCACGGCGTTAACCAGGTCCTATATATCAACTGACCCGAACGAACCTGCACTTTTAAGCAAGTGGCAGTTTTCTCCTGATGGTCACGTACTGCGGGCAGAGGTGTCACCTACTGCGATCTGGACGGACGGAACGGCTCTAACACCAAGGGAAGCTGCTCTAGGCATCGTCAGGGGGTTTCAATACCGGCCCATCGGAGCGCGCGTCCATGTTGCCGGCGACAAAGCTCTTAAAGGTGCAGGCTGGCAAACCGCCAGCGTCGATGGCCTCAAGATTATTGACGGCAAGACCTTCGAGATCCACTTCGACAGCGACATCAAAAACCTAAGCGGTGCCGTCCGCGACGCGATCTCAACCAACTCACGCCAGAATCGAGTCTGGCCGGCGCGCCTTTCCCTGGTCAACGGCAGAGGCAACGACTACGGCGACAAGATGGACCTTATCTCTAAGTTGCCGCTGGCAAGTCAGGAAAAGAAACTCGGCGTGGCTATCAAGGTCGGTACACACGTCGTCGCAATCACCTCTAAAACGGAATGCCTTAAAGAAGGTGACTTCTACCTCTACTCAAACGAGATCTATGATCACCTCGCCGACTTCACCGCCAGCTTGAACAACGGTGAACAGACCGTCTACGCTTTGATCAACGGTACTAATACGGACCTTAGAACTAGAGGAGCGCGCCGCGCTCTTGCAGGTTGGATCCTTCAAGCTTACGCAGCTGCCGACAAGAACGACGCCTTCCAACCAATCTATGCGCATTTCCGCGATGGCGAACCCGGAAGCGGAACAGGCTCAGTCAACTGGTCTGACCTCTTGGCAAAGCCAACTAAAGTCACGCCCACGACGATCTCCTGGGCAGCAAACAACGCGCTCGACCCGCACCATCCTGTGAGGCGACTCATCGAAGAGCACGCCAAAAGGACCGGTAAGACTGCGTCCTTTCGACGCATAGAAACTAAAGACGTACGGTCTGATGCCCATTTCTTAGTCGAGTCCTCCCGAGTAGAGCAAGGTCGCCAGATTTGGATGCAGGACGCCGCAGCAAGCCCGTTTTATAAGCAGTTTTTAGCTGCATTCCCTGCAACGACCGCTGGCTTGAAGACCGTGGCGGAGAAGTCCTCCGCGACTATTCCCGTTGATAACGTGACGCTGCGGGCATTTGACAAGGCGGCTTCCGAAGAAGTCTCTGTGATTCCTCTTGGCAGAGTCCGCGTTCCATTGTATTCCCGCAAAACTTCACCAGTTGAAGTTGTGTTTACCAAGGCAGATGAAATAACCTTCGTCGAAAGAAAGGCCAAACCGTGAAAAACATCAGCATGGTCTCTATCACCGTCGCTCTCTTGCTAGAAGCAAGTCAACCAACAGCGAGGGCAGTCGTTGCCGATGCAGAAAATAAAGCGCATAGACAGCTTCTGGACCAGTATCTTAAAGCCTTCAACGTAACTAAGCCCTTCGAGACGAAGCTCGCAGTTCACTGCTACAGCA
The DNA here is from genome assembly GCA_026390445.1 of Pseudomonadota bacterium. Classification (GTDB taxonomy): domain Bacteria; phylum Bdellovibrionota_B; class Oligoflexia; order Oligoflexales; family CAIYRB01; genus CAIYRB01. The sequence goes on from JAPLFX010000229.1 coordinate 7,814, forward strand.
ACGCAACAGGCGTCTAGAGCTTACCGAGAACCTTGAGTGGAGGAGGAGCCATGGATTCACCAAATGAAAATATCCTGTCCATGGTTCCGCCTGCCCCTTTAGCCATCATCCGCAAAAAGCTTTCTGTCTGGGACGATGATAAGTTCAATGTCCTTCTGGCCGAAACGCTTAAGATGATCTCCTTGAGCCTCTGGTGCGAAGAGACGTTCCTGCCTTGCTCAGCAGATATTGATACAATGTGGCACGAGCTGATTCTAGAAACCCGGTGCTACCGCGAGCTTTGTGAGAAGATTCGTAAGGATAAATTCCTAGACCACACCGGCATGACGTACTCGGACTACCAGAAGCAAGTTCCCGCAGAAGCTCTGCACGCTAGCCAGCTTTCCATCCTGGGATCTTATGCCGAGAATTTTGGCGACTTCAAGCCTGAATCCGTTGACTCCTGGGTGTTCGCCCGAGAGATCATGGAAAAGACAGGGTGGAACCTTGAGACCTTCAATAGCTTCTGCCGCAGCCTTGCAACAAAAGGACTAGTTCAACATGAAGAGTAGCCCCGTAGTTGATCATGTGGCGGACCATCTTAAAGATGGCGGTGCTCTAAGCGACGTTGATCAACGCCGTTTTTTGGTTGACTACCACACGCGATACGCAGGTGCGGACGATCTCTTTACGGTCGTTTCAAATGAAAACGGTGAAGACTCCTACGCCTGGCTGATGAAGAAAGTGGCAGATCAAGCCGCCTTAAAGCCAGGGAGCACTATTGCGGACATCGGCTGTGGATCTGCCTATATGATAGGTCAGCTTGAAAAGCTGAACATCGAGGCAAATCTCGTGGGCGTTGACCCCTGCGAGGCACAGATTCAGCTTGCTAACCAGAGCAAATACTTACCAACGACCCGCTTCGTCGAAGCGTTTGCAGACAATATAGCCGTAGGTACAGCATCGGTCGACGTAATCACGAGTCACTACTCTTTGATGCTACTGCGTCCCTTTAGCGCGTCATTAGATGAATTCGCTAGGATTCTCGTTCCAGGCGGGAAGGTCCTCGCAGTTCTACCAGCGCCTTGGTCACCAGCAGGTAACGCTATTCCTGCATTCAGTAAACTCGTGACCGAACGTATGCGGCGTTTTTACCCTAGCCATCCTAACGTCGGCGTGGTTAACGCCGAATGCTCAAGCCCAGATGCACTGACGGATGCCTTTGCAGATCATGGCTTCCAAGTGTCCCATGACGTTAAAGAATACACGTTGCGCGGATCAGCGGAAGAGATTCTGGAATTCGTAAAACTACTTTACTGGTTTGACCTTTATCCACGCGAGTACCGGGACGATTTTGAGGTTGAAATGCTTCAGATTTTTAAGGATGCAGCAGATGATAAAGGTATCGTTGTATGGGGGCGCTCAATCTGCTTTCTAGCCGCAACGAAGCTCGCCTAACTCGAAGGTTTATTCCAAATGGTTAGGTCGATCTGGAACATTTCAAGTCTATCAGAGCGCGGTCTTTTATGGCGCTTGTTTGCCGCGGCAAGCGTGGTCGTTGTGACCGTTGCTGTGGCTCTACGAATTGCCATCGGCTCGTCCTTCGAAAGTGTTAAAACGAGCGAGCTTGAAGTTGTCATGACGGCGATTGAGTCAGGGCCTCTTCAACTTGCTCGCTACCATTCAACCGAACTGGCTACGAGGGCTCTGCAAGATCTTTTCACCAGATCCGGATTGTCCCAGCGAAACTTCGTTTCTGCCAAGATCGCTACTGCGGGGAAGATCCCAAGCGTCTATGCCTCTTGGCAGCAAGCTACCCATGCAAGCGCCGGGTGTCTTTCAACCATTGAAAGATCTTATCACTTTGAAGATGCCTTTGAGCCCTTTACGGCGACTGTCACTTACGACACCTGCAAGGATGCCCCCTATCAGGCTGCACTCGGCTGGATTATCGACGCGGTGGCTCTTTTTACTCTATTGCTAACCGCCGTCGGCGCATGGCTAGCCTGCCGGCCCCTTTTTACTTCACTTAAGAAGGCCGCATGGATTTTCGACCAGCAGGACCTAGAGCCAGAGGATGCTAAAGTTGTATCGTACCTGCCGTTAAGAGAGGTCGTGGCCAAAGCACTAGAAAGTAAGGTTTTAGAGAAGCAGGCGGCTGTGGCCCGATTGACAGCCATGGTCGCTCACGACTGTAAGAAGCCGTTCAGCATATTGAAGATGGGTTTGAGCATGCTTGCGAACGTTAAAGACGTTGACCGCATGAAGTCAGTGCTTGCAAGGCTTATTCCAGAAGTAGATCGCGCAGTGGCAAGCGTCGATGGTCTGTTGCTCGATGTTATGCAGATTTCCTCAACGTCAACGCAGCTTCTCGTTAAAGAAGTTGCTCCCGAGTCCCTTATAGATTCAGCCATCCAAGAAGTGGCGCGAATCTATCCTAAGGCTGACGTAGCCATAAGCTATGATCTTAAGCACACCCAGCATGTCATGATAGATGCTCATCAAATAAATCGCTGCTTTAGCAACATCTTCAGTAATGCTGTGCAAGCTATGGGGCAAAAAGGCCATGTCTGGTTTGCGACCAGGGACGCCGCTGTCGACGGAGCAGGCTTTGTAGAGTTCTGTATTGGTAACTTTGGATCCTATATACCGCCTGAATCTATAAAGAAGCTCTTTTCTAGCTTCTTCACGGAGAACAAGGTTGGTGGGACAGGTCTTGGCTTGGCGATAGCTCACAAGAGCGTCACTATTCATGGCGGCAGCATATGCTGCAAGTCTGCTAGAACAGCTGAGTACCCGCAGGGAAAAGTCGAGTTCGTCTTTACTTTGCCAGCATCAGCGATGATCTCAGAATTTTCATCTATTAACCTCCCTGCTAATGTTCTGGAAGTTACGAAAGAGCTGTTGAAGCTGACCGAAACACACAGTTCAACTGCAACGGGATCCACTCACCAGAGCGAGTTAGACTTAGAGACCCAGATCCTCGACGCCAATAAAATGATGGCGCGGTCGCTGCGCATTCTCATCGTTGACGATGAAGATGTATTCCGCCAAAGCATTGCTGCCAGCCTCAATAGGACGCCTGATCTGAGTAATTCCTTGGTCATCAGAATGGCCAGTGGCAGCAAACAGGCGCTGAACCTAGTTGCCAAGTCGAACTACGATCTTGTCATCTGCGATGTAGACATGGGCGCACAGAGCCTTAATGGCTTTGACCTGGTGGCTGATTTGCACGCCGAAAAATGTTCGAAGAGCCTCATCGCTATCCACAGCAACCGTCTCTGTATTGATGATAGCAGGCGTGCCCTTGAAGCTGGTGCGGATACCTTTTTAAGCAAGCCTTCGACAAGGGAGCAGGTGCTCAAGCTTGTTTTCCAGGCCCAGAAAAGAGTTCTGGGTCAAGACGAGGCTATGGTTCAGGAACAGGCGGCTGCGTCTAGCCGTCCCGAAATAATGATTGTCGAGGACGGTCCGTTCCAGGCTGAAGCGTTTGAAGACGCTCTTAAAGCGGACGCGACGGTCCATTTAGTGGCAAGCCCCGAAGCCCTCGGCGCTCTTTTACTCGCTGATCCCGGCATCTTGGATAGGCTGACGTGCGCGATCGTAGATATGTACTACGATGGCTCCTCACTAAACGGCCTCGATGTTGCGGCGACTGTTAAAGGGAAAAGAGCGGGCTTGAAGGTTCTTCTTAGCTCAGATGGCGACTACAGCGGGGCAAGCTTCGACGGCTTAATTGACCACGTTATCGGCAAAGAGCCTATCTCGATGACGGACTTGAAAACCAGGTACGATATACACTAAAGTTCCAGAAACAGGGTCAACCTTCAAATCTGGTGGAGACTAATGGCCGTAGTTACGGAGTACCCTCGCTGGATCGTCATCAGCAATGCCTCGAAAAATGACTGGCATCGTCAACTTTCTGGCGACCCAAGAGAAAGCCGGTCCCCTTCTTGCCAGGATTTAAGGCCTGGAACTTGGGTGCGGATTGGCGTCATCCATCGACTGGTAGGGTTACAAATATTCTTACTATGGATTTTTGATTGGGTATCGCCGCGAACTTCGAACGAATCAAGCTTTCGGCAGGCTGACGTGAAAGACACTCCCTTTCCCTACCTCTGACTCGACCCAAATGTGACCTTGGTGCGCCTCGACCAACATTTTCGATATGTAGAGGCCGAGCCCAAGGCCACGGCGGTCGTGTTTACCAATCTGCCAGAAGCGTTTGAAGATTGTTTCGAGCATTGCGGTCGGCATCCCTGGGCCGCTGTCGCTAACTGAGATCTGGACATCGCCATGGACCAAGCGAAAATCCACTGCCACTCTGCCGCCGCTAGGAGTGAACTTGATGGCATTGCTCAATAAGTTGGATAGCACTTGAGACATGCGAACTCGATCGCATTTCACCAATATTGCGGTTCCCTTGGTGGGCGCCTCGAGGGCCAATCCTTTGGCGGACGCCTGCAGCTTGAACGTTTCGACCGCGTGAGCGATGATTTGGCCGAGGTCGTGGATTTCGAATTGAAGACCAAGCTTGCCGGACGCGATTCGTTCCATATCCAAAAGATCGCCGATCAGCCGGAGTGCCTCGCCTGCGTTCCGACCGATCATGTCAATATACTCTCGGGTCTCATCATCGACAGCGGTATAGGTTGAGCTGCTCGTCAGGAGCTTCGCAACCATTGATATTGCACCTAGAGGGTTGCGCAAGTCGTGACTCACAATCGCAAGGAACTCGTCTCTAGTCGTCAGAGCCGCCTTTGTGGCTAGATGTGCGTCCTTTTCTTCGGCCAGCCCCTCTGCCGCATTCCGCACCTTCATGTCGATTTCTTGCCGTTCACTCGTGAGATGTCTATCTGTCTCCTCGCGTTCGCCCGTGAAAAGATGCCTTTCAACTGCGCGCTTCTCGTTTCGTTCGATTTCGAGGGCCGAGTCCATTTGGCGGCGTTCAGTCTCTAGGGCATCGTCGGCAGCGCTTCTGTCTTTGATCAGCAACTTTTCGGTCACCGCCCCTGCGGACGAGCTGGCGATTTCACTCGCGATCGAATCAATCTCATCTCGGGCCAGGGATTTTGCTTCGTCGGCAGTTGCTCGGCTCGCTGAAACGGTATCGTCCGCGCGATTCTTCGCCTTTTCCTTGCCTTCCGCTAGAGCGACATCGGTCTTTGCTCGTTCGGCTTGGAGGCTTTTGTCCGTTTGTTTGCGCTCTATTGGGACGGATATATCGCGCTCGTTTGCCATAGTCGCACCTGCATTTATTGGTGAGTCGGTTGCTTCTTGGCCGTTAGCCGCGCACGATTTGAAATCGAGTATGGCAGTGCGGACGTGAGAGCTAAGTGAGCTTCTCTCCTGAAGGCCCCTTTAGGAACGGCAATGGCGCACAGCGCCCAGCCTAATTTTAATAAAGGCGCATCTTTTAAAATAAGAAGCGGAAACGTCCCGGCTTGTTTTAGGTAGGCATATTTACCCACGGATTCCATGTGGTTGGCATGAGATTGAGTGGGTACCGCCAATAATCAGAGGGCTACCGAGTTTTTATCCTGGCGCCACCTCCGCCGCAGCCGCCCCCGGATCGGCCAAATCGAGTCACTCCTGCCGCACTCTGGCAACCACAACTACTTAACCGACACGCAAGCTTTCAGGTGCGCCGTCGCAATTCGGAGATTGGTGGCCCTGGCTCTTTGCTGCCGCTCGCACATCGGCTCTAGTAAATCGCCGTCGCTAGTCGCCCTACTATTGCAAACAGGGTCACGGACGAGAGTACAAACAAGCCAAAACGCAGCGGCACGTAGTTGAAGAAACATTGCACGATGGAGTGGACGACTCGAAGTCCGACGTAGGTCCACGCTAAGGAAACATTTGTGCTATCGCTCAGCCCGGCGACTTGAGTCATCAAGGCCAGGGCGTAGAAGACGGTTGGCTGCTCGTGGAGATGGTTGTAATTGTCGGCAATCTGCTTGACCGGTATGGGCAAGGAATCCAAATCCTCCTTGCGCTTAATGGCTCTTGCGTCGATTCCGGCACGGTGCATGGCCGGCAACCGAGTCGCATACATCAAACACCAAACGACACAGGTCCAGATGATCAGGGAAAGCATGGGTTGGAACATGGGCTACCTCCAAATGAGCTATGATAGCTTGTTCTTCAGCGGCCCACCCGCGTCCGATTTATTGCGGGACTTCAGTTAACACTGCGCGCAAACGCAATCGGCATCGCGATCGATCAGGCACCGGCAAACGGCGTCGATGGTTTCGCGCAGCGCTTGCCGAGCGCGATGCCGGCGCACGCGGAAGGCGGCGTCGGTCATGTTATGCCGCTGGGCATAGTCGGCAGGCGATTCGCCGCCCAAATCGACCTGCTCAATGATGTCAGCTTGTTCAGGCTTCAAGTTGCCGAGAAGCAAGCGGAGGCAATCGCGGGCAACGCCTTCGTCCGGTTCAGCGGCGACTTCGAGGTCGTCGACCGACGCTTCGCGACGTAGGACCCGACTTTCCACGGCCCGATGTCGGTATAGGTCCGTGATGGTCGTACGCAGAATACGGTAGAACCAAGCCACCACCCGGTCCTCGTCCCGGAGTCCGTCGATTTTACCAAGCGCCTTCACAAAGGCGTCTTGGAGCACGTCTAGCGCGGTATCGCGGTCGGCGACGCGGGCCCGGACGAACTTCAAAAACTTGTCGGCATCCGCGACGAGGCGTTGGGTGGAGGCGTTGGTCATTTGCAACCGCATCCACATCCGCAGGGGCTTTCGCACGTGCCGTCGCAGCTATTGCTGCCGCACCCGCACCCACACCCTTTGCCGTTTTCGGTCTCTGTCGCTTTGCTACTATTTGAGGTCATCATGGATCACTCCTTCTTCAACAATCAGGGCACGCACCGTGCGACCCTCGCATTGGTAGACGGGCGAAGCGGCAGATTGTTACAAAGAGATCATAACACGCTGTCATAATTGGTGTTAGGTTTCGCCGCCAGTGGCGCATCAAAGGCAGAAGGAACCTTCGATCTAGTGCATCCAGTCCACCAGGCATAGCCCGATGACAAAGCCAATCGCGTGCCCCAAATGATACACTCTGTCTCGGGTGGCCAGATGCCGCACGACGCTCAAGCCAATGCATGCGTAAACTAGTCCCAGAGGCGTTACGTTCACCCCATGCGCCGACAGGAGTGGCGCCGGCCCTTTGAGCACGGCTGCGGCCGCAATCACCGCGCAGACACCGCAAGAAGCGCCGACCACTTGGCGCGCCTCGCGGCCCCGGTCGATAAAAGGTGCGATGAGCCCAGTACCAACCAGACCTGCAGCATATAGCATGAGATAACCGCTGGCTCCGAGCGCACCGACCACCCTGCCTCCGGTTGCCAGGAGCCAACTTGCATTGCCAATGAAATGACTCACGTCCGTGTGAGCCAAACCGTAGGTTACGGCGCGCATCGGTTGTAGCCTCGCCGAGCCGTCACCGACACGCAGTCCGATGAACCGACCGAAATTCGGAATCAACCATAAACAGATGGTGGCGAGCCCGGTCACAACGATGCTTTGCCAGACTGGATTCAGGCCGTGGAATAGACCTATCAGATGCAAGGATCCAGATTCGAGACTGGTGTAAAAATCGACCATGGCACACCTCCGCTTTGTTGCACGAAAGTGAGGTCGGGAGTGTGCTTGTCAGCTGAGGACACGGGGTGGTTTGGTTCGGATATCACCCGCAATTGATCGGAGGCGTTGGTGATAGGCCTCAAGATTGGGGGTGTGCAGGCGCACAGGCTCGCACCGCTCAAGCTTTGGCTCTGCCCACGGCCGACAGAGTTCTGACCACCTGATATGACAAGTACAATCTGCCATGTGACCTCTGCTGACATAGCCCTGTTCGACATGGGTTTTATCACGCCACGATCGTGGCATTGACTAAATCTAGGAGGTTTATATGAACATCAGCAAACTCTACCAAGCAGCTCTGGCTACATCCTTCATCGTCACCGTCACTGCCTGCGGCGCTCTCTCGACGAGCAACTCAGACTCATCCTCGCCACAATCTGGCGATTCTCCTTTCAACGGAATCAAGACGACAAGCACCACCGACAGCGGGACTGGTGGCACAGCAGCTGCATCGACTGGCCCCATCAACTTCACTGGATTTGTCTTGAATGCCTTTGGCGTCACGGTCGACGGTCAGCCTTACGGCGACCTGGAGGCCTACTATACGGCTGAGGTGACTAAGCTCCCCGAACTCGCTAAAGCAGCAGGTTATGACAGCTCGTATACAGTAAGGTTCGACGCCAACATCGGCTTTGCTGACCTTTGGACCGACATGGTGGTCTATATCGCGCCGACGAGCGATACGGGCTACCAAGGGACCTCGCGCGTCGATAATGCCGGCAAGTTCTCGGTTGGCCTCCCGGCTGGGGCCTCCGCGTCAACGTTTCAGGTTCGCGCCAATAAGCGCATCGGTGTCGTCATCAGCAAGACGAACGAATCGCACAACCTCTGCTATAACTTCTCTGCTGAGAATCTTTCTGTCCCACTTACCGCAGACTCCAAGCCCATCATCTTGAAGTCCTTCACCAGCAGCCTGACCGCCTATGACTGCGCCGCCGAAAGTGCTGGCGGGTTAAGCATTCCCGCCAATGCACCAGCGCCCAAGCTGCAACTGCTGAGCAAGGGGATGAGTCAAGACGCGGTGCTCAACATCCTGGGACGCGCCAACCTAACGATTCAGGCCAACAACACCTGGTGCTGGAATCCACCCACCGGCTCTGACTTGTGTGCCATCAACATGGTGTCGTCATGCCAGTGTTCCGTCACGTTTGACGCAAAACATCTGGCCTCTGAGCAACAAAACATTGGCGCCAAATACCTCGATGTCACCCACTGGTGATCCGTCCTTGAGACTAGCAACCCGAGCTCGGAGGCAGCGATGAAGCGACATAAAATCTTAGGGCTTATCATGAGTTTTGTCCTGGCAACCATGCCGCTAGCCTCGGGGTGTTCCAGCGCCGATGAGGAGGATGGCCTTACTTCGGCATCGTTGCCGACAGCCTCTAGTTGGACTCCGTCGTCCCCCAAGGAATCATGGTCACCGGTCAGTAGTTCCAAGGTCGCCGGGTCATCTTCGGGTCCGGGGGCAGGTGTCAGTGATCCGCCCGAAGGCACCATGATGACTTTTGGCGCGCCGGTCTCCTTCGCACCCGCGGGCTGCACGGTTAGCGAGGCGACCGCCATGCCCGCGGGTCAGGGGATCTTGGGGGTGGTGATCGCAAACTGCGGCGGTGCACACCAGGCCTACTCGATACCGCTTACGGGGGATGGAGTAGCGACGGGAAAACCGACTCTTATTAGCACCTCTTGCCAGGAGAGTCGTTCTACCGTGTCGCAGATCGTCTCTGAGGCCGGTGCAAACGGCATTGCGGTGAGCTTTTTGTGTGAAACTCCCATGGGTGTCTACCAGCGGGGAATGTCGTTTTTGAACGCCTCGGGGCAAGTCATCACCAGCTTCTTGTTACCCAAAACGTACTCCAAAGAGAAGGACGCGAAGCCGGTGCTTTTTGCTTTTAACCCAGTGGCGGCAGCCTACGGGGTTGCGACTGACTTATTGTTTCAACGCTATAATGAACAGGGTCAAAGCCTAGGCGGCGCCATCTCGGTGCCGGCCTCCTATGGATACGCGATCACTTCGGTCCAATCGGGCCAGGGCTATTGGACCGTTCTCGAATCACCTGGATATGGCACGACGTCCTGCTCAAAGGTAAGCCCTGTCGGCACATTGGAGTGCAGCAACCTGCCACTGGCCAGTATCACTGGATCTGTGGTCTCGATCAATGCTGGTGCGACGATTGCCACAGCTATCAGCAAAGGGTCGGCCACAATCAGTTACGCCCCCTTCAACCCGGTAGCTTGTGCTCTAACGACGGCGCCGAGCAAGGGACAAGTCTCTGGTGTCGTCGATGACTACTATGGCAGTGCCTCTTTCGATGCGCGTACCATCGCTTATCTCTATTCTGACAGTAAATCCAACTTGGTCGTTGCCTTCTTGAATACGACTGAAGGTAAGATCCTATCGACATCTAAGGCCATGGCGACGACCAAGATCAGCACCGGCAATATATTTTCCCAAAATCACAAGCTCTATGTAGCAGTAGCCGCCAACAACGATGCGCTGCTCATAGTCGGCAACGATCATGCACCTCAGTGAATCACCCGCACGGGAGCTGCCTATGACTTACGTCACCGTAGAATATGTCACAATAAAGATGACCATGCTTGCCGTCGTCACCTTAGGATTGATCCACTGCGGCTTTGCCCCTAAACATGGCGATGCGCAGCCAAGTGCCTCGGCACAAATGGGCGCAGCTACCAAGGCGAGCGCATGCCTTAGCGACTGCAATCCACCCCAGGATGTCCTGTTAAGCTTTGGCCAGCCCAAGTCGTTTGCGCCGGCAAATTGCACCGTTAGCGAGGCCACAGCACTGCCTGCGGGTAGCGGCATCTTAGCGCTGATGGTGGCCAACTGCGGTGGTCAAGTGCAAGCCTACTCGTCGCTTCTCGATGCCTCCGGCACTCCGGTCGGTGCACCGGTGCCAGTGAGTACCTCCTGCATCGCCAAGGATGCCGCAGTCTCCTCGCTTGTTGCCGAGGCGGGTAGCGGAGGATTCGCAGTTAGCTTCCTCTGCGGCACCAGTCGCTATAGCAACGACTCTGGGGTGTCATTTTTGGATAGTGCTGGAAGGGTTATCACCAGCTTTCTTTTCCTGGATAGCGACTATGTCGACCGTTCATCACCGGCCTTGCTCGCTTGGAACCCTGTCACTTCGACCTACGGTGTGGCCTTGCGCACCGTCTTTCGACGCTATACGCCGAGAGGGGTCAAGGTCGACGCTGACCTCAAGCTGCCAAACCCGCACGGGTACCCACGTGTTCTGCGCAGCGGCAAAGGCTATTGGACGGTTATTAGCGGCAGTGACTGGAGTACACCCTATTGCTCGCGGATCGGCTCTACCGGCACGCTGGATATTAGTGATATCGCTCTGGCTCAGCCGTCGGGTCAGGGTGTGACCATTGACCAAACTGACAGCATCGCGACGGCCTCGTCTAGTATCGCCACTTTTAGCCCGGTGGCGTGTGCCCTGACATCCAAGTGGGCGACTGGTAACCTTAACGACCTAGTTAAAACCTATTACGGCAGCACGCCTTTTGGCTCGCGTTACCTCGCCCAGCTTTACACCAATGACCGAGCTGTGGTGTCTATCGCCTTTATGGATCTTGTGCAGGGCACGGTGCTGTCGACATCGGGGGTGACGAACGCGACACAGGTCAACAATGTGAGTGCTTTTGCTTTAAATCAGAAGATGTATGTGACGGTCGCCAAGGACAACGACGCAGTGGTGGTCATCAGCGACCAAGCGATGCCCCAGTGACAGGTGGGGGTGCTCGCTGCCAAGCAGCATGAACTGGGTGGCGCCCTTCAATATGGCTTGATCGCGAACTTCATTCACGGGCTGATTGTGTCCAGCGGAGGAACCTGGTCGATAAGCGCATCTTTACGAAAACGTTGACATTTTTATGTCTCCGGATTATCATCCGAAAATATCCGATATATTCGGAATGAGGTCCGAAATGTTCGAGAGACTGTGCAATCCGCTGTTATCTAATAGTTTTTTCGTCTTTGGTGGGCGAGGGACTGGTAAGTCGACCTTGGTGCGAAGTCTGCTTGCGACTCAGACCACATTGCTCATCGACCTGCTCAATCCCGACGATGAAGATCGCCTCCGCCAGAACCCAAGCCACCTTATTGCAGAGATCAGGGCTCAGAAAAGCAAACTCTCCTGGGTCATCATCGACGAGGTTCAGAAGTTGCCACGACTTCTCGACAGCGTCCAACTCCTGTTAGAGACTCCCGACACAAGTCACATTCGTTTTGCTTTAACAGGTTCCAGCGCGCGCAAATTAAAGCTCGCAGGTGCAAATCTACTTGCTGGACGCGCCTATTTGAACGAATTGTATCCACTGACGCATCGAGAGCTCGGCCATGAATTTCAGCTCGAAGAAGCGCTCAATTGGGGTACGCTACCGAAAGTCGTCGGCTTGACCGATGCACTTTCGCGCCAGGAATTCCTTCGCACTTATTCTCGAGTTTACCTGAAGGAAGAGGTTTGTGACGAGCGTTTGGTACACAGCCTCGACCCGTTTCGAAAATTCCTCGAGGTGGCCGCACAATCCAATGGAACCATCCTCAATTTTTCAAAGGTTGCAGCTCAAACCGGTGTCGACGATAAGACCATCAAGAAATACTTTGAAATCCTCGCGGACACCTTCCTAGGCTTTTATCTAGAAGCCTATCATCGCTCGGTCCGGCAGCAACAAATTAGGAGCCCAAAGTTTTACCTATTTGATCCTGGCGTAAAGCGTGCCATGGAAGGTCTACTGCAAGTCCCAGTCGTGCCGAAGACCTATGCTTACGGCAAGGCATTTGAACACTTTTTGATCTGTGAATGCATCCGCCTGAATTCTTACCATCGACGGGACTATAAATTTTTCTTCCTAAAGACCAAAGATGATCAGGAAATCGATCTGATTATCGAGCGCCCGGGTCGACCTGATGCTGTAGTCGAAATTAAGAGTTCAGATGGCGTTGACGCTGGTGATGCTGCAACCCTCAGGCGGTTTCAAGCAGAATTCCCCGGTGCGGAATTTTTTCTTTGGTCTCGAGATCCTAGAGAGAAGCTCTTTGGCGACGTGCGAGCGTTGCCGTGGGAGAGAGGATTGAGCGAGATTGGGTTGTGAT
>JAPLFX010000172.1 GCA_026390445.1 Pseudomonadota bacterium
ATGACGGCCTCTTTCGATCCTTTCGCCGGACCACCCTTGAGCCTGGCCATTCCGACCACGGAAGCGCAGCGCGAACTGATTGCTGCAGTCGGTTGGAGCGAGGATGCCTCACGCGCCTTTAATCAGCCTTTTATGCTCCGCCTCAGCGGTCCCTTGGCCACCGCCGCCCTAAGCCAGGCCCTGACTGGTGTCGTCGCGCGGCATCAAGCACTCAGATCGGTCGTGACTCCAGATGGCGGGACCCTGTGCATCCTCCATGCAGGCACGATTCCACTGGCCCAAGAAGATGTCAGCCAACTAACAGGCGCAGCACAGACAGAGGCGCTGAGTGCCATCGTCACAAAAGTAGCCGAAGATACTTTTGATCTAGTGAGCGGCCCTTTACTGCGAACGACGCTGGTACGCTTAGCACCGCAGGAGCACGTCCTGGTCTGCTGTAGCCACCACGTGATCTGCGACGGGTGGTCGATCGGTGTGCTAGTGCGCGACCTAGCCCGACACTATAGCGCCGCCGTGCACCAGCAACCGCCGGCGCCTAGCCGGCCGGGACTCTACAGCGACTATGTTCTAGGGGAACTTGAACGCCAGGCAAGCAGCGACGGCAGGGCCGATGCGGCGTATTGGCGCGCGCTGTATCAAAAGCGCGCGCCACAGCTAGAACTACCTTTGGATTTCCCACGTCCAAAGGTCAAAACCTACCATGCACACCGCCTCGATAGGACTCTAAGCCCTGAGCTGATGCAGCAACTGAAACTCCTCGCTGGCAGCTCGGACTCAAGCTTGTTCACGGTGCTACTCGCGGCCTTTGCGGCATGGATCATGCGCCATACCAACCAAAGCGAAGTCGTCATTGGCATCCCATCGGCCGGCCAAGCCATCAACGCTGAGCCAGAGTTGGTCGGACACTGTGTCAACCTCCTACCGTTGCTCCTGAGTCTGGAAGACGGCGAGTCCTTCACCGAACTGCTACAGCGAACGCGCTCGCGACTCCTCGATGCCCTTGACCACCAGCGTTTTACCTACGGCACCTTGCTGAAGAGTCTGGCACTGCCGCGCGACGCAGCACGCAACCCTCTCGTGGCCGTCCTGTTCAATGTCGAAAAAGGCATCGATACCGAAGATCTTGCGTTTACGGGTCTAACATCTAGCTGTCACAGCATCGCGCGACGCGCGGAAAACTTTGAACTCTTTGTCAGCATCAACCTGAGCCGAAACGGTGCGACCGTCGAATGCCAATACAACACCGACCTATTTGCCACGGCAACGATCGGCGAAAGGCTGGCGAGCTTTGAGCAACTCCTTAGCGACGCCGCCAAGCAACCGCATCAAGCGGTTCGCTTGCTTCAAGTGCTCACGCCAGCAAGTCGCGATAAAATTATTCGCGAGTGGAACCAGACAGCATGCGCCACACCGCCTGAACGCAGCGTGCATGAACTCTTCGAAGCACAGGCGCGCGCCACGCCAAGCAAAGTTGCCGTGACCGCTAAAGGCGGAACGACCAGCCTCACCTACGCCGAACTAAACCGGCAGGCCGACCGCCTCGCCAAGCACCTCGTCGCCCTCGGCGTTAAACCTGGGTCCATGGTCGGTATTGCTCTGGAGCGGGACAGCAATCTGCTGGTCGGCCTACTCGGCATCCTCAAAGCGGGGGCCGCCTACGTCCCCATCGATGCAGGATATCCGAAAGAACGCCTGCAGTGGATTTTTGAAGACACCCACATGCCGGCAATCGTCACCACCGCCAAGATCGCAGAGCAGTTGCCGCCACACCAGGCCAGCGTGATTCGCCTCGATGCTGACCTGCCGCAGCGGGCCAGCGCCAAGGATGACAGCATACGCCTCTTTGAACCAAGCGGTGCTGATCTCGCCTATGTCATCTTCACATCGGGATCAACCGGTCGTCCCAAAGGCGTGTTGGTACCGCACCACAGCGTGGTCAACTTCCTTCACGGGATGCGGCAAAGGCCCGGTATAACGGCCGCGGACACCCTGCTTGCGGTGACGACCGTAGCCTTCGATATTCATGTGCTGGAGCTGTTTTTGCCGCTGATCTGCGGCGCCACTGTGGCCCTGGCCAGCACCGATGAAGTCAGCGATCCTGAACGCCTAGCAACGCTCTTAAACCGGGTCAACGCGACGATGCTCCAAGCCACTCCGGCCACTTGGCGGATGCTCTTAGCTGCGGGTTGGACTGGGAAAAAGGGCCTCAAAGGCCTCTGCGGCGGTGAACGACTGACCAGCGAACTTGCCGAAGCCTTACTCACTCGGATCGACGCACTGTGGAATATGTACGGCCCGACCGAGACGACCGTTTGGTCGACCTGCGGCGAAATCAAGTCCGCTGCCAACCGCATCACGATCGGCACGCCGATCGCCAATACGACGGTCTATATCGTCGACGCGCATCTGCAGCCAGTGCCGGTCGGAACCACTGGTGAGCTAATGATCGGCGGCGATGGGGTCACCCTTGGCTATCTCCGGCGCCCCGAGCTGACCGCCGCGGCATTCATCCGCGATCCCTTCGCCGCGAGCCATGGTGCTCTGATGTATCGAACCGGTGACCTAGCCCGCTTCACTACAGACGGCGAGATCGAATGCCAGGGTCGCCGTGACCATCAGGTCAAAGTGCGTGGCTACCGCATCGAACTCGGTGATATCGAAAGCGCGATGATCAAGCACTCGGGGATCGCCCAAGCGGTCTGCGATATCCGCCAGCATAAGTCTGGTGATCCTCGCTTAGTCCTGTGGTATATCGCCAAGCCATCGCACCAGCCACCGACAGCGGCTTTACGCATTCACCTACAAAAATCCCTGCCGGACTATATGGTGCCGCAGCTGTTCATGGCCGTAACGGCGCTACCCCTAACGCCGAATGGCAAAGTCGACCGCAAAGCACTTCCATCACCCTTCCAAGATGAACTCGAAGACGCGCAGAGCTACGTCGCACCGGGCACATCGACCGAGCGAATCCTAGCCGCCACCCTAGCCAGGATCCTTGGTCGCCCCCTGGTCAGCGCCACGACCCATCTGTACGAGCTAGGTGGCGACGAGGATACGGTAGCCACTTTGGCGCAACAGCTGAACCGTCACCACGGCATGGCAGTGGCGCCTCGAGATATCTATGCCCACCCGACGGTGGTCACACTCGCGGCATGGATCGATCGCTCAAACGACGAGCCACGTCAAGCGTCCCCTGCCGAGGATCTCACCTACTGGTGCCAACAACTCCAACAGATACCAGCACCTCTGCGCTTAAAAGAATCCCAGCGAAGTGATTTACCGAATTCGAGCGGCGACCTTCCGTATATCATGCCAACGGCTATGCTCTGCACCCTCACGTCGCTGGCAAAGGATGCGGGAGCCAGCTTATTGACCCTGCTACTGGCTGCGTACAATGTCCTCCTCATGCGACATTCAGCACAAGTCGGGCTAACCGAACTACTGATCGATATCCCGGTACCGAGCTTAGCCGCGACTGATCATCCTTCGCTTCGAGGAGCTGCCAAGCAGATCATCGTTCGCAGCACATGCAGCGGCGCGGATCAATTTATCAGTCTGCTGCGCCAGGTGCGAAATACTACGATGACCGGCCTAAGCCATGACGCCGTCCCTCTTCCAGATATCGCAGATGCCCTAGGCTTTTTCAATCAAGGCAATGCTTTGTCGCAAGCAAGCTTCACTTGGGACAGCATGAATCGGCACGGCGTGGAAGAGCGTCTCAGCGACGACTCAGGTCCGCACCTTTATTTGACAGAGTCGACTCTCGGCTTTACCGCCACGCTCGCCTTGCCCACCCAAGAACAGACCGCAGATCAAGGTGCAGACACTGGGGCAGACAAAGCCTTTGAGCTTCTTAAGTCCTTTCACGCTCTACTACTGTCCATCATCGATCAACCAAACCAGAGCCTAGCCGAACTCAAGACCGAGGTGGACCATCCACAGCTGCAGGAGTTGCGCCTGGCGTGTGCGACCGTAGCACGAATCGAAGCGGTGACTAAGGGCCACCCATTGGTCCAAGACTGTGCTGCATTGGTCATGCATGGGCTGAGTCAAGCACCTCGCCTGCACGTCTACTACACCCTAAAGCCGCAAGCGTATTTGACAGCGACCGACCTTCGTCTCCACCTCAGTTCTAGTATCGATCTACGCGGCGTCAAACCCCTGTACATCGAAATCGATTCCTTCCCGCTCACTAGCAATGGGAGCATCGACAAAAACGCTCTGCCCACGGCGTTCCGAGGCGGCAGCACCGATGCCACTGCGCAGCAGCCCAAATCGCCGGTGGAGCTGCGTTTGGCTGCTATCTGGAGCGATCTACTAGGACACCAGCACCTCGATACGAACAGCAATTTTTTCGAGCTGGGCGGGCACTCCCTCCTTGCGGTGCAGATGATCAGCCGAGTCGAACAAGAA
The DNA here is from genome assembly GCA_026390445.1 of Pseudomonadota bacterium. Lineage (GTDB taxonomy): Bacteria > Bdellovibrionota_B > Oligoflexia > Oligoflexales > CAIYRB01 > CAIYRB01. The sequence goes on from JAPLFX010000172.1 coordinate 4,414, forward strand.
TGGAGCACCAAACTGAGTCGGATGGCGGTTACTCTCAATACCCTGGGACAAATAGCGGCCACCATCAGCAAGAGTTCGGCGCCGGCTTCACCGCATAGAAGCGACATCGGCGCACCAGAGCCACGCGGCAGCTTTACGGCTCGGCTCCTGACACGACTGCGTCGGAGGGTCGCCTAAGGTATGCATGCTCTATATTTTGGCCCGTCCGATGCACCACTTCTCGGCCTCTACCACCCCGCGGTCCATGCTCGACCGAGGCGTGGGGTCTTGCTTTGTTATCCAGGGCCAGAAGAAGCTATGCGGGTCCACTGGGCGTACCGCAACCTGACGCAGCTGCTGCTAAGCAACGGCTTCCACGTGTTTCGCTTTGATTACTATGGGACTGGCGATTCGTCGGGTCCATCGGGTGAAGGTGGTCTCCACCGGTGGAACCGCGACATCCAACTGGCCGCTCAAGAATTCTGCGCCTTAGCGGACGTCGAGGTGATGAACCTAGTCGGCGCACGTCTCGGTGCGAGCATGGTTGCGACGGTGCCACTGGACTTGAGCGATGTCAAGGTAGCGCACCGCATCCTTTGGGATCCTGTGATTAATGGCGCCGACTATTTGCTCCAACTTGAAGGCTTGCAGCATCAGCGCATCGCCAATAGCCGCTATCCACTCGAACGCTTGCTTGATCCTCAGGCAGCAGAAGCCCTTGGATACCCGCTGAAACCACTCGTCACCGCCTCGATTCGCCAGCTTGATCTGCTGACCCAGCCGTTGGCGACGGCACAGCGCATCACGGTACTGACCTCGACGCCGTGCGCAGAAGGTGGTCTCGTACACCAATTACTAAACAAACATATCAATATGGAGCACACGACCGTCGACGAGCCTTGCCACTGGTCCACCCAGGAGGTGCTCGAGCAGGCCTTGTTACCGACGCAGATCATCAAGCACATTGGCGACCTGCTGACACAATCCAGCGGAGAGGACGTATGAGTCGCGAGCGCGTCCTGCAATTTGGCCCCGGTGGTCGCCTCATCGGTATCCTTTGTGAGCCCATAGACGCCACCTTGGGCAGGTCGAAGCCAGCGGTGCTCCTCAGCAATGTCGGTGTGTCGCACCGAGTCGGTCCGTTTCGCTTGAATGTTCACCTGGCACGGCGACTAGCAGCACAGGGTTACTATTCTCTGCGCTTCGACTTCGCTGGGCTTGGTGATAGCGAAGCGAGTCCGGACGGCGGGAGTGAGGCGGACCGGGCAAAATCTGAAGCCAGCGCCGCTATGGATCTTATCACCGTGCGCACCGGAGTCGACCGCTTTGTCATGATGGGCTTGTGCTCGGGGGCCGACAAGACGCACATCGTCGCCACCTCAGACCAGCGCATCGTTGGTGCCGCCTTTATCGACGGTTACGCCTTTGCGACCTGGCGCTTCTATTGCCGTAGGTTTACCTTGCGGCTGTTAGAATTTAAACGCATCAAAGTTTATAGCAAAAATCGCTGGAAGGACCTGCAGCGACGCCTGCTGAGGCTACCTAAGCCGAGCCAAGCCTATGAGCCCACGGTGATTCAGCCATCGCGCGAACAAGCAGAGGCCGACTTGCTCACCATGGCTCAGCGTGGGGTCAAGCAACTGCATCTGTATACGATCAGCGTCGACACCGTCTACAACTACCCGGATCAGTTTTGGCATATGTATCCTGCACTCTGCTCGCATCGCGCCAGCATCATCAGCGAGCGCTACCCCCAAGTCGATCACACCCTGTCGATTGTTGCGATGCAAAAGATCAT
>JAPLFX010000129.1 GCA_026390445.1 Pseudomonadota bacterium
CCTTCTTGGGCCTGTGTTGATGACGGGCGCATGCAAAACGACGGCCCACAGCACCGCACAAAGCGTTCCCTTCAGTGCGGCGGGTATGATGACCTTGGAGGAATGGACTGCGGCTTGCCAAAAAGAGCTGAGCAATCCGAAGACCGGCAAAAAGTCCAAGGCAGAGCTGCTGAGGGTGGCCAATACGGTGGATTGTGCCGCCGCCTATCCAACGGTTCGACAGATCCTCGAAAGGTCCTATAAGCAATCTCAGTAGCTCTATTGGCGCAGTCTCTGATGTCCGTGAACGCAAAGATCAACCTCGAGGAGCGCGGTGTCATGATAAGGTTTACCCTGATAATTGGTGGCTTGTTGTTCAGTCTAGTGAGTGGTCGTGCCTCGGCGGTACAGTTGCCTTTGACGCAATGGGAAAGCTTGGCTGAGGATGAAGTCGGCGAAGCAAATCGATCAGCTGACGATTTGTTGGAGTTGATGAAGCGCGAATATACCGACAAAGGCAAAAGGGTCTTTCGCGACGCCCATCCTCGGGGCATCGGCTGCGTGGCGGCCACATTTACCGTGGACCCCAACCTTCCAGCGATCTACCGAACCGGCGTATTCACTGAGCCAGGTAAAAAGTACGACGCGATTATTCGCTTCTCTAGTTCCCTTGGGCCCGTTGGCGATCACACCCCAGACGCTCGTGGTATGGCTATAAAGATCTTTGGGGTCGGGGGAACGAAGTTACTCGACGATCAGCCTGATGCCGTGACGCATGATTTCCTGCAAATCGATGGTCGCACCTTTCCGGCTAAGGACACGCACGACTTTGCGGGGATCGCCAAGATTAAGCTTAATCCTCTAAGTATATTCGGATTTTTGCGTGAGTCGCCGATCACCCATGCGTTGGAGTTGAAGGCGGTCTTCGACTTAAGCGCTGGCAATCCGGACAATGGCAAGAGCCTGGCCGAAATGCAGTTTTTCAGCATGGTGCCCTACCTGCTGAAGGGAAAGAGCGTCAACACACCGGTGAAATTTAGCAGTCGTCCGTGCTCCGCTGTCGGACACACGACGCTCGACGGCGGTGAGTCTGAGTTGCGCAATGACCTCCAGCATCGGCTGAACAAAGGCGATCTGTGTTTTGAATTTCTGTACCAGTTCTATCGCGATGGCGCCGGCTACGAAGTCGAAAACGGCATGAGCGATTGGGGCGGTGACCCCAATCTTTTCACCAAATTTGCGACGATTGTCATTCCCAAGCAGACCTTTCTCACCGATGAGAAGCTCAACTACTGCGACAACCTGTCGTTTCAGCCTTGGCATGCCATAGCCGAGCATCAACCACTTGGAAATATCAATCGCGCGCGTAAAATCATCTATGAGAAGATCTCGAAATCTCGTCATGCGGCCAACCACGACGGCAGCAAGTACTTAGAGCCAACGAGTATCAAAGACTTCAAAGCATTGACTAAGCCGACCTACAGTGTCTGGGATGCGGTTACGGTCCCAGAGTCGAACTAGGCGACGGCTTCGGTCGCGCTTGTTGGTTTGGAGCCTCTTGAGTCGAGCCAATGCGGCATGCTGGATGGAACGGGCGGCATTGGCGTTGCTGGTGTCGTTAGCTTTCTTGACGGCGTGGCCGGCCCTGCATGGTCAGTTTATTTGGGACGACCTGACCTTTGTCCGTGATCATCCCTTGGTGAATAGTCCCGGTGGTCTAAGGGCCATTTGGGCCTCCTTTGCGACAGAGGACTATTGGCCGCTTTCCTATAGTCTCTTTTGGCTGGAACGGTTCTGGTTTGGCAATGAGACTCTTGGGTATCATGTGGTCGCAGTAGCGTTACATGCTGCGACAGGCTATGGGATATGGGGTTGCATCAAGCGACTTGGTGCGTTTGGTCGTGGCGCCTTCGGGCCAGCTTGGGTAGCCGCTGCAGTATTTGTGGTGCACCCAGTAAATACTGAGGTGGCGGCATGGATCTTTCAGCAAAAGACCAGTCTCTGTGCTTGCCTGATGTTTGCAAGTCTTTATGCATGGCTGCGCGCCATTGCGCCGACTGAGCGACATCCACGACGCTTTATCGCAATATCATGGCTGCTGTTTGGCTTGGCGATGACGGCTAAATCAAGCGCTGTGCTACTGCCCGTCGCATTGATGGGCGGTTTATGGCTTGTCCCCAAAGATAGCGTCTCCCGGCGTCGGGCGGTGTATGCGGTGGCTGGATTGGCCGGACTTGCGGGATTCTTTGGCGGCTTAAGCTTTTGGGCCAAGGTGCTGCATACCGGAGCACGTGCTGCGGCTCGTACGGATGATACGGCCAGTCGGCTATGGGTCGCGGCGAAGGCGCTGGGCTTCTATCTAGGCAAGGCTTTGCTTCCGATGGACTTGAGCGCCATATACGCGAGGTGGAACGCGCCATCATCCGGGTTCGAGTTTTGGCTTCCCTTTTTATCGATAGCATTCGTTGCCGTGAGTCTTGCCGCCGCATGGCGCTGGTGGGGCAGTCGACTTATCGCGGTTTGTCTCGGCTACATGGTAATCATGCTGGTCCCCTGCTTAGGATTTGTCGACATTTCCTTCATGCGCTACGCCTTTGTTGCGGACCATTGGCAGTATTTATCGATCATCGGACCAATCCTAGGTGTGGTCCTAGGTCTGGATCATCTCTTGGGCTTAGGTGGGCAAGGTGCGCTTTTTAAAGTCCTGAGGCTTGCTGTGGTGACCTTGGGTCTTGCGACTCTTTCCTATCTGTCATGGCAACGAGCCATGATCTTCACCTCGGAGGAGGCGATGTGGCGGGCGACGATCGCGACAAATCCGTCGGCATTTCTCGCGCAAAACAATTTAGGAATGATTGAGCACGATCGTGGCAAACTTGAGCTTGCGGCGCAGCACTACGAAAGCGCTCTTAAAGACGCCGGTCTGCAGAAGGCGAATGCCGACGTCCTTGGCGGCATTGCCTACAATCTCGCACAGGTGTTCGCGACTCTGTCGCGGCGGGAGGAAGCGTTGGACCGAATCCAGGCGGCGATCCATTGGCTACCTGATTTCGCTCAAGCGCATTGGCTCAGGGCGGACCTATTACGGGCTCAGGGCGATGCTGCTGGGGCCATTGCTGAGTATCGGGTTGCCAGCGAGCTGGCGCCACAGCTGACGGCGGTCCATGGTGGATTGGGCGAGGCCATGAGAGTCAACGGGCAACTCGAAGCGGCGCTGGTTGAACTTGAGCTTGCCGTTCGGCAACAACCGGATAAGCCGGAGTGGCGTCAGAGTCTAGGCTTGGCCTATAGCGAGCTGGGGCGACATAGCGACTCCGTCGAACAGTTTAAGGTCGCGGTGGAAAAAGCCCCGCATGACTTCTCCCACCGGATGAACCTGGGGTTTGCCTATGCTTCTTTGGGCGACTGGGATCAAGCCATTGCCGCCTACCAGGCGGCCGTAGTGGCCGCGCCTGAACGGCTCGACGGGCGCATCGCCCTGGTTAAGGTGTTGGCCCACCGAGGCCTAAAAGCCCAGGCACTGAGCGAGTTGGAATCCATTCGCGATTGGCAGAGTCAGGAACCGCTACGTCAACTGCATCAGGCCATTGCGGGGCCTTGAGCAGGGTGAAGTTTAAGCTGTTTATGGCGAAGACCGAATGATTTCCAGAAACGAGGCGCCGTACTTTTCGAGCTTTACGTCGCCGATACCGGGTATATTGCGAAGCTGCGCCAGGGTTTGCGGGCGTTGGCGGGCCATGGCGTCAAGGGTTGCGTTCTGCAAGATACAATACGAGGGTAGGTTTTTGCTGCGGGCTAGCTCGCGGCGGTGACTTGCCAGCGCCTCTCTGAGTCGGTCCTTGCTCGGCGTGCCAGTGGCGTCGCGTGAAGGGGTGCGAGAGGGGTTTGTGGCTGTCGCCCCAGCTCGCTTCACCCGCTTGGCTTTGCGTTTGACCGACGGCAGGTCTGGTTCAAATCGTAGGTGAAGGGTTTGTTGGCCGCGAAGTAGAGGCCCAGAAGTGGGATCGAGCAGAATCGATCCGTGCTCATCGACGCGGGCCAATCCTGTGGCGATGAGTTGGCGAAAGATCGAGCGCCACACCGTTTCGCTGTGCATCTGACCGATGCCGTAGGTCGATAGGCGGTCGTGCCCGAGTGCTAGAAGACGTGGGTTGCTGGCACCGAGTAGCACATCGATGACATGGTTGACGCCAAAGCGCTGGCCGGTGCGGTACACACAAGACAATGCCATCTGCGCTGGGACCGAGGCATCCCACGTCGCCACGGGTGTTAAACAGGAGTCGCAATTGCCACAAGGGGTTGGCATGATCTCGCCAAAGTAGCGTAGCAAGGCCTGTCGGCGACAGCCCGTGCCCTCACAGTAGCCGAGCATGGCCTGGATTTTTTGCTTCTCGATGCGCTTGAACTCCTCGCCCCCGTCGCCACTATCGAGTAGCTGGCGTAGCAAGATGACGTCCCGCACTCCATAGATCATCCAGGCATTGGCCGGGAGGCCGTCGCGCCCAGCGCGGCCGGTTTCCTGGTAGTAGGCTTCGAGATTTTTCGGTAGGCCCATGTGCGCCACAAAGCGCACATCAGGCTTGTCGATGCCCATGCCAAAGGCGATGGTTGCGACGACAATCACACCCTCTTCGCGAAGAAAGCACTCAAGGTTTCGCTGCCTGGTCAGGACCGGGAGCCCGGCGTGGTAGGGGATAGCGGGACGTCCGTGGCTGCTCAACCAGGACGCGGTGGCTTCCACTTCGTTACGCGTCGATGCGTAGACGATGCCGGCGTCTGCGGGGTGCTCCAGGTTTAGAAACTCAAGGAGCTGTTCCTTGGGTTGGCGTTTCTCGGCGATGCGGTAGTGGATATTGGGTCGGTTGAAACTGCTGACGAAGGTTTTGCAATGACGGAGGCGAAGCCGTGCGACGATCTCTTGGCGTGTGCGTTCGTCAGCGGTCGCCGTTAACGCCACCCGTGGAACCGCTGGGAACTCCTCAGCAAGACTACCTAATCCTAGGTAATCTTTGCGAAAATCGTGGCCCCATTGGGATATACAATGGGCTTCATCTACGGCAAATAGTGACACCTCAATGCGGTGCAGCAAAGCCAGGGTGTCGGGCATCAGCAGGCGTTCGGGAGCGACGTATAGCAGATCGATATCACCCGCGATCAGTCGACGTTGAACCTGCGCCGAGGCGGCGACGCTAAGGGTCGAATTGAGGAACTCCGCACGCAGACCAACCTCGCGCAAGCGATCGACCTGATTTTGCATCAGGGCGATCAGGGGAGAGATGATCACGCCGGTGCCACGTCGCACCAAGGCGGGGATCTGGTAGCAAAGAGACTTGCCGCCTCCTGTAGGCATGAGCACCAAGGCATCGTGGCCTCCGACGAGGTGCTCGATCACTTCCGCTTGGGCACCGCGAAAGGCCGGATAGCCAAAGGTCGAACGTAGAATGCGCAGCGCCTGTTGGTTTTGCTCGGTCAGATCCAAAGACATCATCCGCAGGAGATTTGGGCGCATGGAATCGGCAACTTCAGACTTCTAGCACGGCTTTCTCGTGCGCGGCAGGGACATGTTCGCTTCACAGGCGGACATGAGATCATTGGATCAGGGAATGCGTCGCCCCATCAACGTCACCTCGCGTCGATCGTGATAGAGGTGTTTAATTTTCATAACCGGCCAGCCTTGGCGCTGCAGTAGGTCTAGAGCTTCCATGATGATAGGCCACGGCTTTGACTGGGGTAATTTGACATTGACGACAAAACATTGCATCAGCTGCTGTTCCAGCCACTCCCCGAGGATGCGCAAGGTTTCGCGTGAGCCGACCAGCATGTCACAGCAGAGCCAGTCCACTGGCTGTGCCGGCTTGTAGGTCAAGCCGTCCTTGCGTAGGTGCGTGACGCGGGAGCTGATCGCAGGGTTCTTCGGTAAATCGAGGGATCCATGGTCCACAGCTGTAACCAGCGCACCGTGCCTTGCAAGGGTAAAGGTCCAGCCACCGGGCGCGGCGCCAAGATCGACGGCAAGTTCGTCCGCTGCAGGGCTTCGGCCGAGTTCGACAAAGGCCTCTTCCAGCTTCCGGGCGCTGCGTGAGGGGGCGCCGCTGCGTTCACGCATGCGCAGATTGCCGCCAATGTACGGTGATACCGTGCTGGCAAAGCTCGCTAATGACAGCCACAGCTCTTCCTCTGAGGCGACAAACACCTGGACCAGGATGTCATCGCTCTGTGGTGTTTCCTTGGCGAGATCAGCCGCAGCGATATGGCGTTGGTAAAACGTCGGCAACGACGTTTTAATGGCCGTTAGCAGGGACTTTTCCAAAGCGATCGCGCGTTTTGTCGCGCCATCATCATCGACGGCGAAGGTGTGCAGCGTCCAGCGACCGCTTTGGCGGTTGGCGCGCTTGCTCATCACGGTGATCTTTTTAATCAGGAATTCAACCGCCGGCTGCAGCTCGCTGCCTTGAAAAACGCTCGGCATGGGTAGGTACTGCCGGGCAAAAATCGACTCGTCCAATGCCGGCATGGGGGTCTTGCAGTTGAAGGTCACGGCCGCCTTCCCTACTGCGGTTCCACTTAGTTGCCAGCGATCTTGAAACTCTTCAATGAGGAGGTTGGCATAACCGGGTCGAGTCAGGACCAAATGGGTGGGTTGCGTTAGCGGCATGTCCGAGTCTCACCTTTTACCTAGTCGCCGAACAAGACGGCTTTGGCGGCCACCTATACCAGTTTTTCACAGCTTCGACGGTAAAAAGTTATGACCTGAGGCGCGAACTCAAATCTTTGCCATTACAGAGTCTTAGGTGCTACTAGGACGCTGCGAGGTTGCTTTGCTGGCGGCGGCGCGAGTATGGTCGAAGTCCGTTGTAACCCAGCGTTTTTACCCCGAAGGAGTGATATGCCATGCCTAGCACAACAACATTCTACGAGCTGTCGGCGGAGTCGATTGACCACAAGGTGGTCCCCATGTCGACTTACCAAGGTAAAGTAGTTCTAGTCGTCAACGTGGCAAGCAAATGCGGCTACACGACCCAGTACACTGGACTGGAAAAGCTATATAAGGATTTCGCTGAGCGTGGATTGGTGATCTTAGGCTTTCCTTGCAACCAGTTTGGTGGCCAGGAGCCAGGCACCGAAGCCGAGATTAAGACATTTTGTAGCGTCAACTATCCAGTGAGCTTTCCGCTGTTTAGTAAAATTGACGTCAACGGTGCGAAAACCCACCCCGTCTATCAATTTCTCAAGCAAGCCCACGGCTCGTTGCCTGCGCTTGAGGCGGTGAAATGGAACTTTGCCAAGGTGTTGCTCAACCGCCAAGGGCAAGTGGTCGAACGCTTCCAGTCTGCTGATAAGCCTGAGGATCTTGCTGCTAAGATTGAGAAGCTGCTAGGTAAAGGGTCTTGAACCATCGGTTCCCAATCATTTATGGCGGTGAGGCACAAGCTGGTGCCTCGCCGGTGGGTCTGACGTGAATATTCTTATTTTAAACTGTGGTAGTTCGTCTCTGAAGTTTCAGCTCATCGACACTGATGTGGCGCGGATCGGTGCCGATACGGACCTTTTGCTGGCGCGAGGAGTGATCGAGCGCATCGGCAGCCAGAGCTTAATTAGCCTTGTTCGACAGGGCGGCGCCGTCACTAAGTTGGCTCTCCCGCTGCGAGATCACCGAGGTGCCATCGAGTGGCTTTGCCAATGGTTGATCGCGCCGGACAGTGACATCCCCACGATCAATAGTCGTGCTGATATCCATGCCGTCGGTCACCGTGTGGTGCATGGTGGCGAGAAACTGACACAGTCGCTGCTCCTAGATACGGCGGGTATCAAAGCCATCGAGGACTGTATCGAGCTGGCGCCGCTGCATAATCCCGCCAATTTGGACGGCATTCGGGCAGCCACCGCGATTCTGGGTCCGTCGGTGCCACAAGTAGCCGTCTTTGACACCGCATTTCACGCGACTATGCCAGAGAAAAACTTTCTCTATGCCATCCCTTATCAGTACTATCGCCGCTACGGCATCCGCCGGTATGGCTTTCATGGCACCTCGCACCGCTTTGTCGCCTATCGCTACCGCCTTTTAACAGGACTAGCCCGGCAAGATGTCCGAATCTTGACCTTGCACCTTGGCAATGGCTGCTCGGCCTGCGCGATCGATGGCGGCGTCTCGGTCGATACATCGATGGGCATGACCCCCCTAGAGGGACTCGTGATGGGGACGCGCTCGGGAGATCTGGACCCGGCGATTCTCGAATATTTGTCGCATAAAGAGGGCATGCCACTCGAGCAGCTGCTCGGCGTTTTAAACAAGCAGTCTGGGCTTCTTGGAGTGTCAGGACTGACCAATGATATGCGCGAACTGCTGGCCGAAGAGCGCGATCACAAGGACCGCCGCTCGACCTTGGCCATCGAGTTGTTCTGTAGTCGCGTGCGTCGCTATATTGGCGCCTACTTAGCCGAACTCAACGGCGCAAATGCGATCGTATTTACTGGCGGGATCGGCGAAAATTCGGCGGAAATCAGGGCGCGTATCTGCGACGGACTACGCTGGATTGGCGTTGAGCTAGACCCTGCATTGAACGCCCAGGCGATTGGGCGGGAGGCATTGATCAGTACTGCATCCAGTCGTCTGGCCGTCTACGTCATCCCGACCAATGAGGAGCTGCTGATTGCCCGTGACACGTTCCGCTGTATATGGGCCCGCGATCACGAAGCAGTCTAGTGCACTAGGAGCGGTTGAATGATTGTCCCACATACCATGCTTGAAGCGCCGACTTTGCGCAACCTGATCGAAAGTTTTGTGACCCGCGAGGGCACCGACTACGGGGAACAGGAGTATTCGTTAGAGTCAAAGATCGAGCAAGTCCTTCGCCTGCTGGAGTCGGGTGACGCTCTGGTCGCCTTTGACGAAGAGTCAGAAACCTGCACCATCATCCGCTCCCAATAGAGGCAGCCGCTTGCTAGCGATAAATGCTGTTGATCAGGTCCTCGTGGCCAGCGGTGATGATGCGTCGTTTTAAGCTTAGTTTAGGCGTCAGTTCGCCGCTGACAACCGACCATTCTGTCGCCAGCAGACGAAACTCCTTAATTTGCTCCCAGTGACCAAAGTGCTGATTTAGTCGACGGATCTCGGCGGCGAAAAAGCTCAAAACGTCAGGATGACGCGTCATGTCCTCATGAGTTGAATAGTCGATGGCATTCTCTCGGCACCATTCGCGCAGGGACGGGAAGTCAGGGACAATCAATGCCGCCGGGAATTTACGGTTTTCGCCGACGACCAACATTTGGTTGATAAAGGGGGATTCCTTGAACTTACTCTCGAGGGCCAAGGGCGCAATGTATTTGCCGCCAGACGTTTTAAACATCTCCTTTTTGCGATCGGTGATCCTGAGGAAGCCTCCTTGTTCAAAGATGCCGATGTCTCCTGTGTGTAGCCAGCCATCGGCGTCGATGGTGTTGGCCGTCGCCTCTTCATCGAGGTAGTAGCCAAGCATCACGGTCGGGGCCTTGACTAGGATCTCGCCCTCCCCGGGGCGAAAGTCTGGCTCCTGGTGGATCCTAACATTCATCCCAGGTAAGGGTACTCCGACGGTTCCGAGGCGATGCTGGGCCGGGGTATTCGAGGTGATGACTGGGGAGTTTTCGGTCAGGCCGTACCCCTCTAAGACCTCGATGCCAGCGGCCCAGAAAAAGCGTCCGATGTGTGGGGGCAGCGTTGAGCCGCCAACGGTGGCCAAGGAAATCTGTCCGCCTAGGTCGTTTAACCAATGGCGAAACACGTGGCGCCTGGCCAGGTTCAGCTGTTGCACCGTATAGTCCGTGCGCCGTTTTTCGGGATGGTAAGCCTGCGCAAAGGCCAGTGCCCAGTCGCATAGGCGGCGTTTTGCACCCGTGTGCGTGCTGACTTTGGTCACGAAGTGCTCGTAGAGCTTTTCTAACAGGCGTGGGACTGACACCATGACCTGGGGTTGTACTTCGCGCAAATTGGCTATGATCGTCTCTAGGCTTTCGGCGAAATAAACTCCGACACCTCTGTATTGGTAGAAGTATAGAGTGCTGCGCTCGAGGATGTGTGAGAGTGGCAAAAAGCTCAAGGCACGACGAAGACCATGCTGTGGCATCACCTCGGATACGGATAGCAGACTGGCGAGAATATTGCCGTGGCTCAACATGACGCCCTTCGGCCTGCCGGTCGTGCCTGACGTGTAGATCAGCGTCGCTAAGTCCGACGAGGCGACCGCAGCTTTTGCCGCCTCCAGCGCCGCTCTACCACTTTGCCGCAAGTGCTGGCCGCGCTCTGCAAGCTCGCTCCAGTGCGGCATGCCACCAGTGCTTGATCCTTGGTCAAAGGAGAACACCTGGGTCAGGTGTGACAACTCATCTCTAACCGCCGCGAACTTAGCGTGGACCGGCGCGCCTAGAATAAAGGCAACCTTGGTCGCCGAGTGATTGAGGACGTAGGTATAGTCGCCGGCGGTCGCCGTCGGATAGACCGGCACGACCACAGCGCCAAGCTGAAGGATGGCGAGGTCAACCAGTGTCCATTCCGGACAGTTGTTGGCGATGATCGCCACGCGGTCGCCGTGACCGATGCCAAGGCTCATCAGGCCTAAGCTGAGGTCGTCAGCCATCTCGACAACCTGTTGGCTTGAATAGAGGCGCCACTGTCCGTCAACTTTTGCCGCAAGGGAATCGTGGAGCGGTCGTGCCGTCGCCTGATTTGCCATGATATCAAAAAGTCGATTAGGCTTAGAGGACCTATCCATAGTCTGCTCCATGCAGTCGGTGATGTTGGAACTGCTCGAAGCATAACTTATAATTACAATGTATCAAATATTATTTGATCTTTTTACGGCGGGGCATTTTGTGACCGAAGCGCTTAAGAATCTTTTGAAAATTCTGGATCTTGAGCTGCTTGAACAACAGGTCTACCTGGGCCAGAGTTTAGATCTGGGCTTTCATATTCTTTTTGGCGGGCAGGTTCTTGGCCAGGCGCTGATCGCTGCAAGTCGAACGGTGGCACCAGATAAGTCGATCCACTCGTTGCATGCCTACTTTCTACGTGCTGGAAATGCGACTCAGCCGCTGTATTACGAGGTGGACCTCATTCGCACCGGCAAGAGTTTCGCGACGCGGCGGGTCGTTGCCAAGCAGGGTGGACTGGCGATCTTTAGTATGTCGGCCTCGTTTCATCGCGTCGAAGTCGGGCTCGAGCACCAGGTCGCACCGATGCCCGTCGTGCCGGGACCAGATGGACTGGTTAGTGATCAGCAGCTGATGCAGGCCTATTATCAGCAGCTGCCGGCGGCGCGTCGCGAGAAGTTAACCGCAGACAGGGCCATCGAGGTTCGTGTGGTGGATCCCGTGCTGCCCAGTAATCTGGCGCCCAGAGCCCCCGTCCGCTACGCTTGGATTAAGGCCGCGGGCAAGCTTCCGGTAGACCCGATGATTCATCAAGCTGTTCTGGCTTATGCGTCGGATTTTGGCCTAGCTATGACGGCACTGCAGCCGCATGGCCGGATGTTCATGGATCCCACGCTGCAGCTTGCGAGCTTGGATCATTCGATGTGGTTCCATCGCCCGCTTCGCGCCGACGAATGGTTCCTGCATGCGATGGAGAGCCCCATCGCCGGCAGCGGCCGAGGTTTTAACCGTGGCCAGGTGTTCACTCCAGATGGGGTCTTGGTGGCGTCCACGGCCCAAGAGGGGCTGTTGCGCACACGGTCGCCAAAGTCCTAAATCACAGCTCTACGGCGTAGCTTGCCGTGACCTCTCGCTGAAACGGCTGCAGTTTTGGAAACGCATAGTAGTCGAAGGTATATTCAGCCATGAAATACATCGATGGGGTAAATCGAATACCCGCTCCGACGCCAGCGTAGGGCTTGTAGAATGGTCCAAAGGTGTGGGTTTCCTTCGGCTTGGCGGTGACTTCGGAGACCAGAATACGCTGGGTGGCGCCGACGCCGGCCTTAGCTCTTAGAACAAAAATGCTGAAACTTGGGTCAATGCTGACTCCTACCTTGGCCACGCGTTGGGTCTCGGTGATTTTGATCTCGGTGGCAGCGTCATTGGTCGACATGTTTAGGTCTTTTTTGTAGTTGATCTGCGCGTACTCATCGGTAGCTACCTGAGTCTTCTGAGTCGTCGTGAGAACGCTCTGGCCGACGCTCAGCTGCAGGCTAAACAGCCGAAAGAAGGTCAGGGCTCCGCGGACTCCCATCTCCTGACGCTGCTTGACCTTGGAGTTCTCCTGGGTCGAGTCCTTGGCGTTCGGCGATATGCTTTTGGTGGACTTGATGCTGACATAGGGTGCAACGGTGATACCGGCCACGGCTTGCTGCTCAGGTAGCAGCAACATGGTAAGGCAGCAAAAACAGCCAAGGCGCAAAATCGGTTTAGACATAACGTTCCTCCTGCTTAGATGTCGGCGGGAGGTCAGCATGTCTTAAGGTTGCGGGAGTTGATCAACTGCCCAATGTGCAGCCCTTTTGCTTGGCGTTCGCAGCCTTAAGGGGGGTGCGTCAATTCGGTGACCACCGAACTCGATTACAACCAATGGTCACCACTGGGTAGGTAGTGCTTGGGCAGATTTGCATCGAGGAAGGTCGGGGTCGGTGCGAAAAAGTTGAAATATATGATGTGGCGCAATGCCGCGAGGCCGTCTTTCCATGAGATCTTTTTTCCCTGCAAATAAGTGCGGGGATAGTAGGAAATAGGAAGTTCGACTATCCGCAGTTTTAATCGGGAAATTTTGGCGGTGATTTCCGGCTCAAAGCCGAAGCGGCGAGATTCCAGGCGAATATTGGTCAGCACGTCGCGGCGGAAGAACTTATAGCAGGTCTCCATATCCGTCAAATAGAGGCCACTGCAAAGATTGCTAAGCAGCGTGAGCAGGCGATTGATCAGGTAGTGAAAGGTGCGGTGGACTTGCTCGCTCGATTTCTTAAATCGCGAGCCGTAGACGACGTCTGCACGGTCTTCGATAAAGGGCTTCAGGAGCGCACTAATGTCGCGCATATCATATTCAAAGTCAGCATCCTGCACGCCCATGATGTCTCCGGTGGCGGACTTAATGCCGAGCCGGATGGCCGCTCCTTTACCCTGATTGTTGGGTTGATGGATGATTCGGCAGGTGCTCTGAAATGGATAGGCGTCTAGGATTTGGCTCGAACCATCAGTGGAGCAGTCATCGACGATGACCAACTCCTTATCAATTGGCAAGATGAGCGTGTCTATCTTGAGAAGGAACTCGGCCAGATGCTGCCGTTCATTGTAGATTGGTACGATCAGGCTAACCTTCATGGTTGATGCTCATCTATTGGTTCGAAACTCCACCTTAGGCTCTGTTCGACTAGCTCATTAGCTCATTTGACAAGACGCTGCCAGTCAGGTCCCCGGACTGAGCCCAGCTGCGACGTGCCGATGGAACCGGGGGCGGAGCTGGAATATGAGCCGTTGCGCTAGCGATTTTCTCCGCTACATACAGACGCATATCGCCAAACCTAAACGGTAGCTTCACGTCCTTGAGCGGCGTCAGGGCGACGAGGCGACGAGGCCGCGTCAGCGGTACGCCTAGCGAATCAAGTTTGAGCAAGAAATAGTCAACGGTGATGATGTTACAGTATGTGTCCCGGAGAATCAGTTTAAATCCCGTGCGCTGAAG
>JAPLFX010000003.1 GCA_026390445.1 Pseudomonadota bacterium
CGTCACCGCTTGAGTCTGGAATTTGCCATCGGCGCACTGAAGCCGGGAGCCGTCGACGATATCCTACCGGCCTTGACCGAGCTTGGTATCGACCACATCCATGTCTTTCATCAACAAGACAGCGCCAAGGCCCGACTACAGTCCAAAGTCGTCGAGCGCTGGCAGCGCATCCTCGTCCAGTCGACCAAGCAGTGCAAAAGGGCGTGGTTACCCGAGATCCACCAGTATGATTCGGTGGCTGACTTCGTCGAGCAGGTGGCAAGCGCAGGCGGTATGCCGCCTGTCGACAAGGTGGTCTTGCGGGGAGCGGCTGTAGATCTAGCTCTGCCACGGTTGATGCACCTAAAGCAGGGGCGGGTCATCGTGGTGGCCGGTGGCGAAAAGGGTCTGAGCCAAGGGGAAGAGCAAACTCTACTCGCTGCTGGCTACCAGCCGGCCAGCCTAGGCCCCTTTGTCCTACGCGCGGTCACCGCTGCCGTCGCCGCCGCGGCAACGATGTCGTTATATCGGACCGACCTGTGCTAGTATGGGCTTGAAGTTAAGCCCATCCTATAGATTCTCCGGAGCGGTTCATCATGGCCAAGCTTGGACGGCGAAGAGGCTTTGTCTCATGGTTCGTGGAGCCCTATAAACAGGTCCGCCTTGGCCTGGCGTTTCTCTTAGTCAACTTTCTGTTTTCGTTTTTATTCGTCGGCGTCTTTGGCTACTACGTCTGGGATATGTATCAGGCGGTCGCCACCTACTTTCAGCTGACCACAGGTGAAAGCGCCGTCGCGATGAGCAAATTTGCCGTTCCGCTCGCCATCGGTGGAGCCCTGATCGTCGCCTTTGTGCTCAGCACGATCCTGGTGTCGGTGAAGTTCACCCACGAGATCTACGGCCCCCTGGTGTCGATCAATCGCTACCTCGACGAGATGCTGTCGGGATTAAAACCAACCCCGATCAAGCTACGCGACTCGGACCAACTTCAGGACCTGGCCAATAAACTAAACAGTCTGGCTGAAAGAGTCCAAGGCAGCCAACGCGCTGGGACGATGATTGCAATCTACCGCTACTTGGACGAACTCAAAGACGGCAAAAAGCCACCACCGTTGAAACTACGCGATGCCGATCAGCTCACGGACTTAGCGGCGAAGCTCAACGAGCTTGCAGCAAAGCTGCCGTAAAGCTGCAGCCATGTTGCAAATTCGCAACAACCGGCTTTGCCGCGTGCAGCAGCTCAGTCACGGTCGTGCCGCTCGGCCCCCGGCGCCGGAGCAGCCTGATCCATCTCCGGATGACGAATGCTGCCGCCACGGTAGGCGGTAACACCCAGCCAAACTGATGCTACGGTCCCTGCTACAGCAACCCCTGCGACAGTCCAACGCGGTGTCGCACCCTGGCGCAGGGCCAAAGCAACACCGCCGAGGGCTAAAACCGCAGTGACCACGGCGGCAATCGCCGCTCCCTCGGCCGCCTCTTCATGCTCGTGAATCACGGACTTGGACACACCAGGCAGGCCCTCCACGATGTCCTCAGCATCCTCTCCAGTGAAGTAAGCTGGCAGCGCCAACAAGCCGGCCACTGCCGTGAACACTAAGGCCAGGCGCCGCACTTCCTCGCCTCCTCGCCACCAGGCATAACCCAGCAGAATAGTGCCAAAGACTAAGCCAAGCACCGGGCCATGCGTCAAAATTAAATGCAAATGCGCGCCGTTCATATCGTCTTCCTCGTGGGTGAAAAGACACATGTTCAAAGTCTCTTCAGGGAAGTATGCAACTTAACGACCAAATGAATCCACACCACTTTCATCTACACGACCTGTCCCGAATGGGCGTATGGTTCCTCGACAGACGGCCAATGGCGCCAGGCCATTGGCAAACCATTGAGATCAATTCTCAGAAAGAGGTCCTGTGCGCACCCTTTCTCCACAATCATTGACCGGACCACGCGGCCTTTCCAGCCATGAGGCACAGGCCTTGCTCTTCAGCGAGGGCTACAACGAATTGCCCCGCCAAAAAAATCGGCGTTTACTCCACCTGCTTGGCGAGCTACTGCGCGAGCCGATGGTCTTTTTGCTACTGGGTTGTGGGCTCATTTATATGGTGCTGGGTGACAAGCAGGAAGCGATCATGCTGCTTGGATTTCTCGGCATCATCCTTGGAATCACCCTCTTTCAGGAGCAGAAAGCCGAGCATGCTCTGGAAGCACTGCGCGACTTAGCCAGCCCTCGCGCCTTAGTCCTTCGAGATGGCAACAAAGTTCGCATCGCCGGGCGCGACGTGGTCCGTGGTGACATCCTCTTTCTCGCCGAAGGCGACCGTATTCCCGCCGATGCCGATATCGTCTCGACGCTGCATTTTGCGGTCGATGAATCCCTGTTAACAGGAGAATCGCTCCCAGTTGAAAAGAGCGCAGAAAGCAGCAAGGTCTTTGCTGGAACCACCGGCGTCAAGGGATCAGCAGTCGCCAGAGTGACCGCCACGGGCCTGAGCACCGAGCTAGGCAAAATCGGTGGCATGCTCAAGGAAGCAAAGCCTGATGCCACTCGCTTAGAACGAGAAACACGCCACCTGGTCAAAGTCATCGCCACCGGCTCGACGGTGCTTTGCCTAGCTGTCGTTGGTGCCTACGTATTTTATCAGCACACCTGGACGCAGGGACTTCTGGCTGGCCTAACCTTGGCGATGGCGATTCTGCCTAACGAATTGCCCGCCGTGTTGACGATCTTTATGGCCCTTGGGGCCTGGCGCATGTCAAAAAAGCGAGTCCTGACTCGGCGGCTTTCCGCGATAGAAGCCCTCGGAACGACGACGGTGTTGTGCGTCGATAAGACCGGAACCCTGACCTACAACCGCATGGCACTCCGTCGATTGGTGCTTGGCGACCGAGTTTATGATGTCCTGGACAAGCCCGATGCAGCGTTGCCGGAGGACTTCCATGAACTTCTCGAGTTCAGCCTTCTAGCGACCGAACAAGAAGCCTATGACCCAATGGATCACGCGCTTAAGGATGCTGCCGACCATATGCTCGGCGGCACCGAACACATTCACGACGACTGGTCCATCGCCAAACAATATCCCCTCACGCCCAAGCTGCTATCGATCTCCCAGGCGTGGCGATCCGTCGGCGGCAAACTATGTCCCGTAGCCGCCAAGGGCGCTCCCGAAGCAATCTTTGATCTGTGTCATTTACCGCAGGAACAGCGCGAGCAGCTTGGAACCTTGGTGGCAACCCACGCCAGCGAGGGTCTTCGCCTACTCGGCGTGGCCAAAGGAGTGACGCCCCTTGAGCGCCTCCCCGATCAGCAACACGATATCGACTTCGACTTTCTCGGTTTAGTGGCCATGGAAGATCCGCTGCGGCCCGAGGTTCCCGCGGCCATTCAAGAATGCCTTGCAGCAGGAATCCGCGTCATCATGATCACTGGTGACCACCCCAATACGGCAAAAAGCATCGCCAAGCAGGCGGGACTACCACACCCCGAACAAATTTTGACCGGTACGGACCTGGGCAACCTGAGTGACCAGGACTTGGCCGTAAGGGTGCGCAGCGTCAGTGTTTGTGCACGCATTGCGCCGGAGCAAAAGGCGCGTTTAGTCGATGCGCTCAAAGCGAGCGGCGAAGTCGTAGCGATGACCGGCGACGGGGTTAATGACGCACCGGCGTTGACCAAGGCCAATATCGGCATCGCTATGGGGCAACGCGGGTCGGACGTCGCTCGTGAGGCAGCCACGTTGGTTTTACTAGACGATGACTTTGGTTCGATCGTCACCGCCGTCAAAATGGGGCGACGCATCTACACCAACCTGCAGCACGCGATGTCCTATCTTTTGGCGGTGCATATTCCCATTGCCGGCCTGTCGGTCATACCGGTCTTGTTCGATCTGCCACTGGTCCTCATGCCGATTCATATTGCGTTTTTGCACTTGATCATCGAGCCGGCTTGCTCCATTGCGTTTGAAGCCGAAGCGGAGAGTCAGGATGCCATGACCGTACCGCCGAGAAAGAGCGATGAGCCGCTATTTTCCAGGGCCGTCCTGCTACCCACCTTGGTTCAAGGCGGCAGCGTCCTGATCACACTTCTTGCGGTATTCTTCGCCGCCTGGCGCCTCGGGGACGGCGAAGCCGATGCCCGTTCCATCGCCTTCACGGTATTAGTCGTCGCCAATCTCGGCCTCATCATCGCTAGTTTGGCAGGAGATTCAGCGGATTTTTATCGTCGCAAACAGGCAAACGTGGCACTGCGCTGGGTCGTTGCTGGCTCTATCGTCATGCTTGCCATCGTCTTGTACATTCCGCCCATCAGATCGCTGTTTCGCTTCACGCTAATGCATCCGACAGACATGGCTATCTGTCTGACTTCGGGCGGATTAAGTAGCCTTTGGTTTCTTGTTGTACGCAAAAAGAAGGTCAAACAACCAACAGCGGTTCTAAAACCGAAACTTGCTCAGCCATCGACCAAACCTCAAGCTCGTCAATCGGGAGCCTTATAATCGCATTGTCCGCAGTCGTAAAGCATTGGCGATGACCGACACCGAGCTAAGACTCATCGCTGCCGCCGCCAGTACTGGATTTAACAAGATTCCCCAGTGTGGATAGAGCACTCCTGCTGCAATAGGTACTCCCACAGCGTTATAGGCAAAGGCGAAAAACAGATTCTGGTGAATATTGCGCATGGTCTGCCGACTCAAGCGACGCGCCTTGACGATGCCCATGAGATCACCCTTGACTAGGGTCACGCCGGCTGCCTCCATGGCGACATCCGTACCGGTCCCCATAGCGATCCCAACCTGAGCGCGGGCCAATGCTGGTGCATCGTTGATACCATCGCCAGCCATGGCCACAAAACGTCCGGCAAGTTGCAACGCCGCTATCACCGCAGCCTTCTGATCGGGTAATACCTCAGAGTTTACCTCGGTAATTCCCAAGCGCTTCGCAAGCGCCTCGGCCGTCGTCTTGGCGTCGCCCGTGAGCATGACGATAGACACACCATCGGCACGCAACGCGGCGAGGGCAGCGACCGTTGTTTCCTTTAGTGGGTCAGCCAGGGTCACAAGGCCGGATAGCTGGTTGTCCAGAGCGACAAACATAACGGTTTGACCTGCCTCCCGCGCTGCTTCTGCCTGTGTTAACAGCGGTCCAACGTCCACCCGTTCTTCGTCCATCAGACGACGATTCCCCAGCAGCACCCGCCGTCCTGAGACCAAGCCCTTTACACCTCGTCCGGTCATCGACACAAACTGATCAACGCTCGAGAGGAGCAGGTGATCTCGCTCCGCCCCTTCCACGATGGCCGCTGCTAAGGGATGCTCACTGCCGCGTTCGAGACTCGCCGCGAGGCGTAACAACTCGCCTCGCTCCACACCCGGCACCACGACCATCTGCACGAGTTTAGGCTTGCCTAGCGTCAATGTTCCGGTCTTATCGACGACCAGCGTATCCACCTGACGCAGGGTTTCCATCGCCTCGGCATTGCGAAACAGCACCCCACTGGTCGCGGCCTTGCCCGTCGCAACCATGATCGACATCGGTGTCGCTAACCCCAATGCACATGGACAGGCGATGATCAGCACAGCTACGGCGTTGATCACGGCAAAGGATAGGCGCGGCTCTGGTCCAAACAAGCTCCACAACACGACCGTCAAAACAGCCACCGCAATGACTGCGGGCACAAAGATTCCTGCGACGACATCGGCAAGCTTTTGGACCGGCGCCCGACTGCGCTGGGCTTCGGACACCATGCGAACAATTTGGGCCAAGAGCGTCTGTGTACCGACGCGCTCTGCTAGCATGACAAAGGTCCCAGTACCGTTCACGGTCGCGCCAACGACCTTTGACCCAATGACCTTTTCACTTGGAACCGCTTCACCGGTGATCATCGATTCATCGATCGCGCTGCTTCCCTCGACGATGATGCCGTCCACAGGTACCTTTTCACCTGGACGCACCCGCAAACGATCGCCGACTTGGACGATATCAAGCGCAACATCTTCGTCCTTACCAGCGGTCACGCGCCGCGCTGTTTTAGGCGCAAGCCCCAAAAGCGCTTTGATCGCCGTGGTGGTCTGCGAGCGTGCTCGCAGCTCCAACACCTGCCCGAGTAGGACCAAGGTGATGATCATCGCCGAGGCTTCGAAATACACCTCGACCTGTCCACCCATCGTCTGAAAGGACGCCGGGAACAGTCCAGGAAGCAGCGTTGCGACGATGCTATAGAGATAGGCCACGCTGACGCCAAGCGAGATGAGCGTGAACATATTCATATGGCGATTGACGATGGACTGCCAACCCCGAAGAAAGAACGGCCATCCCGCCCAAAAAACGACCGGAGTTGCAAAGGCGACCTCTAACCAGCGCATCAGCACCAACGTACTCGGCGCATGAGGCATCCAAGCCGGCACCAGCATGGGTCCCATCGACACGGCCATGAGTGCCGCCGACAGCGGCAGACTCACCCAAAAGCGCTGCTTCATGCTGCGCAGCTCGGGGTCTTCACCCGCATCTTCCCCTGTCGGCATCGACGGCTCTAGTGCCATGCCGCAGAGCGGACAGCTTCCTGGAACATCTCGGACAATTTCTGGGTCCATTGGACAGACGTAGGTCACCTTCTGAGTAGATGCCGGTACCTTTGCCAGAGGGGCTGGCCCAGCGGGCTTGTGGCAGCACGGGGCCTTTGTCGAGTCTGACTGCGCTGCGACAAAGGTGGTGGGCGAGTCGCGAAACCGCTCTAAGCATCTCTGACTACAGAAGTGATACGTTTTACCGGCAAACGCAAACTGCCTCGGACCATTTGGAGTGACCGTCATGCCACAAACCGGGTCTTTTTCGCCGCTAGCTTCCAAAGGTTTTGGTGCGTTAGCCATAGGGACCACCTTTGCATCCGGTTGTTCATGATCTTGCATAGATAAACCTTACTTTCTAAGCGTGTTTGGCTAAACGCGTCCGCGGTAACAATCTCAATCCACTCCAGCGCCGATCGTTCACTTGCTGCGCAACCGACCAAACCTTAGACATAGCAAACTGTCCAACCATCCGACAAACCCTGCGACAACGAGTCATAAGCCACTGATCTTCCTCACCTCACAATTGAGCATCCGAATTGCATTAATGTATCAGAATCAATCGTTCGATATATCCCTAGGAGGATTCACCCATGCGCCGTCTCACCGGGTTACGCACACCATTTAGGTCGGCATCGCCAGTGTTGAGCGTGCTCATGACCGTGTTACTGAGCAGCTGCAACACCGCAGCGTTCGAAGGCAACAACGGCACTAAAGACGGCGCTTCGAGCGACGGCAAAGGCGGCAATGCAGCCGGCCAACCTGGAGGCCCCGGCAATGCCAGCGCGAGCCCCAACGACCCAAGCAAAGGTGGCAAACTGCCCTACGGAACACCGCCAACAACTGATTTGGCCAATGCTGGTTGGGCTGACAACAAGCTTGGCTCAACCATCGATAACTTACTAAAAAGCGGTGGCATTGGCGGCACCTCTGGAGATAGCCCTAACGGCAGCCTCGGTGGCGGCGGTGGAGCCGCAGGGACCATCACGACTAGCGGCGGTGTCTCCGGTCAAATAAATACCGGAGGCGGTAAAAACGGTCCAAGTATCGATACAACGACGGGCTCGGGTGGCGGTATTGCAACCGATTCCGACGGGCTGCTATGGATCCCATGCAAGGCAGGTAGCGCCGATGGTGGAACATTTCCGTCTGATTTCTACGGTAAAAAGGGCACCAAGATCCGCGTCGCAGGCGAATTCTGCCCAAGCCTGGAAATAAAGGGCGATCTAACCATCGTGTTTGTGCTCGATCATTCCGGCTCGATGGAAGGCAATCCCTTCGAAGGTCCAAATGATCCGACCACGGGCGGATCCTGCGGACGCCTCAAAGCAGCTCAGAGCCTCGTCCAACGTTACGCTAGCATGACCTCAGCTAATATCAAGGCTGGCGTCGTCGGCTTTTCCATTGCAGCGCGCGTCCAGCTCCCCATTGCTCCGCTAAGCAATCTGCAAAACAATTTAACCAGCAGCGTTTTTTGCGGCTCCGATTCGCCCATTGCGACGACCAACTACGCCGCAGCATTCGCCACAACGGCCGCGCAACTGCAAAATGTCCCAGGCACCAAGCTCATTTATTTTATCTCAGACGGCTCACCGACCACCGGCGGACTTGACCCACATCAAGCCGGCCTGAGCGCCGCGACCGCGCTGCGTGCCATACCCGACTTGACCCTCTACGCCCTTTTTGTCGGCTACAAATCCGGTGGCGCCGACAACCCACAAGGATACATGAACCAAATCACCGGCAACCCGGCCCTAGTGAGAATCACCGCAAATGCGGACGAACTCGCAAAGGCCGCCGCAGGTCTAGCACAATCTACGGTCACTATAAACAAGGACGACACCACAGCGAAGCTGGACAATCCACAGGGCTCCAAAGCCGTAGGCATCGACCGCTTTGTCCTTCGAGCCGACAAGCCAAGCACCTATTCCTGGATGACCGCACCCATCGAATTGGTTGGCGATGTCAATGCCGCTGTCGTCAATCAGCTCACGGTTACCTCGAAGAGCTCTGCCGGCGGCCCTCTTCAGACCATCGGCAAGATCACTTTTCATGAGCAGGCGAACTGAGAGGATATGGCGCTGACCTCTGGTCATGGGCCCGTGGTGGCAGCCAATGCCTCTAGGGCCCGCCTTACCGTCGCCTCCACATGTGGTGCATGCTGCCGCACATCGGCACCGACCAGTGACTCGGCAAAGACCACCTTCGTCGCCATCGTTGTGAGAATAAGCGACAGCTGGGTTGTGGCATCCTGGCCGCCGCCCGAGGCGGCGTTGACTAGGGC
>JAPLFX010000117.1 GCA_026390445.1 Pseudomonadota bacterium
CGCATGCGCCGGCATTCATCGACGTAGCGTACCACCTTGCTGGTGTTGTCCAGGTCGCAGGTCATGATCGCGGCCATGAATTCCGCGGGATAGTGCGTCTTGAGATAGGCCGTTTGGTAGGCGATCAAGCCGTAAGCGGCGGAGTGGCTTTTGTTAAAGCCGTAGTTGGCGAACTCCGCCATCAGATCGAAGATGGCCGAGGCCTTTTCGGGGTCGTGCTGATTGGCGGTGGCACCCGAGACGAAGCGGTGCTTTTGCTGCTCCATCTCGGCGGCGATTTTCTTGCCCATGGCGCGGCGTAGGAGGTCGGCCTCGCCCAGCGAGTAGCTTGCTAGTTCGCCCGCGACTTTCATCACCTGCTCTTGATAGAGGATGACGCCGTAGGTTTCTTTGAGGATGGGTTCGAGCTGCGGTACGGGGTAGACGATCTGCTTGCGACCATGCTTGCATTCGATAAAGTCGTCGACCATCCCGGAGCCCAGCGGACCGGGACGAAACAGCGCCACCAAGGCGATCATGTCTTCGAAGACGCTCGGCTTTAACTTGACGACCAGATTGCGCATGCCGCTGGATTCAAGCTGGAAGATGCCGACGGTGTGGCCGGCGCTGACGAATTGGTAGACCTTTTTATCGCCGAGCGGGATCAACTCGATGTCAAAATCCGGCGCCTTGACGACGCGGATCATCTCGATGGCTTTTTGAATGACGGTCAAGGTCTTGAGACCAAGAAAGTCGAACTTCACCAGGCCGACCTTTTCGGCCATCTTCATTTCAAACTGCGTGATCAGTCCAGGATGGTCCTGCACCTTGTAGACCGGAACGAAATCGGTCATCGGTCCATCGGAGATGACGATGCCGGCGGCATGCACCGAGGTGTGGCGAGCTAAACCTTCAAGCTGCAGCGCGAGGCGCAGCAGGTTAGCGACGGCGTCGTCGCGCGCCGCCTCTTCTTTGAGTCGGGGCTCTTTGGCCAAGGCGTCGGTCAGCGTCATGCCGAGGTCGTCGGGAATGAGTTTGGCGATGCGGTCGACACGGCCATAACCCAGCTCCAAGACCCGGCCGACGTCGCGGACCACCGCCTTGGCGTTCATCTTACCAAAGGTGGTGATCTGGGCGACGTTGCTAGCGCCGTACTTTTGCGCGACGTAGGCGATCACCTCGTCGCGGCGATCCTGGCAGAAGTCGACGTCAAAGTCGGGCATCGACACCCGGTCCGGATTGAGAAAGCGTTCAAACAGTAAATTATAGGGAATCGGATCGATGTCGGTGATGCGCAGAGCATAGGCGACGATCGAGCCAGCTCCCGAGCCGCGTCCGGGACCGACAGGTATGCCTTGGCGCTTGGACCAGTTGATAAAGTCCTGCACGATCAAGAAGTACGAGGCAAAGCCCATGCTGCAGATCACCTTGAGCTCGTACTCGAGACGGTCTTTGTAAAATTGCTCACGTGCCGCATCAAAGCTCGGGCCGTAGACTTTGCGCAGGGGCACAAAGCGCTCTTCGAGCATGGTCCGGGAAAAGCGAATCATCGCGTCTTCCGGACTTTCGGCGCGACCGGTGTCAAACTTTGGCAGGAAGTATTTGCCAAACTCAAAGACGACATGGCACTGATCAGCGATCTTTTTGGTGTTGCTCAGAGCTTCTGGCCAGGCGCCATAATACCGCTGCATCTCGTCATTATCGAAGAGGTGAAAACGCGTGCCTTTGCGCCGGCCACGGATCTTGGACATGGTCAGGCCGTGCTTGATGCCGATCAGCACAGCATGGCCTTCTGCCTTATCAGCGTCAGCATAATGCGCGTCGGCCGAGGCGACCAAGGGTAGGTCGAAGTAGCGCGCCGCGGTCACCAGATCCGGCAGGAGGCGTTTTTGTTCCGGGATGTTGTTGTTGATGAGTTCCACGTAGTAATTGCCGGCGCCAAATCGTCGCAGCATCGCCGCGACATGGGCCTTGAGCGCGCGCATCGTTCCAGCTGCGGCGTGATCCGCCGGCCAATCACCCAGGGGGAGGGGGCCGTCGCCGGCAATTTGCCGCAGGTGGCCGACCAAGTAACCAAACTCGCCGCGCAGGCAGCTCGACAAGGCGATGAGATCACCGCCGTAGCTGTCCAGCGAAGCCTCGGGGACGATCGGCACCGCAGCTAGCCCTTTGAGAAAGCCGTCGCTGACCGCCTTGATCAGATTTTTATAGCCAGCCAAGGACTTCGCCAGAAGCACCAGATGAAAAGCCTGCACCTGAGGCGGTGTGTGGCCTAACTCTTTAGCCAGCGCCGCACTCTCGTCGGTGCCGTGGTGAAAGATCTCGCTGCCAAGGATCGCCTTGATGCCTTTGTCCTTGGCCTTTAAATACAGCTCCACGGCGCCAAACAGCGCGCCGTGATCGGTGATGGCGACGGCCTTATGGCCGAGGCTCTGCACCCGCTTGAGGAGCTCCGGGATGCGGATGGCGCCGTCGAGCAGCGAATACTCGGTGTGGACATGCAGGTGAACCAGGTCCGCCGTGGCGGCAACGGGTCCGCTGGTGGTCCCGCTCTCAGGTTGACCTTGCGGTTGACTCAACGGCTTACTCCCACTCGATCGTCGCTGGCGGCTTGGTCGTGATGTCGTAGACGACCCGGTTCACCCCATCGACCTTCTTGACAATAGCAGCGGCGACGTGGGTGAGAAAGCTCATCGGTAGGTCGCCCACGCCCGCCGTCATAGCATCTGTACTATTCACGGCGCGAAGCGCCACGGTCATTTGATAAGTCCGGTTATCGCCCATGACGCCGACCGACTTGACCGGCAGCAGCACGGCAAACGCCTGCCAAATCTCATGATAATGGCCATGCTCGCGCAACGCTTGGATAAACACCGCGTCGGCCTCGCGCAGGATATGCAGGCGCTCGGCGGTGATCTCGCCGAGGATGCGCACCGCTAGGCCTGGGCCAGGGAACGGGTGCCGATCGACCATCTCCGCCGGTAGACCAAGCTGCGCGCCAAGCTGCCGGGCTTCGTCTTTAAACAGGTAGCGCAGCGGTTCACACAGTTTCAGCTTCAGCTTCTCCGGGAGACCGCCGACATTATGATGGCTTTTGATGACCTTGGCGCCGGCCCCGTGGCCGGCTGATTCAATCACATCGGGGTACAGGGTACCCTGGCCTAAATGCGTAAACTCGGCTTTGTGTCCAGAGGCATAGCGTTCAAATTCCTCGATAAATAGGCGCCCGATGATCTTGCGCTTGGTCTCGGGATCGGTGACGCCGGCGAGCTGGCCGAGGAACAGGGCTTCGGAATGGAGCACCTCGACATGGTTCAGTCCCAGGTCTTTAAGAGCATTAGAAACCCAGCTGACCTCGTCCTTGCGCATCAGGCCGGTGTCGCAAAACACCGCCGTCACGCGTTCCGGTCCAAGGGCTTTGGCGAGTAGGGCGGCAGCGACCGTCGAGTCGACGCCGCCGGAGCAAGCCACCAAGACATTGGCGCTACCCACCGACTCGCGGATATAGCGTAAGGTGGACTCCAACATGCTGCCGCTGTCCCAGTTGATCTTGGCGCGGCACACTTGGCGAACGAAGTTGTCGAGCAGCTTTTCGCCATGCTCGGAATGGTTGACCTCGGGATGAAACTGTAGCCCGGCGATCGGCAGCGACCGGTGAACCATGGCCGCTACGACGCCATCGTCGCTGTGTCCCACGGCCAACATGTCGGCAGGCAGTCGCGACACATCGTCGCCGTGGCTCATCCAAACCGTTTGCGTCACCGGCATGCCATAGAACAAGGCGCCGCTTGGACCGATGACCTCGGGCTTTAGATGCAATTTGGCCCGGCCATACTCGCGGCCTTTACCGCCGCGAAGCTCGCCGCCAAAGTGCTCGACCAGGAGCTGCATGCCGTAGCAGATGCCGAGGATCGGCTTGTTTAAGGGCAGCACCCAAGTCGGCAGGCGTCTTGCGCCGACCTCGTAGACAGAGTCGGGGCCGCCCGAGAGGATGACGCCAGCAACCTCGAAGTCAGCCGGCGCCTGCGCCGCTCTGCCGTCGATGACCTCGGCCTAGATGCCGATCTCGCGCAGGCGACGAGTGATCAGCAGCGTGTATTGTGAGCCGTAGTCCAAGACCAGGATGCCGCTGTGGGCTGGACGTGCTACATGGTGGTTCATCGTCGTCTCCCTAAAACCGCTAGGCGGCCTGGTCATAGTCAGCTGGCGACCGAGGCGGCCGCCGCTGTCGTTCTAAACTTAATCGAGTTTGTAGTTGGGTGCTTCGCGGGTGATGTAGACATCGTGCACATGGCTTTCCTTTAGCCCCGCCGAGGTAATCTGCCGGAAGCGAGCCCGCTCCTGGAGAGCGCCGATGGTCGAAGCTCCGATGTAGCCCATGGCCGAGCGAATCCCGCCCATCAATTGGTAGAGGGAATTGGCCAGCGGCCCTTTGTAGGCGACACGCCCTTCGATCCCTTCCGGCACCAACTTCGCGGCGTCATCGACTTCGCCTTGAAAGTAGCGATCCTTGCTGCCCTTGGCCATGGCGCCGAGGCTGCCCATGCCGCGGTACATCTTGTAGCTCTTACCTTGGTAGATCACCATTTCGCCGGGCGATTCATCGGTCCCAGCGAACATGCTGCCGATCATCACGGTGTCAGCGCCACCAGCCAAAGCCTTGACGATATCGCCGCTGAACTTGATGCCACCGTCGGCGATGATCGGCACGCCGGTGCCGCGCGCCGCCGCGGCGCACTCCATGACGGCCGATAGCTGTGGCACGCCCACCCCGGTGACGATCCGGGTGGTGCAGATCGATCCAGGTCCGACACCGACCTTGACGCCGTCGGCTCCTGCCTCGATCAAGGCGGTGGTGCCTTCAGCCGTCGCTACGTTGCCGCCGACGACTTCAAAGCAGAACCGCGCAAAGGTCTTTTTCACCGTGGCGACCGCATCGAGCACGCCTTGGCTGTGGCCATGGGCGGTATCGACGCAGATGACGTCAGCTCCGGCCTCAAGGAGGGCCTCAGCCCGCTCCAAATAATCACCGCCAGCACCGATCGCCGCGCCGACCAAGAGCCTGCCTTTGTCGTCTTTGGACGCATTGGGAAAACGCCGCGACTTTTCGATATCTTTGATCGTGTATAGGCCGACCAGTCGCTTGCCGTCATCATCGAGGATCGGCAGCTTTTCGATGCGGTGCTTGTGCAGCGTCTCCAGCGCTTCTTCCGGGCTAACTCCCTTGCGCGTGGTGATGACTTTGGCGGTCATGACCTCGCTGACGGGTCGGCCGGCATTCTTTTCAAAGCGGATATCGCGACCGGTGACGATCCCGACCAGGGCACCATGATCGACGACGGGAAAGCCGCTGACGTTGTGTTTGCGCATGATGGCGAGGATGTCGCCGACGGTCTGCTGCGGCGTGACAGTGATCGGGTCGAGCACCATGCCGGCCTCCGACTTCTTGACCGTCTTGACCTCGCGGGCCTGATCGATGATCGAGAGGTTTTTATGGATGATGCCGATACCGCCCGCTTGGGCCATGACGATCGCCGCCTGCGACTCGGTCACGGTGTCCATCGCTGCCGAGACGAGAGGCATCTTCAACCGGATGCGCCGGGTGAACTGCGCTTCTAGATTGGTTTCATTCGGGAGGATCTTTGAATGACGGGGCATGAGCAGCACATCGTCATAAGTCAAAGCAAATTCGATCGGATGGAGCGGGTAAGCCTGCCCCGAAGGTTTGGCCGTGGTCATCATATCCTCCCTCTGAGCGGTGGCGTCGATACTACCCGCCACCTCTGCAAAGTCGAGGGAAAAACGGCCAGGTGCCGCCTTTCTTTTCCTATAGCGAACGCAGGGCTGCGAGCACTTCGTCGCTGTGGCCGTCCACCGTCACCTTCGGCCAGATCGCAGCGATTTTACCCGCCTTATCGATCAAGAAGGTGGTGCGCTGGATGCCCATATAGTGGCGTCCGTACATGCTCTTTGGCACCCACACGCCGTAGTCCTGCGCCACGCCAGCGCCTTCGTCTGCAGCCAGCTGGAACTGCAGATCATACTTGGCGCGGAACTTCGCGTGCGACTTGACGCCGTCCGGGCTGACGCCGATGACCTTGGCGCCCAGGCCCTGATATTGTTCCAGGTGGTTCTGGAACGAGCAGGCCTGCTTGGTGCAACCGCTGGTGTCGTCTTTCGGGTAGAAATAGAGGATGACGTGCCCTTGACCCCGGTAGTCGCTCAGACGAATGTCCGGCGCCGACTCGCCGTCCGTGGGCAGGTTGAAGTCCGGCGCTTCGTCGCCGACGGCCAAATGCACGGTCGGTTGCGGCAGCGCTGCTGCGGTGTGGTCGCTGTGGTCGCCAGCCTTGGGCGTTGAGGCTGCCTTCTTTGGCTTTGGCGTCTTGACGCTTGGGGCCTTCGGGGTTGCTTTGGCTGCCTTCGCTGCCTTCTCGAGGGTATTGACTTTGATCACCGCTTTTTTTGCCTTCTTTTTGCCGCTGACGGGCGCTGCTGCCTTGGTTTTTGGCTTGGCCTTAGCCGCCGGGGGACGCTTGCTAGCCGGCTTGGCTTTGGCCACGGGCTTCGCCTTCACCTTGGCTTTGGCCACGGGCTTTGCCTTCGCCTTGGCTTTAACTTTGGCTTTTACCGCTGTTTTTGCCTTGGCTTTCACTACGGTTTTCCCCTTGGCCTGCGCTTTTTTTGCCTTCGGCGAGGCTTTTTTTGCCGCTACCTTCGGGGTCTTCTTTGCGCTTGGCTTGGCCTTGGCCACGGTTTTCGTCTTCTTCTTGAGCTTCGTGGCCTTAGCCATAAGGGAACTCCCTAGCGGTGTTGGTCGTCGTCGTGTGACGCGCGAATCATAGCGTTGGGATAAAACAGGGGGAAGCAAAAAGTCAAAGAATCCGCTGGGCGCATCCTCTTGCGCGCTTCCAGCTGTTGGCTCGGGCTGGACGACGCGGCAAACAGGCAGGGGGCAACCTTCCTGAGTTTGGCCTATACGCCGCACTGCGGTTGTGCTATCCAGTCTGTGCTATTGTGCTACTGCGTTAGCACAGTAGGACAGCAAAGGAGGACCAATTGAGTGCGATTAAGACGGGTGGGGCGAGGGGGGCGAGCAAGAACGAGGCCAGGTACATCCGCGAGTTGTGTCATGCCTTGCTGTTACTGGACTCACCGGACAGCTGCCGGCGATTTTTGACCGATCTGTGCACCCCAGGTGAATTGACCGCCTTGGCCGATCGCTGGGCCGTCGCTAGGCAGCTCGAACGCGGCGTCGCCTACCGCAAGATTCACGACAAGACCGGCGTCAGCACCGCCACCGTCACCCGGGTCGCGCGTTCCTTGGAGCGCGGCGAGGGTGGATATCGTGCCGTATTGGACCGACTCAACGCTGCAAAAGAGAAGGATGTGGACCTATGAATGACCGTCTGCGCTTGGCCATACAGAAATCAGGCCGCCTCAGTGACCGCAGTAAAGACTTGCTAGAACGCGCCGGCATCACGCTTGAGTGGCGCTCTGGTCGGCTTGATTGCCGAGCTTTGGATTTTCCGCTCGACGTCATGCTGGTGCGCGATGACGACATTCCGGAGTATATCGCCGACGGCAGCTGCCACCTCGGAATGGTCGGGGCCAACATGCTGGTCGAGCGCTTGGATTGCCGCGGCAAGCAGCAGCGCTATACGACGCTGCGGCCGTTGGAATTTGGTCGCTGTCGGTTATCCATAGCGGTACCGAAGGATGGCCCGTTGCGTTCACCGCGGGACCTAGGCGGCAAGCGTATCGCGACCTCCTATCCAAACACGGTGAAGCGCTATTTACAGGAGCAGCACCTCGAGGCCGAAATCATCGAGATTGCCGGGTCGGTCGAGATTGCCCCGACCTTGGGCGTCGCCGATGCGATCTGCGATTTGGTGTCGACCGGTGGCACCCTCGTCTCTAATGGCTTGATCGAGATCGCGACGGTGTACAGCAGCGAAGCGGTGTTGGCCAAGACGAGTAAGCCATTGACCCCGGAACAGAGCGTCACCTTGGACCGCTTGACCACGCGCCTCGCCGGTGTCGTTCGCGCCGAAAAGGCTAAATACATCATGATGAATGCGCCCGCTGATGCCGTTGACGTGATCCGCAGCCTGATCCCTGGACTCGAAGAACCCACCGTCATGCCGCTGCATAGTCAGCGCAACCGCGTCGCCATTCACGCCGTCGCGCCTGAGCCGATCTTCTGGGAAACGATGGAGCGTCTCAAGGCGGCGGGAGCGTCGTCGATTTTGGTCGTGCCGATCGAAAAGATCTTTGACTAATCTTATAATTGTTTATGGTTTGGGGTGGCCATAGCCTTAGAGGCTTCTGAACGCCATTTGCATGGAGCGGTGAAACGGATGGATGCGGAACTACTGGCTAAGCGCACTTACCGCTGGTCTGACCTCAGCTCAGCACAGCAAGCACAAGCCCTGCGTCGCCCAGCGGCCACGGCGCAAGCTGCGGTCACGGTGGCCGCTCAGGCCATCTTGACCGAAGTGCGCACGCGCGGTGACACCGCCGTCCGCGAGTACGCCGCCAAGTTCGACGGCTTTCCAGGTGGGCCCTTCAAACTCTCGGCCGAGGAGTGGCAGCAAGGCGCCAAGGCTCTCGGCCAGCAACAGCGTGATGCACTTCTGCGCGCGGCTGATCAGCTTAGCCGCTTTCACAGCGCCGAGATGCCTCAGCCGCTGCGCCTAGAAGTCTCGCCTGGCCTGGTCTGTCAGCGCGTCTGGCGACCGCTGCGTCGGGTCGGTTTGTATGTTCCAGCCGGCACTGCGCCGCTGCCCTCGACCCTGCTGATGCTCGCGCTGCCAGCGCGGATCGCCGGCTGCCGCGAGCGGATCGTCTGCACTCCAGTCGGTGCCAATGGCCAGATTCACCCAGGCATCCTCGCTGCGGCTGACATTGCCGGCGTGACCGCGATCTACAAAGTCGGCGGTGCACAAGCCATCGCCGCGATGGCCTATGGCACCGAGTCGATTCCTCGCGTCGATAAGTTGTTTGGCCCAGGCAATGCCTATGTCACCCAAGCCAAAGTCCTTGCTGCTCAGGACCCAGACGGAGCGGCCTGTGACCTTCCGGCGGGTCCATCCGAGGTCATGGTGCTCGCTGGGCCAGGTGCGAATCCACGTTTTGCTGCGGCCGATCTGTTGTCGCAGGCGGAGCACGGCATCGATTCGCATGTGGTCTTGGTGACGCTGGACGCCGCCACGCTGGCAGCCATTTTAGCTGAGCTGCAACGCCAGTTAGCCGTGTTGCCCCGCCGCGAGATCGCCACGGCCTCCTTGCGGCATGCGGCGTTTATCATCGCCAAGGACCCAGGTCAGGCGATCGACATCGCCAACACCTATGCTGCTGAGCACCTGATCGTGCAGCTCGATGACCCGGCGCAGTATGTGCCGCAGATCGACAACGCCGGCTCGATCTTTCTTGGGCCGTGGTCGCCCGAAGCCGTCGGTGATTACGCGAGTGGTACCAATCATGTCTTGCCGACTTACGGCCAAGCGCGCAGTCATGGAGGCTTGTCCATGGAGTCCTTTATGAAGTCGATGACCATTCAAGAATTAACTCCCGCGGCCGTTCTCGATATCGGCCCGGTCGTCACCACCTTGGCCGAGATGGAAGGGCTAAGCGCCCATGCCAACGCTGTCCAGGTACGTTTGGAGGCAGCCCGTGCCCTTTGATGTCAAGACGCTGGCCCGCCCAGCTATTCTGACCATGCAGGCCTACCAATCGGCGCGTAGTCATACCCACTCTGGTAGTGACCTTGTTTATATGGATGCCAATGAACTCGGCGAGTCGACGACCCCGGAGCTGAGTCGTTATCCAGAGCCGCAGCCGCGTGAGTTGGTCGAAGACCTGACTGCGCGCTTTGGCGTGACACCGGCGCATTTGTTCCTCGGCGCTGGCGTCGATGATGCCATCGATGCGCTGGTGCGGGTCTTTTGTGAAGCGAGGCGGGATAGCATTTTAATCACGCCGCCGACCTATGGTTACTATGCGGTGGCTGCAGCGATTCAAGGTGCCGAGGTGCTTTCGGCACCGCTCAGCCCGGAGACTTTCGACTTCTCCGAGGCGAAGATCCTGGCCACCTTGCGGCCGTCGACCAAACTCGTGTTTCTCTGCAATCCGAATAATCCGACCGGTAACAGCTACCAGCAGACACGCGTGCTGCAGCTAGCCAAAGTGCTCGCCGATAGAGCCATCCTCGTGGTTGACGAGGCCTATATCGAATTTTCGGCTGAGCGCAGCTTGGTTGCTGAGGCGCAGCGGGTCCCCAACCTCGTGGTGCTGCGCACCTTGTCGAAGGCCTGGGGCTTGGCCGGAGTGCGCCTGGGTGCAGCCGTTGCTGATCCTGACATCATCCCCTTGATGCACAAGGTCAGGGCCCCCTATCCGATCAGTCGGCCTGCGGCCGCTGCCGGCGCCAAGGAACTTGCTCGGCTAAGCACAGACATGCTCCAGGTGCGGTTAAGCCGCGTCACCTGCGAACGTGATGCCTTGGCTGCTGGCCTGGCTAAGCTTGGCTCGGTGCTGCGGGTGTTTCCGAGTGATGCCAACTTTCTCTTGATCAAGACCAAGGACGCCAAGCGTTTTATGCAGATCTGCTCCGCGGCCGGCTTTGTCGTGCGCGATCGTAGCCGCGAATGGATGTTACAAGATTGCGTGCGCATCAGCGTCGGCTCGGCCGCAGAAAACCTAGCCTTGCTCGAGGCTTTAGCTAAAGGAGGTGCCTGATGTCCGGTGGACTCAAACGCTTGGTGTTTTTTGCCGCCTCCAGTTTGTACACGGAGCAGGACGCCACCCTGACTGGCATGGTGCCAAAGCCCCTGCTGATACCTTCGCTGCTCCGTTTAACCGCCGCCGGTTATGAGTTGATCGCTGTGGTGCCGCCGCAAACATCCGCCAGGGATGAATCGATCTTGCAGCTTTTGCAGCAGCAGGGTGTGCGCTTTTTACAGATTCTTCGCGCCTTGCCCGGCGACCTCGATGGGGCCAGCAGCTTACCCCCGCACCTGGTGCAAGTCAGGCCGTGGCTGGTCGGTGACGAAGTCGACCGCATTCGCTCAGCGGTGATTGGTATGGGCGCCGCTGGCCCGATCTTCGCGGCAAATCTCGGCATCCCCCACCTAACTTTAAGCCAGGCAGAACCCGCCTGGCAGCTCCTCGCCTCGACTCTGGTAGAACAACGTCGCAGTGCTCGCGTTAGTCGGACCACCAAAGAGACGACGATCAACATCACGGTGACGCTGGATAGCCACGGTGAGGCCAGTCAAATCCTCACCGGCATCGGCTTCTTTGATCACATGCTCGAGCAACTCGCCCGGCATGGTGGCATGACCTTTAAGATCGACGTTCAAGGCGACCTCCATATCGACGAACACCACACCGTCGAGGACACCGCATTGGCGCTCGGTCAAGCGATGCGCCTAGCACTCGGCGACCGCTTCGGTATCGAGCGCTATGGTTCTGTCGTACCGATGGATGAAACCCTGGTCACCGTTGCGTTGGATCTAAGCGGCAGGCCCCATCTGACGTTTAAAGCGGCCTTTCCCCGTGCCGAAGTCGGCGGCCTGCCGACCGAGCTGGTGCCGCACTTCTTTCGCTCCCTAGCCGAAACCCTCGGTGCGACCCTGCACATTGAAGCCCACGGCGACAACGCCCACCATATGGTCGAAGGCATCTTTAAAGGCGTGGCGCGCAGCCTGCGCCAAGCCATTAAGCAAAGTGGCGACGGCGGTGTACCCTCCACCAAGGGGGTCCTATGAATATCGCAGTTGTCGATACCGGCGGGGCGAATCTGCGCTCGGTCACCAATGCTCTGACACGGCTCGGCGCCGAGTGGCGCCTGACCTCGGACCCCGTGCTGATCCAAGCCGCCGACAAGGTCCTACTGCCGGGCGTTGGCGCTGCGGCTGATACAATGGCCAAGCTAAATCAGGCTCATTTAGTTCCGGTGCTTCAAGGTCTCACCCAGCCCATCCTCGGTATCTGCCTAGGGATGCAGTTGTTATTTAGCAGCTCGGCCGAGGGTGACGTCTCGGGCTTGGGACTGATCCCCGGTCGCGTCACACGCTTGACCGCGGACCAAGCGGTGCGCATTCCGCACATGGGTTGGAATCAGCTCACGCGCCGGCTTGACGATCCCTTACTGCAAGGAATTACTGCCGACGACTATGTCTACTTCGTGCATAGCTACCGAGCGCCCGATGGCCCGTGGGTGACCGCGTGGACCGAGCATGGCGGCGAGGTCCCGGCCGTCGTGCGCTGGCAGCATGTGCACGGCGTGCAGTTCCATCCCGAAAAGAGCCAGACGGCCGGTGCTCGCATCCTGGAAAATTTCCTCAAACTATGAGCCTCGATAAAGCATGAACCTTTACCCCGCTATCGATCTGCACCAGGGCCGCTGTGTGCGCTTGCACCAAGGTCAATTCGATCAAGCCACCGTCTACGGCGAAGATCCCGTCGCTATGGCAGTCTCGTTTCGCAGCGCTGGTGCTAGCCACCTGCATATCGTCGACCTGGACGGGAGCCGCGACGGCGCCACGCCGCATGCCGAACTGATCAAACGCATGGTGCAGGCCTCCGGTCTGGTTGTACAAGTCGGCGGCGGCATCCGCTCCGTGGAGACGGCCGCAGCTTATGTCGCTGCCGGTGTGAGTCGCCTCGTGGTCGGAAGCCTTGCGGTGCGGTCGCCGGATGTGGTGCTGGCCATGGCCAAGCAGTTTGGTCCGGAGCATTTGGTGCTCGCCCTCGATGTGCGGCCGAGGACGGATGGGACGGACTATAACTTGGCGATTCAGGGCTGGACTGAAGAGGCCACCGTGACGCCTTGGTCGGTGCTCGAATCCTATCTGGCCGCTGGACTGCGCCATGTTCTATGCACTGATATCAGCCGCGACGGGGTGTTGTCTGGGCCAAACCTCGACCTCTACCAACAGATGCTAGAACGCTATCCTAGCTTACAGCTCCTCGCATCCGGCGGCGTTTCGTCCTTGGCCGATCTACAGGCGATCCGTCGTCTGCCCCTAGCCGGCGCCATCGTCGGCAAGGCTCTATACACCGGACGGTTTACTTTGGCGGAGGCGCTGCAATGCTTTGCAAACGCTTGATTCCCTGTCTTGATGTGCAAGACGGCCAGGTGGTCAAAGGGGTGAAGTTCGCCGGTCATGTCGTCATGGGCGATATTGTCGATTTAGCCCAGCGCTACCGCGACGCTGGTGCCGACGAACTCGTCTTTTACGATATCAAAGCCAGCACGGTGGGCGGTGTCGTTGAACGCAGC
Organism: Pseudomonadota bacterium; assembly: GCA_026390445.1. Classification (GTDB taxonomy): domain Bacteria; phylum Bdellovibrionota_B; class Oligoflexia; order Oligoflexales; family CAIYRB01; genus CAIYRB01. The sequence goes on from JAPLFX010000117.1 coordinate 13,268, forward strand.
TGGATCAGCCGCATCGCCGAGCTGTTGGATATTCCCTTTTGCGTCGCCGGGGGCATTCACAGCGTCGACAGCGCTCGCGCAGTCCTCGCTGCGGGTGCAGATAAAGTCTCGGTCAATTCGAAAGCCCTGGAGCGTCCGGAGTTGATCAGCGAGATTGCGCGCAGCATCGGCAATCAGAGCGTCGTCGTCGGCGTCGACTCCCAGTGGGTCGACGGGGATTGGTTTGTCTTTCAATATACCGGCAGTAGCAAAACGATGCGGCACACTGGGCGTCGCACCGTCGACTGGGTACGCGAAGTCGAACAGCGCGGCGCCGGCGAAATCGTCCTCAACTGCATGGATCAGGACGGGGTACGCGCCGGATACGATCTCGACCAACTCTGCGCCGTCCGGGCGGCGACGACGCTGCCCCTCATTGCCTCTGGTGGTGCTGGTACGGCCCAGCATTTTGTCGAGGTGTTTCAGCGTGCCGATGTCGACGGAGCTTTAGCTGCTGGAGTGTTCCACTCGGGTGAATTGACGATCGCCGCGGTCAAGGACGCGCTGCGTTTGGCTGGACTGGAGGTGCGGTTATGACCCGACTGACGGCGGATTTGAGTGCAACGCTCGACTGGAGTAAAGGCGGAGGCCAAATCCCGGCAATTATCCAGCATGAGGCCACGCATCAGGTGCTGATGCTTGGTTATATGACTCAGGAGAGTTTGGCCGCGACGTTTAGCAGCGGCTTCGTGACCTTTTTCAGCCGCTCGCGCCAGGCGCTGTGGCAAAAGGGAGAGAGCAGTGGACATACATTGGCACTAGGGGAGGTGTCGTTTGACTGCGACAAGGACGCTTTGCTGGTGAAGGTGCGGCCGCATGGGCCAACCTGTCATACCGGAGCGGTGTCCTGTTTTGGTGAGGGCGACGTTGCTTCTGGACTGAAGTTTCTTGATCACCTGAGCGCGATCATCGATGCGCGCGCCGATGCTCCTGCGGGGACTCCTTCGTACACGCGTCAATTGCTGGACCGCGGTGTGTTGAAGCAGGCGCAAAAAGTTGGGGAAGAGGGCGTCGAAGTGGCGTTGGCCGGGGCGGCGCAGGATGATCAGGCTTTGCTGGGGGAATCGGCGGACCTGTTATTTCATCTGATGGTGTTGCTGAAGGGACGAAATCTGCGTTTGGAGCAAGTGGTTGAGGTGTTGGCGGCGAGGCATCGTGCCTAGCAGAGGTCGGTGGCGGCACCATCTGAAGAAAGCCTCTTGCCACCACGAGAGGAAAGGCGCGAAACCATTCCGAGACTAGGTCGCCGTAGCGCAGCGATCATCAGGTCGGCTGGTCGAGCTTTGGACTCAGCCTTTTCGCCTTTGGTTTTTGGCTTTTCTCTTGAGTTAAAACTCTCTAAACCAATCTGAATCCACGCAAACGCCGCCTCAGACTGTCCCCACCCCACACGGCTGACAAACATCCGCCAAACACAGATCATGACACGCCAGCTGGCACACCCGAAAACCCACTCCTGGAACAAAGCTCCGATTGTTTGTCATCTCCTTACCATAGATATGTAAGGACAACGCGCAGTCGCCACTCGCATGCTCCACCCGGTGCACATCGCGCGCCGGTGGCAAGTTATGCATGACGTCGCCAGCGCTGATGACCATCGACGACAAGGGCTGCGGGTCCGTCTCAGACTCGTCAAAATTCGTGACGCGCAGGCTATGTTTTAACACCGCCTCGACTCCCCAGATGCCGTGATCATGGATGAGCGTCGCATCGCCCGGTCCCCAGGCAAGGACCATGATGACAAAGCCGTGCACTTTGTCCTGGTAACAAAGATACCTCCCGGGTTGTAGCGGTCTGGAGCACAACACGGTCTGCTGCAGGCGAGGCACCGCGAGCGCGACCAATTGCTCCATCTGCTTCACTTCGGTGAGGCCGACGGGACCGCGTTCGAGAATGGTGGTGATTTCCTGCGCTAGCCTGAGCATCCAGACTCCTTGATTGCATTCATTGCATGAATATAACTCCAACCTATCCGTCTATGACCACCGGGACAAGGCTGAAGTTGTGGCCATCGACGAGGCCCAAGTCGGTGATCTTTAATGCTGGTATGACCGGTAGCGCAAGGAAAGATAATTGCAAAAAGGGTTCGTCGAGGCGGCAGCCGGCTGCGGCGGTAAGGGCCTTGAGGCGGTGCAGGGTGGTCGCGACGGTGTGGGGGTGGCGGTCGGTCATCAGTCCAGCGATTTCTAGGGGGAGTTGCTCGCAGCGGCCGTCGGCGCTGACGACGACGATGCCGCCGTCGATTTCTCTCAGGGTATTCAGAGCCTTGACCATTAACGCATCGCTGCTACCGACGCAGATGACGTTGTGCGAATCGTGGTTGATGCTGGTGGCGATGGCACCAGAAGTGAGGTGAAAGCCACGGACAAAGCCCACGCTACGTTGGCCCGTGCCGTGATGGCGCTCGAAGACGGCGATCTTGAGGACGTCCTGGCTCAGGTCACTCAGGACCTGGCCATCCGCAACCGGCAGCACCGCCTGCTCTGAAGCGGTCAGCACTTGTCGCTCAAGGACACCGATGACTCGGACCGCCGCAGTGCTGCCGTGACCTCCCTTAGCGTTCACCCGAAGCATCTCAGGTGCCACCGTCGCCAAGTGGAGGTTGCGCCGCTTAGGCGTCGCCCGCCGACTGGTGGCGGCATGCTCCAAGGCCTCGGCTTGCACCAGGATGCCGCTCTTGTAGGTCGCCTTCACCGTCAGGCCCTGACGCCAAGTCGTTCCCTGCCTTGGGGCAATCAGCACCAAATCGGCCTTATACCCTGGGGCGACGGCGCCTCGGTCATCCAGGCCATACAAGCGGGCAGCGCCGTAGCTGGCAGCACGGAGGACGGGAATCTCGTCCATGCCCCGCTGCAGCGCCTTGTTCAAGGTCGCATTGAGGTGGCCCTCGGCGGCGATATCGGCGGGATTGCGGTCGTCGCTGCACAGCCCGACGCAGGCGGAGGAGTAGGGGGTCAGCAGCGGCAGCAGGGCGTCGGCGTCCTTGGTGCAGGATCCCTCGCGGATCAGGACGTGGATGCCTTTGCGCAGCTTTTCCTGGGCTTCGGGGAGGGTGGTGGATTCGTGGCAGCTATGGATCCCGGCGACGCCGTAGGCGTTTAGGTCTTTGCCGGACAACTGTGGGCAGTGACCATCGCGGCGCATGTGCGCAAAGTCGGTGAGCTTGGCCATGATGTCCGGGTCGCCGCTGAGCAGTCCGGGAAAGTTCATCATCTCGGCCAGTCCGAGCACTTTCGGGTGGCCGCGCAGCGGTGCCAAGTCGGCGGCATGGAGGACGGCGCCGCTGGTTTCTAGGCGCATCTCAGGGCTGGTCGAGGGCACGCAGCTTGGGATCATGACAAAGATGTCTAGGAGTGCATCGGTCGCTTGCGCCAAGGCCCACTGGATGCCGTCCACACCCCAGACATTGGCGATTTCGTGGGGGTCCCAGACGACGCTGGTCGTGCCCTCGGGCAACACCGCCTGCTGAAAGCGCGCCGGGGTGAGGAGGCTGCTTTCGATGTGCACATGCGCGTCGATAAAGCCCGGCACGATCCATTGGCCGGACGCGTCCACCTCCGTCGTCGCGGTATAGGCCTCGCCGGTGCCGACGATGACGCCACGGTGGACGGCGACGTCGCCGTAGGCCCAGGCCCCGGTGAAGACATCCAAATAATGCGCCCCGCGCAGCACCAGATCGACGGGGTGGTCGCCGCGTGCGGCGGCGATCATGGCACGCAACGCCTCGGCCGATCCATAGTCTGCTTTTTTCGGCGAATGCTCGCTCATAGCTTATTGCTCCTTGGGGCGCACCTTGGGCCTTTCCGGTTCTTTCCTGGGCACAGAAGTAGTATGACCTTGGTCGATGACAAAGGCCATTGACGACTAACCCAAGTCCCTCCGACTTGCTGAGCATAGGGGCCATTTATGGCAGCCAAGACCGCGATCACCCCGACCCGCAATGATGACTATCCAGAGTGGTACCAGCAAGTCGTCAAGGCCGCCGATATGGCGGAAAACAGCGTCGTGCGCGGCTGCATGGTGATCAAACCCTGGGGCTACGCCTTGTGGGAGAACATGCAGCGCGTCCTCGATCGCAAGTTCAAGGCGACCGGTCACGTCAATGCCTACTTTCCCTTGCTGATTCCGCTGAGCTTTCTCGAAAAGGAAGCGACTCATGTCGAGGGCTTCGCCAAGGAATGCGCGGTAGTCACGCACCACCGTCTGGAGGCCAAGCCGGGTGGCGGACTGCAGCCGGCCGGCGAGCTCGACGAGCCGTTTATCATTCGCCCGACCAGCGAGACCATCATCGGCGCCTCCTACGCCAAGTGGGTCCAGTCCTACCGCGACCTGCCGATCCTCATCAATCAATGGGCCAACGTCATGCGTTGGGAGATGCGGACGCGGTTGTTTTTGCGCACCACGGAGTTCCTCTGGCAAGAAGGTCACACCGTGCACGCCACCGCGGCGGAAGCGGTCGAAGAGACCCGGCGCATGCTCGATATCTACGCCGACTTCGCCGAGCACTATATGGCCATGCCGGTCATCAAGGGTGAAAAGACGCCCGATGAGCGCTTTCCAGGTGCCGTTGACACCTACACCATCGAATCGATGATGCAGGACCGCAAGGCCTTGCAGTCGGGGACCTCGCATTTTCTCGGGCAAAACTTTGCGGCTGCTTCGGGTATTAAGTTTTTGAACAAAGAGGGCGTCGAGGAGACGGCGTGGACGACCTCGTGGGGAGTGTCGACTCGCTTGATCGGTGGCTTGATCATGACCCATTCCGACGACGATGGATTGGTGTTGCCACCGCGGCTAGCGCCATGGCATGCGGTGATCCTACCGATCTACCGCAACGATGACGAGCGCGAGACGGTGCTGGCTTTTTGCCGCGCCTTGAAAGCAGAGCTAAGCGAGCAGATGTATGCCGGTCAAGAGCTGCAGGTGCAGATCGATGATCGCGATCTGCGTGGCGGCGAAAAGGCGTGGCAGCATATTAAAAAGGGTGTGCCGCTGCGACTGGAGATCGGTCCTCGCGACGTCGCATCCGGATCGATCTGCGTGCTGCGCCGCGATCAGGATGTGAAGGCGAAGACCTTTACACCTCGCGCTGAGCTGATCGCTGGCATCACGAAGACGCTCGACGAGATGCAGGACAACCTACTTGCTAAAGCCAAAGCGCATCGCGAAGCACACACGAAAAACATCGATAGCTTCGATGAGTTTGTCGCCTTTTTCACCGCGAAGAATGAGCAAAAGCCCGAGATTCACGGTGGCTTCGCCTTGGCGCACTGGTCTGAGGGTGATGACGTCCTGGCCAAGCTCAAGGAGCTAAAGGTCACCGCTCGGTGCATCCCGCTGGATGGACCGAAAGAAGCCGGGACCTGCATTTTTTCCGGCCGTCCAAGCCAGCAGCGGGTGATCTTCGCCAAGAGCTATTGATACGAGGCACTGCGGAGGAGGGGGAGGGGTTGCAGCGCCGCGGCCTTGACGAATTGCCCGGCGGGGCTGAGGTTCTGGGCGCTCCAGCCGCCTTGGGTGCTGGCGCCGGGATTTAGCAGGGCCGAGGT
>JAPLFX010000267.1 GCA_026390445.1 Pseudomonadota bacterium
AACCCCCGACCAACGAGGACCAACCCGGTGCTAAGCCGCTGCCGCGCCTCAAGGGCCAGGTCCGCTTTGATCGCGTCACCTTTGCCTACCAAGAAGGCCATCCGGTGATCAAGGATTTGCAGTTTGACGTCCCGGCAGGCAGCACCGTGGCCTTGGTCGGCACCACGGGTTCGGGCAAATCGACCATCATCGCTCTGCTGGCCCGCTTCTACCAGCCACAACGCGGTCGCATCCTGCTTGATGGGCATGATCTAGCGACGGCCACCGCGGCGTCCCTGCACGCGCAGATGGCGATGGTCCTGCAATCGAATCATCTGTTTAGCGGCACCGTCCTCGACAACCTGCGCTACGGTCAACCCAACGCGACCGACGGCGAACTGCACGAAGCAGCCCGCCAACTCGGTTGCCACGAGCGCTTTCTCGCGCTCAAGGATGGCTACGACACCCATGTGGGTGAACGCGGCGCGGCCCTATCACTGGGCGAACGCCAGCTGGTCTGCTTTACCCGAGCCTTAGTCGCGAGTCCACGCCTGCTGCTGCTCGACGAGGCCACCAGCGCCGTCGACTGCGCGGCGGAAGTCGAATTGCAACAGGCTCTACAACGCCTAGTGAGATCGCGCACGACCTTTATCGTCGCCCACCGGCTGAGCACCATCGTCAACGCTGACATGATCCTGGTGATGGAGGGAGGCCGCATTGCCGAGACTGGTACGCATCATGAACTGCTTGGCAAGAAGCACGGCCTTTATGCCGGACTATGCCGGCATGCGCCCGCGTTGATGCCGAGCTAGCGTCAATGCGCAAGCTTCCGTCACGCTTTAGGCTCCGGCCAAGAATCAAGCAGCGGTAACTGGTCCGCTGCGGCATGCTTGCTAGACCCCACCTCAAGGCACCGGTAGTCAATATCCATGCCGGAGATCCCCATGTCACTGGCGAAATGACCGATGAGATAGGCGTAGAGGCCATAGTGCAGGTGCAACGACTGCAGCCCGTGGGGACAGCGTTTACCCAGAACGGACGGCGATAGTTCGCCGAGATATTTTTTATACCCATTATCATTGATCAAGACGCTGCTGCGGACCTCGCCGCCACGCCCCTCTTGAAAGACATAGGTGGTCGAAGCACAGCTGATCAGCAGAGTCTGCGTCCAAAGACTGAGCAGGAGACGGCACGACCAATGGCAACGGCGCTGACGCATGATCAGTCTCCTTCAGAGCTCACTCAAATGGGTACCTTTGCCCGGGGTTCCGCGGTGGCCACAGGTGACGGCGACCGTACGGCGCTGCACGATGCCTAGAGTCACAATGGTGAGTAGCAATTGGCCGATGTCTTGATCGTCTCGTAGCTTATAGATCGGCGCCGAGCCACAGAGCTTGCCCACATTGACGCGGCCGTCGCTCTTGAGGCCCCAAAAGTAGAAATTGTTGGATGTGGTCACATAATTCACCTTTCTCTGGGTCCGATCAGCCATGGACAGGGTATAGGTACACGCCGGCAGCGAGCCCGCCATGAGCGCCAGTAGCAGCATCGTCAGGAATGGACGTACCATCAGGCTCCCTTCGGTAAAAAGCCTGTAAGACGGAGGCAGAGCGGCGAGAATAGGCCGTCTCGCTCTCGCGTGATATTTGGCTTCAGGATATACGCCGCCTTGTACTTGCGGTTGGCTTTAAGGACGACTTGATCGATCAGACCAACCTCGCCGTCGCCGATGCCCGGGCTTAGGACCTGTTCGTCAAGACACCACTTGATATTAACCTTCGTACCGGGGACGAGCTTCTTCTTCGGTGGGTCCGTCGTGACCATGGAGATATACTCCGCCTTGAGTAGCTCCGAGCTGCTGGGTCCGCAGCTTGTGAACAGCGGCAGCAAGAGGCTAAAGGTCACGACCTGCATCATCAGTATGCGTCCCCCATAAACACTAGACAGGACTTAGCTAACAACCCTGTCTCCTGCCGATCGTCGGTGGTGACGTTACGAAAATAAGCGACTTTGTGGTCACTGATGGCTGCCGTCATCGCCTCCTCAAACCGCGAATGCTTTGCACCAATCGAGGTTAGGGTTAAGTCGCAGACCTCGTCGTTGAGACGGGCAATGCGGGCGCCTTTGCCGGGCTCTGGTTTGAGGCCGAGCAGCTTGACGTCATTGGCAAGCTGCCAGACGGTAAAGTTACAAGCGCTGACTAGCCCGGCCAGACTTAGCACAAGCAAGCAGCGGAGCCAGTGCCTGAGTGCTTCAGGTCGCATCGGCCAAAATTGCCAGCCCATAGCTTACCCAAGAGTTAAAGAATTGTTCCTTCGATCGTAAAGCAAGGCAATGATGATCGCAAGTCGAGCGGAACGACGCTCTTAAAGTCCCTCCGATCTGCTGCTTCATCTGACTGCTGCATCAGACTCAGAATCTAATCCAGAACGGTTGTACTCATTACTTCCGCATCAGGCGCCGAGCACTTCGTAGAATGAGCTGAAATCCTTAGCCTATTTGTTGCGCCAAGGCGCTGCAATTAATTCATTCAAGTTCGGGCCGCTTCCAGCCGATATAAATTTTAGTACCCCCGGTTCGTCCAATCTCGCTCCGTTCAAGCGTCTCAGCCGCTGCTGCTCCCCTTTGCATTGTCGCCAAAACAATAACCATCATGGGAGTGTCTATGCAGTTTTCGAGTGGCGTGAAGTTAGGTGCGCGTTTAGCCACCCTCCTACTCAGCCTCGTGATATCCAACTGTGGTCAACCCAACGCAGACCTTAATCTACGCAGCAAAGGACATGTCGAAAGGGACTCGGCGGACAGCTTGCGGCTGTCTGTGGCCGCTAACGGATATCCATACTGCACAAACGGCAGCAATACCGGTGGTGGATACGGATGGGACACCAGCGTCACGGATCCGCGTGGCTCGCACTCCTGTTTAGTCGCCACGGCTCAATCTCCCGCTCCATCGCCATCCCCCGCGTCGTCAGCAAAAACTGGCCCCAACGGGTATCCCTATTGCACGAACGGCAGCACTACCGGCGGCGGTTATGGGTGGGACACTAGTGTCACGGATCCACGTGGCTCCCATTCTTGTCTAGTCCGTTCAGCACCAGCACCAGCACCAGCACCAGCACCAGCGCCTGCACCAGCGCCAGCGCCTGCACCTAGCCCCATCCCACCTATCATCGGTAGCACGCCGACCCCAACTCCGGGCAATCTGCCGGGCCTCGGTAAACTCGGTGACCTTGGCAAGTTGTTCGGCGGCCTGGGCGGCGGCAACCAAGGTGGCAGCTTCGACTGGAAGGGCTTACTCGGCGCGTTCGGCGGTGGCGCCGGCGGCGCTGCCTCCCCATCGGCTGGCGGATCCGGACTCAACGGACTCCTCGGGATCTTGGGCGGCGCCATCGGCGGCGCCAACGGCTTGCACCTTGCCGACGCCGGCGCAGACGCCACGACCGATCCGGCGGGACTACCTGACTTGGCTGGATACCTTGGGCTCGACACGACCAGCCCAGATCCTTCAGATCTGCTGAAAAACCTCCGGGCGACCAGTGTCTATGTCGGGGCAAATTACCACGGCAGCACGGCTGAGGCGATGCATGGGATTGTCCAGGCGGCTTATGCTCAGGCTTATGGCAAAGTCGTCGATCATCTTATCGGCAGCAACTGAGTCCTAGGAACCGGACTGAGCAGGGGTCCCAGCATCCGGGACCCCTGCGGCGGGCGCTAGGGTGAAGAAGAAGGTCGTACCCTGACCCGGGGTCGATTCAAGCCAAATGCGCCCGCCATGGCGCTCGACGATTTTTTTGACGATGGTCAGTCCCGTGCCGCTGCCACCGCCGTATTTATCTGCCGGGTGCAGACGTTTAAAGATGGTAAAAATCGACTGCTGCAGCGGAGCCGGAATACCGATGCCGTTGTCTTTGACATAGAACACGGTGTCCCCTTCGCCGCCATCGCCGTCGCCGTGTTGCTGGTAGCCAAGCTCAATCCATTTATCTGGGCCGTCGTTGTATTTAGCCGCGTTGAAGATGAGGTTATAGAAGATTTCGCCGACCCGGACCTTATCGCAACGGACGTGTGGCAAGGGTCGGGGCAGATGGACTTTAACCGCCTGCATCTCAAGAAACGGTGCTAGTCGGCCGAGCACGTCGGTGACGCATTTATTTAGATCGAAGTCCGCGATGGCGAGATCAACCCGACCAACGCGCGAGTAGTGAAACAGCGAATTCAGTAGGCCGGTCATGCGTTCCCCTTGACGGATGGCCAAGCCTAGTCTGGATTTTGACTGTTCGCTAATTTGCTCCCCTTCTGCTGCCAGGACCAAATCAACATAAGTCTGGATGGAACGTACCGGTTCCTTTAAATCATGGGCGGCGATGTAAGCAAAGGCGTCGAGTTCCGAATTGCTTGATTGCAGGTTTACATTCAACCTTTTGAGTTCGCGGTTGGCGCCGTCCAGGTCATCATTCACCCGCCACAGCTCCTCGGCAATGATCGCCGTACGCAACTCCTTGGCTGCGTCGATCTCCGCCAATTGCCAGGCCACGGCGCGCCCTCTAACCTTTTCCTTCCATTGATCAAAGGATTTGCGCGGATGTAAGCCCTCGGTGTCTGAGGTCACACCAAGGTCTGGCTGACCGGCCCACGGCACGGTATGGGGCAGCTCGGGGCGAAACCAAAGAATATAGCTGTCGCGAGACTTCGATATCGGCACGAAAAGCAGGCCGGACGCTACGCCTTCAAAAGCGACTGCGGGAGCATAGAGCGACGACAGGGCATTGGTGGAAAAAAGTTCGGGTAGATGGCCCGACGCCAGCCACGTCGCTAAGTCCAAGACCTCGGCGCGGGTCGGAGTCCGTCCGACGAGTACCAACTCGCCTCTGAGCACGAGGGCCGCGCCACCGGCCTGCATCAGGTCCAAAACCGTCGGTGAGCCTTGGCTTAAGGCCGTGATCAGCTCCTCACGGGCGAACCGGGCCGTCAGCTTCACGTGCATCTCACGCAGCGACTGCCGCAGGTCAAAGTCACTGCGAGACTCGATGGCCGTCAAGTGATTCGAGAAGATCTGACCGAGAAACTCGCAGGCAGCACGCGCTTGATAAGAGACGAACCGCGATGCTTGATGGTGGCAGGAGATCAGGCCCCAAAGCTTCTCACCCTTCATGATAGAAATCGACATGGACGCCATCGTCTTCATGTTTTTCATGTACTCGATGTGGATGGGCGACACACTACGCAACGTGGCATAGCTTAAATCGAGATCTCTGCCGGTCCGTGGATTCCTCGGCGGCACCAGCGCCACCGGAACGTAATTGGCATCGACGATGAGCCTTAGCCAATTGCGGGCGTACAGGTCTCTCGCTTGCGCCGGAATATCCGAGGCGGGAAAGTGCATACCGAGGTAAGACGGCATCGCTTCCTCGCGCACCTCGGCCAGGACGCTGCCGTTCCAGTCCTCATCAAACTGATAGATGAGCACGCGGTCAAAACCGGTGATCGCCTTTATCTGCTGCGCCGTAAAGTGGCAGGCACCGGCAATGGTCCGCTGCACCGGAAAAGCCATCACCGCCTGCCGCACCGAATGATAAAAATCAAAAGTCGAAAACCCGATCGCCGACGCCGGTTCCAGCTCGACGATGAGAACGCCCGCATGCCGATGCACGATACAGTCAAAGGGCGTCGCATCACCCTGCTTCAGCATGTGCATCCGTATCGGACTAAGTAGGCGCGGATCATCGACGCCAATCACTTGCCGCAGCAGCGGCAAATCAGCGGGTAAAAGCAGGTCAGCGATGGGCTTGCCTAAGCAAGACGCGACCGACTGGCCGAGCACCTCGTCCAAATTTTCGCTGACCTGTGCAATGGTCAATCCCGGCTCTTCGAGAACAAACAACAAGCCATGCGGCTGAATCGCCCCAGGCACATGAATGGGTTCAAGCGCACAACTCGTCAGGTCAAACCGCGTAGAAGCGGCTGGAACAGAGTTCATATCAAGTCCGTACACCCCCGGTGGAGGGCTCAGCAACCACCGCGGTCGGGAGTTTTGCATGTCCGATCAGTTGACCTACGCGCTGCACCAATGACATATGATCGATCGGCTTGGTAAGAAAGTCATCGCAGCCCGCAGCCAGGCACTGCCGGCGCTCCTCGGCCATGGCGTTTGCGGTCAAGGCGATGATCGGACTGCGAAAGCCCCTGCGACGCAATTCCGCCGCCGCCTCTTGACCGTTCATTCCAGGCATCCGCATGTCCATCAGCACGAGATCGGGCCGATCACGCAGCGCCTTTTCGACTCCTTCAAAACCATCCATGGCTACGCTCACACTGGAGCCAGCCCGCTCCAAAATGCGGCGCACCAGTCGCAGATTGTCGGCCGTGTCATCGACGATCAAGATGCGGGATCCGACCAAAGCCGCTGGCCTAGGGGACGGAACCGGGGGGGTCGCAGTGGCCTCCACCCCGGTACCAATCATCAAGGGAACGAGTTTTAGCTCCGGCGCTTCCAGTCCCACGGCAATCCTGGCCGTGAAGGTCGATCCCGCACCGGGAACACTCTCAGCAATGATCACATCACCACCCAGAGCCCTGGCCAGACGTCTCGCCAGCTCCAAGCCTAAGCCAGAGCCGCCGAACTCACGGGTGGTGGAACAGTCGGCTTGCGAGAAGATGGTAAACAACTTCTTTTGCTGCTGCTGTGTCAGCCCTGGTCCAGAATCCGAGACATGAAAAGACAGGCACGTGGCCGCATCAGTACCGACTGGACGCGGACACTCCAACTCGACATGAACAAAGCCCGCGCTAGTAAACTTAATGGCGTTACCGATGATATTGATCAAGATCTGCATCAGCCGCGTTGGATCCGTCAGCATCTGCTCAGGCACCAAGGTCCGCGCCGAGATCGAGAATTTCAGGCCCTTTTTCAGCGCCAGAGGCAGCATCATCGCGGTGATATTGCGAACCAGGTCGGCAGTCGACACCTTAAGCGTTTCAACCAACAGGTGCCCAGCCTCCACCTTTGCCAAATCCAAGATGTCGTTGAGTAGCCGAGTCAACGCCTCACCATTGCGGCGAAAGGCCTCGACGGCAAACTGCCGATCAGGTCCCGACTCCTCATCTTTGGCCAAAAGCTCGGCAAACCCCAAGACAGCATTTAGCGGCGTGCGGATCTCGTGACTCATCAACGCCAGAAACTCCGTCTTGCGACGCGACTCCTCCTCAGCCTTTTCCTTTGCTTGCCGTGCCGCCAGCTCCTTAGCCTCTAAGGCTTCCTTCTGCTGGCGCAGCACGTTGATATGCCAGCGATCGAGCGCAAAGCCGACGATGCGCGCCAAGGGCCGCAGCATCAGCTCATCCTTATTGATAAAATCATCGGCACCGCCGGCGACGGCTTCACCCATGAATTCCCAACCTGGATCAAGCGAGGTGAGGATAATCACTGGGATATCGGCAAAGCTCTGACGAATGACGCGAAGGCCATCGAGCCCCCCGACGGTGTCGGGCAAGTTCAAGTCCAGGAGGATGAGATCAAAGCGCTCGCGAGCCAACAATTTCATGGCTTCAGCCAGACACTCGGCAACGCCAAAGAAGAATGCGGGACCGTCCCTGTCGCGCGTCTTTTCTAGGTTCAACTGAATACTGGCGACGTCGGCCGGATTGTCTTCGACGATTAAGACGCGCCACACCGCTGATTTGGCTTCTAATTGGCTTTCTTGGTTCATTTCATCGGTCTTTCCGGATGACAACACATGAAGGCCCCCAATTGCGGCTGACTATAGGGAAATGATCAAGACAAGTAAAGCCAGCTCTCGCCCGCGTGAAGGCAGCAGGACGCGGTCTGGCCGAGGCCTAGGGCCCTGCGATTAGCGCTTGAGCCGGGATTCGAGGTCGGTAAAGGCCGAGATGGCGGTGGCCACCATCTGCTGCACCGAACCGCCATTCGCTTGGAAGGCATTGAGTGCGGCCTGGGTCTCCTGCCACCGCGGTACGACCGCAGATCCATAGCTGTTGAAATAAGCCGCCCCGTGCGTCTCAGTCAACCCCAGACTCCGACTTAGACTCCTGGCGATGACCTGCCCGCCAAGGGTCGATCCTTCCATGACATAGAGCATCCCCAGGGCCTGGTCCTGGTCCGCGATCGCCACGCCGAGGCCGGCGCTTTGGCGAATGGGCAGAGAGGTCCCTAAGGCCGCGAAGTCCCGTTCGAGTAAGGGCAGCTTGCGGCGCGCCTGTAGATCGAGGCCTAAGCCGGCGCAGTGATGCATCGTCAAGGTCTCATAGTCGCTATAGAAGCCGTAAAAAACCGTCAGCGCCTCGACGTATCTAGCCAGCGTGAGCTGCGGCGAGAGCAGCTCGCGCAACAAGGGCTGCGTGTCGAGCCCGCGATGCGCCGAGGCGGTCTGTTCCTTGAGTTGGCTGCTTGCCAGCGTGTCGGTGGATGGCATGGCCAAATCCTAGAGCAAGGGCTTGACCAGACGCTCGAGCTCCTCTTGATCATAGCTCTTGATGCGCTTGCCGTTGATAAAGATCAGCGGCGTTCCTGTCAGACCAACCCGGTCACCCTCAGCCTTGCCCAGCTCGACGTGCTTCTTGGCCGCGTCGCTGCTTAGGCAAAGTGAAAATTTTCCATCGTCCAGCTTGAGTTCCTTCGCCAAGGTCAATGCCGCGTCTTTGCTGGCGAGCGTCGACTGCTTGTCATACGCAAGATCATGGAACTCCCAATATTTACCCTGCTGGCCAGCGCAGTAGGCACCATAAGCCGCGAGCTGGGAGAACTCGCCTTTGATTGGATAGTCAACAAAAACCAGTTTAATCTTACCGCTGTGCCTTTTCACCAGGGCTTCCAGCGCTGGGTTGGCAGCCTTGCAATGCGGGCACTGGTAGTCAGCGAACTCGACCACCGTAACCTTGGCGCCGGCGTCGCCAAGAACCGGGAAGCCCTGCACATGCAGATCAACCTGCGGCGCTTCCGGCTCCGTCAGGAGCAGGACAAAGCGCTTGCCACTTTTGAGTTTGGCCAACAGGGCCTCGCGCTTTTCGCGAGTGCTTTGCTCACGCAAGACTCCCTTGATCTCACCTGAGATCTTCTCCAGGGTGTAGCCAGGGGGAATCCGCGACTTGTTGGCCTCAAACCATTCAGAAACCTGTTTATCAGTGGGCTCGCTCACGCCTAGTTCGGCGGCTTCAAGGGTTGCCCTAGGCTTGCCGGTCTTGGTTGCCTCGGCATCAAAGTAATAGTTAAGGACGGCGACTTGCGACAAGGCGGTGAGCTTGGCGTACTGTTCGGCAGCGAGGTCGTAGGCGGTCTGCTGCTCGGCGGTCTTTAAGTCTTGGACCGTGAACACCTTGCCGTCAAAGGAAAACAGTGCACCCGGCGCTGGCGCCGCGGCGACCAAGCCTAAGACCAACACCACCAAACCACACCGCATTGCCTGAACGATCCGCACAACGACCTCATAGATTAGGCGATTTCTTGACCACGTCCGTGCTATGAACCGAGCTCGCATCGGACAACAGCGACAACTCAGCATCGGTGAAGGTCATAAACTCAAAGCGGCGATTTTCGAAGACCTCGCGCTTGATGGACCAGTCACCGGCGCCGTCCTTTTCCCAATAGAGCGCCTTGCGGCCAATCGAGGTATAGCGTTTATCGCCGTGAAAGTCTTGGTTGAAGAAGGCCACGGCATACTTAGGATGGGTGACGACGCGCAGGTTATCAAAGGTGACTGCCATGTCCTTGTAGCTCTTAAACACGCGCTCCTTGTACTTGGCGTAGGCGTGAAAGGTTTGGCGACCAAAGCTGAAATCGGGGCGATAGAAGCCGAGATAGTCCTTCGAGCGACGCTCGGCCCATGAATGCATCCAGTCTTGGGTGCGCTTTTTCACCGCTGCAAGGTCGGCGGCGCGATTGACCTGATTGATGTCGCTAGCGATCACGACGACGCCCTGATAGCTCTTGAGCCAGTTGGATAGACTGCTGATGTCGGCATTATAGAAGACGACGCAGCCTTCGGTGACATTCGCTTCTTCAACGCGCTTGTCGTACTCGACGCCGTGCAGCCAGATGCCGTGCCCGGTCTTACCTTCCGAGCGGTCGATGGGATTGGGAAAATCAAGGGGGATGGCGCGTTTGCCGTATTTGATCGGTAGGCGGTTGCCATCGATATGGCTCTGCGCGAAGTACACTCCCTCGGGCGTCTTATTGTCACCCTCGTGCTCCTTGTCGCCCTTCATCTTGCCGATACCGATGCGAAAGCGCTTGAGTAAGGCCGACTGGGCCTCGGTTTCGGGCCACGTCTTCAGCTCGGCCTGTAGCGACGTCTTGTCCACCGTCAGGATGATCATGTCGGTATGGTTGACGGCTTTGAGACTTGGCCCAGGCAGCGCCGGCGGGAACTCCTCAGCACGTGCTGGCGGCGTCGACGCCACAGCCGAGCCGCCGCAGGTTGCGATGCGAAGTAAGGCTATGATCGCCGTGCGGCGGGTGAGACTCATATCTCGGTAAACTCCTGCGAGGCCTGTCTGGAGTGGGGGGGGCCGACAGACCACCTTTTATTTTCCCTAAAAAAACATCTTTCCACAAGCCCGCTTGACTTAGACAAAAGCCATCATTTGGTCTGATAAGACCCTAATAATGCCACGATAGCCGCAAAGTCGCTAGGCAATGGTGCCTCGAATACCAGACTCTGACCGCTGACCGGATGGACCAAACCCAGACGCTGGGCATGAAGCATCTGCCTCGGTGCCTGCGCGACCAACTCGCGCACCTGCGGAGCGAAGGTCAGGGGTAGCTGCACGCGCCGATGGTAGAGTTGGTCGCCGATGATGGGCAAGCCCACATCACAGGCGTGCACGCGGATCTGATGGGTGCGGCCAGTGAACAGACGCACCCTGGCCAAGGTCAGGCGCTGACCGAACACCGCCTCGCGGGTAAACAGCGACTGCGCCCGGCGATAACCGCTCAGGCTGGAGATTCGGCGGCGACCCAGCAAGCCCGTCGCCTGAGCTGCCTGCAGCTCATCGTGACCGACCTGCAGGCGGCGAAAGTCAGGCTCTGACATCGAGGCGAAGCGCAGACGCCGCTTCGGGTCGCGATAAAGATAGCTGGTATGAGCGAGCTGGGCCTGTAGCATCGCTCCATCGAGCAGCGCCAGATATTCGCGCAGCAAGGTCGTCTTGTCCTGAAACTGCTTGGACAATGCGGCATGGGCGCGGTCGGTTTTAGCGCAGACCATGACCCCGGTCGTATCCTTGTCCAGCCGATGCACAATACCCGGACGCGTCCACACTGGGACTTGACCGGCACGGACCACCGCAGCACCGAGGCGACCACAGTGATAGAGCAGGCCTTGGACCAAGGTTGGACCCGTATCGCCAGCGCCAGGGTGGACGCACATCCCGGCGGGCTTATCCAAGACGATCAAGTCGTCGTCCTCAAACAGGATCTGCAATGGCATCGCCACGGGAGTCAGCGGTGAGGCTGGTGGCTGCTGCCAGCGCACGACCACCTGGTCACCCAGAACCGTCGCTTGTTTGGCCGTCGCCGTGGCTCCATTAACGGTGACGGCGCCAGCCGCGATCAGCTTTTGCAGCGCCGATCGGCTGATGCCCTCAGCCTGAGTCGCGAGAAAGACGTCCAGCCGTTGCCCGACCGATGCGGCATCGACCGGGAATAGGGTTAGACCTTGCGGTTGCTCTGCCAATCCGTGAGCCTCGCCGAAAATGCCGTCACGATCACTTCCGGGTCGGGCACGCACAGGTAGCGACAAAAGCTGCGCAGAAAGCCTTTGACAAAGACCGCCTGGGGCAAGCGTTCAAAGCGACCCGTCTCGATCGCCTGCAAGTAGTCCCGACTGACCTTGGTGCTGTCGCAGATCTCTGCCTCACTCACGCCGCATGCTTCGCGCAGGAGGCGTAGCAGATCGCCATCGCTCGGATCACTGCTGCTGATGATCTCGCGCAGCTTGGCCTGAACCGCTTCATCACCGGAGCGAGTGGCCCGCAGTTTAATCAAGGGTAAGTTGGAACGAACCGCACGCCGGTCGTGATCCAGACGCTCGGAGTCGATCGCCTGCCCGGAACTTGGTCCCGCCAGCTCGGCCAATGGCCGCGTTAGCTCATCTTGAAAGCCGCGGCCATCCCCTAGCACAGCGCCTTGACGCAGCGGGCCGGCATCACCAATGCCCAGCTCCAAATCATAGGCACGGCGGGCCAGATCATCACCCAATACGCGGAAAGCCGCTTCGATCTGCGCTACTTGGTCAGCGGCTTCATCTTCGGACATCAGCGAATACAACGCCGCACTGCCAACTCCGAACGCACTCTTGAGCCGCAAGTAGGCCTCGCGAATCGCCACGCGCGGCGCTCCCGGATCGACATCCAGAATGCTGTAATAATTGATTCCCTGACTTGGATCTGGCTGCATCGTCCCACCCATCCACTCGCTGCCGCTCAACCCTTCATCGCCATGCTGCATGGTCAGCTCCTCGCTTAATAACCCAGATTGCTCAGCATCACCCTTGCCAGCTCGGTGAAGCGCTTTGATAGCACTGAATGCGGAAAGTCTACGACTAACAAGCGCCGATTGCGCAGCGACTTCCAGGCCGCCTCATCGTAGTTCAGATAGCCGCAGTAGCGGGTCTGAAAGCCGAAATACCTCTCCCCTATCAACTCCATCGACTTACCAACGTCAATATCCTTTTGCCCACGGACTTGATTGATGGCAATGCCCAAGGTGCGCGATGCCATGGCCAGACCGACTTGCTGGATAAAGGCCGGATGCTCTTGAGCGACAAAGCGCAGCTTATCGGTGTAACCGCCGCGCCCCCGGCCGCCGCCATCGCTACTCAGAAGGTGCCTGCGGGTAATGCCGGCAACCTCAGGCAACCCAATGTTATCACCGACATTTTCAATCATTCTAAAGAGCGACGTCTTGAGAAACAAATAAGCGTTCTCAATCGATGTCGGCTCCGGCAGCACGGTCATCAGGCCGAGATGGGCCGCGGCGAAGAAATCGAGGGTGTGCCGATGCGTCCCGGCCCCAAGGTCGAGGATGACGAGGTCGGCCAAGCCCATCTGCTTCAGCGAAAAAATCGCCTGAAACAGCTTGCGCAGGGTCCCCTCATGGATACCGTTTGCACCACCCCAGGCTTCTTCACCGCCGCCAGCAATCAGGCTGACGCCATGAACGCCGCTAGGGAGGATGACCTCAGGCACAGTCCTTCGGCCGTAGACGATGGCGTCGGCGAGGTTGTGCGCTGGAGCGCTGATGCCAAAATAGGTGTGTAGGTTGGCACCACCGATATCGAGATCGATGGCCAGCACCCGCACCCCGTTGCCAGCCATGCGCACCGCCAGGTTGGCGCTGACCAGGCTCTTGCCGACCCCGCCCTTGCCACCGCCAACGGCGATGATAATCGGTGGCTTAGCTAATTCGGCAGAACGCTCGATGTAGGCCGGAAGTCCGAGCTCCCAGCCGCGATGGCGATGCTCCAAGAAGGGCGTTGCAGTGCCGTCGATACGGGCCTTTAGCAGCGATGTCGTAAGATTCGAAGCGACCGCCAGCGGCCCTTTACTGCCTTTGAACATCATGCGAAAATTCCGATGTTATTTGTAATTAGCCTAACAGAGCAGCGCTTATATTCAAACATTTATTGCGCCGCACGCGACTCCCGCGTAGTGAATAAAGTTTTCTGCGTCCCCTGCCGAGACCCAATAAAGCCAGTCCTTTTTCACGGAGTGCCGCGTTATGGCAGAGAAGGCCACATCCTACGATCTTGTCGTCATCGGCAGCGGCCCGGCCGGCTACCGTGCGGCGGTTCAGGCCGCCAAGATGAAGAAGTCGGTGGCCATCATCGAAGCAACGCCGAATCGCCTTGGCGGCACCTGGATCCACACCGGCACGATCCCCTCGAAGTCGCTGCGCGAGAGTATGGACGCGATTCAGAACATCCGCTTTCACGCCGGCGGCAAGTGGGTCGAGCGGATCATCCGCGACCTACCAGCCGCTAAGCTGATGGGCCATGCTTTCAAGGTCGCCCAATACGAAGAAAGCATCGTGCGCCGCTACTGCGAACGCTACAAGATCGATATCATCGAAGGCTACGGCATGCTCGAAGATGCCCACACCATCCGCGTCGCCAAACATAACGGCGAAAGCCAACTCGTCGACGCCAGGTTCATCCTCCTGGCCACAGGCTCGCGCCCGCGTCGGCCAGCCGACATCCCCTTTGATGGTTGGCGCATCGTCGATGCCGATGAAGTCCTACGCCTCGAGAACGTCCCCAAAAGCGTCATGATCTACGGCGCCGGCGTGATCGGCTGCGAGTATGCCTGCATCTTCGCCGCTCTTGGCTCGGAGACCACCATCGTCGATGGGCGCGGCACGATCATGCAGTATGCGGATCAGGAGATTGGCCTGGCTTTGAAAAAAACCATGGAGGAAGCAGGCGTCAAGTTCGTCCTTGGCTCAAAGCTGTCCACCGCCAAAATCCGCGGCGCCAGTGTCGTGATGACCTTGGAAAACAGCGAATCGCTTGAGGCTGAAGTCCTCTTCTATGCCGCAGGTCGGGTGCCGAACACCGACAAGATCGGCCTGAGTCGCCTCGCCATCAAGACCAACGACAAGGGCGAGATCATCGTCAACAAGAGCTTCCAAACCAGCACCCCAAACATCTACGCCTCCGGCGACAACATCGGTTCGCCAGCCCTGGCGGCAACCTCTGCGGCCCAAGGCCGCCACGCCAGCTTGCATATGTTTGGCACCAAGGTCCAAGAGTTCCCCCGCCTCTACCCCATCGGCGTCTACACCATCCCGGAGCTATCTAGCGTCGGTAAGACCGAGCAAGAGTTGACACAGCTCGGCATCGAATTTGTCGTTGGCCGGGCGCATTACCACGAGGTCGCCCGCGGCTACATCCGCGGCGACGAGCACGGCCTGCTCAAGCTCCTCGTCTGCCGCAAGACGCACCGCATCCTCGGCGTGCACATCGTCGGCCACGATGCCTGCAACCTGGTGCATATCGGTCTCGCCTACATGCAGCGCGGTGGCCATGCCCAGGACTTGGTCAATATGATCTTCAACTACCCGACCTTGGCCGAGGCCTACGGCATTGCCGCCTTCAACGCCCTAAACAAGCTCTTCTTAGACGGCGAGATCGGCGACCCACCGGTGGAAGTGACCCTCCAGGCAAAAGATGCAGCGACGGCCGAAGCGGCAGCCACAGCCGCGTCCCTGCCGAGCAAGGGTAGCAGCGTCGCCTAAACAACCGAATACTGGTACTGATGTCGACTTTTTTGCGGTTGCCTGGAATGGCCAAACCGCAAATTTTCCGACTATTTCATGACATTTATTTAGTGATATGATGGAAGGTACCCACCGCTCAGACCTCGCTTATGTTGATCCCCTATCTTTAATCATTGAGAAGGCCCCCCTATGCGGCATGTATTTGTCTTGTGCTCCGCAACCATCACGCTGCTTCTCCTGCTAGCCACAGCCACCTGGCCCTACGCAAGTTTTGGCTTCGTCTTGGTCTTGCCGGTGATCCTCGTTGGCGTGGTCGACATGCTGCAGACTAAACAAGCAATCCGCCGCAACTTTCCGGTGATCGGGCACTTTCGCTACCTGTTTGAAGCCATTCGCCCCGAGATCAACCAATATTTTGTCGAGTCCGATACCGATGGTGCGCCCTTTTCTCGGGTGCTGCGCTCGCTCATCTATCAACGCGCTAAGCGCGTGCGCGATACCGTCCCCTTCGGCACCAAGCTAGACGTCTATGCCAACGGCTACCGCTGGGCCAATCACTCGCTCGCACCCGTCCATGTCGACCCCACGCAGCTGCGTGTGACCATCGGCGGGCCACAGTGTGCCAACCCCTATTCCGCCAGCATCTTTAACATCTCGGCGATGAGCTACGGCGCTCTGAGCCACGGCGCGGTGCGCGCGCTCAACGCCGGCGCCAAGCTCGGCAACTTCGCCCAAGACACCGGCGAAGGCGGGCTCTCACCGTACCACCTCGAGCCAGGTGGCGACATCATCTGGGAGGTCGGCACCGGCTACTTCAGCTGTCGCACCAAGGACGGTCATTTCGATCCGGTGCAATTTCGCGACAAAGCCACCCACCCACATGTCAAAATGGTTGAAATCAAGCTTTCCCAAGGTGCCAAACCCGGTCACGGCGGCATCCTCCCGGCGGCCAAGGTGACCCGCGAGATCGCCGACATCCGCGGCGTCGAGATGGGCAAGGACGTCATCTCGCCACCAGCGCACTCGGCCTTCAAAACACCGCTGGAGATGATGACATTCGTCGACAAGCTGCGCACCCTGTCGGGCGGTAAACCCACTGGATTTAAGCTCTGCCTCGGCAAACGCCGCGAGTTCATCGCCATCTGCAAGGCGATGCTGGAGAGCAAGATCATGCCGGACTTCATCGTCATCGACGGTGGAGAAGGCGGTACCGGCGCAGCTCCGCTTGAATTCACCAACCACCTCGGGTCACCCTTGGTCGACGCCCTTGTCTTTGTCCACAACTGCCTCGTCGGTTTCGACCTACGTCGCCACATCCGCCTAATCGTCTCCGGCAAGGTCGTCTCCGGCTTTGACATCGTCGAAAAGTGCGCACTCGGCGCCGACATGTGCCATTCGGCACGCGGCATGATGATGGCGCTAGGCTGTATCCAAGCCCTGCGTTGCAATACCAACGGCTGTCCCACCGGCATCGC
>JAPLFX010000061.1 GCA_026390445.1 Pseudomonadota bacterium
GTAGGTCGTTAAAACGTCCTACATCCGAGTGTGTGGCGTCCCCAGGGGGATTTGAACCCCCGTCGCTGCCGTGAAAGGGCAGTGTCCTGGGCCAGGCTAGACGATGGGGACGTCTATAGAAACAAACTTGGTCTGGTGAGCCGTGATGGATTCGAACCATCGACCCGTACATTAAAAGTGTACTGCTCTACCAACTGAGCTAACGGCCCGTTATACTGCCAAAACTTGCGCTTTGTCACTACGGTTCGACCAAGGGAGGACTCGTTGTACAGTGACCCCCCCTAGGTGTCAACATTTTATCTCGCACTTTCTGTCACCAACAACGGCCCCTTCTTCGTCTGCTCGTGAATTGCTTTTTTAAATCTCCTGGCCTAGACTTCCCCGGTCCTGAAAGGATGCTAAGTTCTTTCAGCCAGCGCTTTCATTTGCTTCGATTCGGACGCACGAGCCATGACCGTCATCAAGCGTAGCCGCCAAGATTCCAGTGCCGACCTTATTGCAGCCATTGATACGCTCGTGCCCTTGCTGCGCGATCAAAAGGAAGCAGAGGCCGCCGATGCCCTTGTGGCTGCCGCTGCGGCGCTCAAGAGCTCCAAGGCCCTCAGTGAGGGACACAAGGCCGCCGTTAACGCCATTGTCGATGCCTTCGAAGGGGACCACGAGTTGATCTCCTATACGTTCCAGCGTAACGAGGGCGGACATCAGTGGACCGAGGTTGAAGAGTTGTCGCAAGCAAGCTCGCGCGTCATCAGCCTAGCTCGACGCATGCAGTAAGACCTCAATGCACGTGCATTGGAGTGATCCGGTCTTTTATGCGCTGATCGCGATCTACGCACTGGCGGTCTATAATTGCATCAAGGTCCTGGGCAACCGCACCTCGGCCGGAGCATCGATCGCCTGGATCTTGCTGCACCTGACGGTGCCGTATGTTGCCGTGCCGCTGTACTACTTACTCGGCGACTCTCGCATCCGCGGCTATGTTAGGAGGCACCGAGCCGCACAGCAGCGGATCGATGACACTGGAGTCTCGCCACTGCTTGAGGCCGCGCCAAAAACGGCCGACCTGGCGCCGTCCCTTCAGGCCAACTACAAGTCTTTTCACCACGTGTTTCGGCAATTTGGCTCGGCTTTTGTGCCACAGCTCGGCGACGTTGAGCTGCTGGTCGATGGCCAGGCGACCTTTAAGGCGATCTTTGCCGCTATAAATTCGGCCAAGAGTTACATCATCGTCCAATACTACATCGTCCGGTCGGACCGCTTGGGCCTCGAGCTCAAGCGACTGCTCAGCGAAAGGGCGAAGCAGGGCATCACCGTCTTCATGCTCTATGACGATATGGGCTCGTTTTGGCTATCGCGCAAATACATCCGCGATCTGCGGCAAGCCGGCGTCAGGGTTGAGCGATTTCTGCCGATTGCCCGCTTCAAGCGCGCCTTTCAGGTCAACTTTCGCAACCATCGCAAATTAGTGGTGGTCGATGGCCGGGTCGCCTTTACCGGGGGCCTCAATATCGGCGAAGAGTATGCAGCCAAGCGCTCGGTCAAATTGCGCCAGCGTTACTGGCGCGACACCCATCTGCGGCTCACAGGAGGGCTGGTGGCTCAGATGGAGGACGTTTTTTTCGAGGACTGGTATTTCTCGACCAAAGAGCTCATCGACCTTGCTCAGCTAGGTGCTACTTCTGGCAACAAGCCAAAGCTAGGGATGGCTGAGCCTGCGCAGCAAGCCGTAGCTAGCCGCCCCCCCCAAAAGGTGCTGCAGCTCATTCCCACGGGTCCCACTGATACAACCGTGATCAGTCTGCTGTTCGTGATCCAGATGATCAATGCCGCCAAGGAACGCCTGTGGATCGCCACCCCTTATCTAGTGCCGGACTCGTCGCTGATCCGCGCCTTGGAATTGGCGGCGCTACGGGGGGTCGATGTTCGTCTGATGATTCCGCGAACCTCCGATAACTTGGTGATGCAGTGGGTATCGATCTCCTACGCTAAAGAAATGAAGAGCCGCGGCATTCAGATTCTGTTGTATGTCAAAGGCTTCATGCATCAGAAGGTGTTCCTGGTCGATCACGGACTAGCGGCTATCGGCACGATGAACGTCGATAACCGGGCCATGTTCCTTAACTTTGAGATGATGGTGCTGATCCACGACGAGGCCTTCAATCAACAGGTGGCGGACATGCTGGAGACCGACTTCTCGACCTGCCGTCCACTTACACGAAAAACCGGACGTTTTCGCCGCTACCTGGAGACGTTGCGCGGCAATGCCGCCAGCCTGCTAGCGCCCATGCTGTAATTATAGCGATTAAATACAGGTGGTTATCTTTTCGCGGCACGTGATCATCGGCGCATGCCCTGAGCCGCGCCGATTAATAGCCATGCTTTACCCCTGACTCAATGGTGCCGCCTTGAATGTCGGCCAGCTAATTGATAGAAAGCCGAAGCGGTTCTATCTGAGCAAAGGCCAATGAGGCCCCGGACCGGTCCCCCGACAGTTAGGGACTTGCCGGAGCAGAAACCCGCGAGAGGGCCGATGACCCAGACCAGTAAAGCCAGTGTGATCGTGACCTGGGACCGAGCAGGTCTCGGAGCCATGACCGACACGTGCGGCCCAGCTGCCGCAAGTTGGCTGTCGGCCCATGGTTTTGCCGTCGGCCCCATTGAGAGTGTGGCGTCCGAGTGGTCGGACCTGACAGGGGCAGTGACCCGGGCTGTTGCCGATGGCCAGCATTTAGTGACCATTTGCGGTGGGGTCGGACTGGGCATCAAGGATCTCTCTCCCCAGGTGGCCGAGAAGATGAGTGACTACGCCATTCCTGGTCTAGGCGAGCTGTGGCGCCGCGAGAGTTTGAAATACTCCTTAAGCTCCTACCTAAGCCGCAGCGGCGGTTGGGTTAAAGATGGCACGCTGATCCTCGCCATACCGGGGAGCGCTAAGGCTGCGGTTGAGTATCTTGGCATCGTCGGTGATCTACTTCCTCTAGCCCTAAAGGGACTGCGATTCACCCATGATCACTATAGTGAAGCAGTGGAGGGCCATGCATAGCGGAACGTGGGGCTGGGACGGGTGACCCTTGGACGGGCCATCCAAGGCGTTCAGAACCTCGGAAGTTCCACTAGAATACTAGACAAATTCCGGCTTAGACACGGGTCGAAGCCATCATCGTTTGACGACAGCGGACGGATAAGCCATTGGAAGAAGACCAAGTAAATATCGATCTCCCATCAGTGATGACCACCAAGGAAAGGGTCTTGCAGGCCCGCGGCCAAGAGGTTCCTCTCGACTATTTCCTTTATTCTTGCTTGGAGCGCGAGCGTCTGGAGAAGGCCACCATTGGCGACAGCCAGCCGCACATTGCCTGGCCGCTTCTGCCCAAGGTTGGCGAGGAGGGCCCGGTGGCCGCTCTGGAGGGACCTGAATGGAGCGCCCTAACCAAGAGCCTGCTGACCTGGTACCGCGAGACTTTTCCTGAACTCAGCGATGACAAAGCCGTGGACCACGAGCATCTGCTAAAAGTCGTTCCACCGGTGGTTGGACTCGCTCGCGACCTAGCTCGCCTCTACCTGGAAAAGACCAAGGCCAAGCTGCCTGCATTCGATAAAAGCGCTCAACCCGAGGCTGTTTGGAGCGATATTGAAAGCGCGCTCAAGCAGTTCTTCCCCAAAATCCAGCATATGATCTTGCGCTACCTCCACTGGACCCATGCGGCAGAGGTCAAAGAAGTCTTTGAGCCCGGCAGCCGCCCTCCGGTCGGACGCTTTGCTCCACCACCATTGCCCCGGACCTTGGGTAACCGCGATAGCGGCAGGCCAGACCGCGGCGGCAGACCGGAGCGCGGGCCCCGCACCGATGCGCCGCGTGCCCCTGTTGCTCAAGAAACCAGTGAATCCAAGGGGCGCGAAGCAGCTCCCAAGGGCGGCAATAGACACGGCCAAGGCGGACGGCCAGCACCAGCCGACCGGGGGGGCAGACCGCCGCGCCGCGAAGGTGGCAGACCGCCGCGCTCAGCTCATCCTGAAGGCGAAGAGCAGACAGCTCGCCTCACCGTCGTCGCTCTCGCCGAAGTCGACCAAGCCATTGCCGAACTTCAAAGCAATGGCACCAAGCAAGACATCACGCTTAAGCCGACCAATAGCTTTTACCGACGCCTGCAGCACCAAAAGATCGTCGATGCAGGCTTCAACTCAAACTCTGTTGGTGAGGGACCAGACCGCGCGGTACAGATCTCGCGCAAGGATCCGTGAGTCATGGACGCGAAGGCTAAAGTTGTCGTCATCACGGGGGCCAGCGCTGGTATCGGCAAAGCATGCGCCGAGGCCTTTGCACGCGCCGGTTATCGGCTGGCCCTTGGAGCGAGGCGACTTGAGCGGCTTGAGGAGGTCCGCGGCACCTTAGAGCAACTCGGTGCGCCGGAAGTCCTGTGCGTGGCGCTAGATGTACGTTCCAAGGCCTCGATCGAGGCTTTTGCGGCGGCTGTAGAAGGGCACTTCATCCATGTCGATCTGCTGCTAAACAACGCAGGCTTAGCCTCAGGGCTGTCTTCGGTCGCTTCCGGCGAGGACATCGACTGGCAAGCGATGATCGATACAAATCTATACGGCCTTCTGCGCGTGACACGCCGTTTTCTTACGGGCATGCTCAAGCGCGGCCAAGGGCACATCATCAATATGGGTTCTGTCGCCGGCTTTCAAACCTACGCCAATGGCGCCGTCTATGCGGCAACTAAACACGCCGTGCGAGCCATCAGCGGCGCGCTGCGCCTCGAACTAAACGGCTCTGCCATTCGCGTCAGCGAAATCGATCCTGGGATGGTCGAAACAGAGTTTAGTCTGGTGCGCCTGCAGGATGAGGCCAAAGCCAAGGCCGTTTATAGCGGCATGACTCCGCTCAGCCCGGACGATATCGCTGACTGCGTGCTATTTGCAGCCACCAGGCCAGCCCACGTCAATATCGACCACATTCTGGTTATGCCGACGGCCCAGGCGTCGGTCTATAAGACTCATCGGGAACCCAGCTGAAAGTCTGGGAATCGTCTCGAGCTTCGCGAGTCTGCCAAGCTCCAGGCGATGTTTTTTTGCCTAGTTCGTTCATGCAGGGCTAAAGTTTCTACCCCCGATGCCGAACCCTCATGCAGTAGCGATTGGATAGACCCGCGCGAAACATGGAGGTTTCGCCATGCCCTGCAAGATGCATCGTAAAAAGATACACAATGGCCTCAAGGTTTTGCTCATCAGCCTCTGCCTCACCGGAACCTTCGGGTGCTCCGATTCAGAAAGCGATGATGAAAACCTAGAGACGTCTGACAATTCGAACAAGGGCGACCTGGGTGGCGACGATGCCAAAGAGGGCAACGGCCAGGAGAACTATGTCGACACCGACGAAGGTAAGGGCGGCAAAGGCGGAGCCGATGTTAACAGCGCCACCGCCGACGGTGGCGATGGTGGTGGCGGCGGTAGTGGCAACCTACTTGGCGAAGCAGGTGCCGGCGACATGCCTCCCAGTAACGCTGCAGCAGGCGGAGCCCCCCCGCTCAACGCGGCACCATTGAATGCCGCAGCCGGGAATCCCGCGGCAGGTGCGCCGCCGGTAAACGCAGCCAAGGCCAGCGCCCCAGCAGCAGCAACGCCACCCCCAGCTGCACCAACTGCAGACACTGCAGCAACAACCGGCCCGAGCAGTCCGATAACAGGCGGGCGGGTGCGCTACGTCAAAGACGGCGGAGTCCAAGCCGTCAATGCTCCGAACGGGAGCCCCGTAGCAACCTTAGAGCAAGGCGAGCACCCCGTCACCTGGGAGGAAAATGGCTGGCTGAAAATCACAACAGGAATGTATGTGCCCGCTGATGGCATGTCCAATACCGGAGTACCAAGACCCCAAACAGGTGGTGGTTGGGCTCATTAGAATGCCATGCGAAAACCGATATTCGTCGTCCACGAAGACTTCGCCTCGGCGGTGTTGTGGTCGTCAAAACCCTTAGGCGGATCGTTTAGATAGGTTTGCTGCTTACGCATGATCCCGATACCGAAGTGCGAGGTCAAACGCACGTCGACGCCAACGAATTCGTTGAGTGTCCATGAGCTGCTGGCATCGAACACCTTGCCTGATGCGGTGCGCTGCCATTTGCTATGACCGGGACCGACCCCCGCATAGGGAGTCACGATGGTCGGGTTTGCAGCCCGAATCACGAGATCTACCTCCGGGCCATACTGCTGGCCGGAGCTATCGTGGTTGTCAAAACGGTAGTAGTAATAAGAGGTATCGATCCCGATAAACTTGTTAAAATAATAACCGACGGTGATTTGGCCACTGATGTAGCCAGCCCCTGAACCCAGAGCACCGGAGAACACCAAAGGCATCGCTTGACCGCCTGAGTCGTCGCTGGCCTCAGTTGCAATGTCGGAGTGGGGCACGGTGGCCTCTTCGTCTGCTGGTGCGGCCACCGGTTGCGGTTTGGCCTTTTTCTTCTTCTTTTTTTTCTTCGAGGTGGGACCGGCTTCACCGCCACCCTTGTCCTGGGCTTCACCATCTTCACCCAAGAAGGTATCGGCCCTGGCTAGAGGCGGTGCCAGCCAGGCAAGTCCTAAGGTAGCCACCAGCAACATAGACCGCATCGTTCCTCGCTTTGGCGTCGCGAGGCGGGACCTTAAGATCCCGGTGCCGCGACGACCGTTTGATCGATCTGTCCGAAAATGCTTTGCCCCTGCGCGTCACGCATCACGATGCGCACTCGATCGCCAACCTGCATGAACGGAGTTGTTATGGTACCGGAATCAATCTTCTCAATCATTCGTTTTTCAGCCAGGCACGAGGACCCACGTGCCCGGTCTGCATTGGAAACAGTCCCGCTGCCCAAGATCGTCCCAGCAATAAACGACCTGGTTTTACAGATATGCTGGATCAAATCGTGAAAGGAAAAGTGCATCTCCGGTCCCGCCTCTGGATCGCCAAACAACTCTTCGTTGTAGTCGGTGCGCAAGGGCAAATGCACACGCCCCTCGTGCCAGGCCGGCCCTAACTCGTCGGGCGTCACGGCCACAGGCGAGAAGGCGGTGGCGGGCTTGGAATTAAAGAAGCCAAAGCCCTTCTCGAGCTCAACCGGGATCAAGTTGCGTAGCGACACATCATTAGCCAGCAAGACCAAGCGAATATGCCCCTCAGCTTGATCCTTCTTCGTGCCCTGCGGGGTATCTCCGAGGATCACGCAGACTTCCGATTCAAAATCGAGCCCCCAGGCCGGATCGGCCAACGGAATCGGCGCGGTTGGCGCGATGCAATAGCCGCTTCCACCCTGGTAAACCAGCGGATCCGTGCGAAGCGTGGCAGGTGGCTCAGCGTTGCGGGCCCGCCGGACAAGGATCACGTGATTGATATAGGCCGAGCCGTCGATCCACTCAAAGGCACGGGGCAGTGGCGCCAGGGCCTCACCCTCGATAAAGGGACCAGCCACCAACTCGCCGCGCTGCAATGCGGCATAACGGGCCTCTAGTGCCGGCTTGACCTCATCCCAACGGTCCAAAGCAGCTTGCAGGGTCGGAGCTATATCTCCAGCCTCCGCATAGACCTTCAAGTTGCGACTCACTATGATTAGACGACCGTCGCGGCCGATACCGTGCAAGGTTGCGAGCTTCATCGGGGCTCCATTGGTCGCTTATAGACCGGTAGCGTGCTTCAATGCTTTGATCTCGGCCGAGGTCAGTTGCCGGTAGTCGCCTGGCTCTAGATCCTCAGGTAGCCGGACCTCGCCATAGGCGACGCGTATCAACCGCACCACTTTGTGATTGAGGTGTTCGAATAAGCGTCTGACCAAACGATTGCGGCCTTCAAAGACCGTAATGGCGTACCAGCTCCCGCGCGAGGCGCCGAGGTTTTTACCATGCGCATATCGCACTTCGGCACGGCCGCTCTTGCCATCTTCTAGTTCGACGCCGTGAATAATCGCCTGTTCTTCTTCATGCGATAAGCGGCCGATAATGAGCACGTGATACTGCCGCGGAATCTCAAACCGGGGATGGGTCAGGCGGCTGGCTAGCTCGCCATCATTGGTCAGCAAGAGCAGGCCTTCGGTCCGGTAATCCAGACGACCCACCGGCGACACTAAAAAGGGAACCTTGCTGATCTTGGGCAGATCATAGATGGTCTGCCGCTGGAACTCATCGCTGCGCGCCGTTAAGACTTCGTCTGGCTTGTTAAGGAGCCAGTAGACCCGCGGGGGAACGCTGCTGCCGACTAGCTTGCCGTTGACGGTGACCTGATCCTGCTGTGGATCGATCTTGCGACCCAGTTCGGTCACCACCTGACCATTCACCGCTATGCGACCTTCACTGATCCAGGTCTCGGCTTCCCGCCGGGAGGCTATTCCCAGCTGTGACAGCCACTTCTGAATCCGCATTGGTTCCATGCTCTTCCCCGGGGTTGCCGGCAAGCTCTTCCTTGGCGACATCGCCTTCGGCGGTGAGCGCCCGATCGTCACCCTCATACTCGCCACGTGTGCTGTCCGCAATATATTCTTCGACGTCGATCAGCTCGTCTTCGCTGCCCTCGGCAAGGCGCGACATCGCCCCCTGGACCATCTCGCGGGCTGGCTGAAACGCCTCCAGAGGAGGCAAGTCTTTGATACTACTAAGGTTAAATACCGTAAGAAACTGCTCAGCGGTACCAAATAGCATCGGCCGACCAACGATCTCTTTGCGTCCGACACACTTGATCAGCTCACGCTCCAATAGGGTCTTAAAGATACTGCCAGCGTCGACTCCGCGAATGAATTCAACCTCTGCACGGGTGACGGGCTGGCGGTACGCAATGATCGACAAGGTTTCCAGGGCTGCTCGACTGATCGGGCGCGGGCGCGAAGCAAACATTCGCTCCATGATGGCCCCAGCCGACTCCGCAGTTTGAAACTGATAGCCAAGCCGCCGCAGGTAATGCAGGCGAAACCCCCCGTCTCGCTCCTGATAGTAACTGACTAGCTCATCCAGGCTTGCTTGGACTTGCGCCTCGGTAAGTCCTTCATCGCTGATGATGGCATGAATCTCGCTGGTTTTTAACGGCTTCTGGGCAGCAAAAACCACGGCTTCGACCTTGGCATTAAGAGGCATGGCCGCAGCGCGGCGCGCCTTGGGAGGCGAGGCAACGTCTCCCGCTAGCTCCTCATCCAGCTCCTCATAATGAGCGAACTCATCGGCCGCTGCTGCTGACATTTCAGGATCATCAGGCAGCTCGCCAGGCGCCCCCTGCAACTCCAGTTGCGCAGTTTCAATCCCTGCGCTCTCAGCCGGTTGAATCACTGCACCCTGCGGCAAGTCGTCGTTATCAGATGTTGTCATGTTGGACCTTGCTCCGATGTGAGGGTCGCAGTTGCGGGCGGAGGGGCGACCACGACGACTTCCACATCATCGTGGACGGCAAATTGCGGTATGGCCGTGTGCGCTAACGGCAGCACAGACTCATCACAATCCATGCGATATAACCAAATTGGTCCCATCAAATCCTGTTGGTACACCTGCAGTCGCTTCATTTTTGCCAGCTCCAGCATCGCCATCACGTGGACCACCAATTCGTCCCGTGATTGCAGTCGGTTATAGATGCCCTGAAAAAGGGCGAAACGAGCCTGGTCGATCTCTTTACCAAGCTTCTCGATGGTGTCCTCGACGGTGATCCGATGCAGCTTAGCGGTGTGCTTGGTTTTGCGCCGCTCGGATAAACCCCGCAGCAACTGCTCATAAAGCACAACTAGAGTCGGAGCATCTCCACTAAGTGGTGCCTCGATATGCTCATACAGTGGCAGCAGTCTCTGCCACTCGTTGTTGGGCTGAATCTCAACGCCCATCTGTGGCATTTGGCTAAAATGCTCGGCTGCGTTGCGAAACATCTCATACTGGAGCAGGCGCTCTTGCAGCGACCTGACCGGGTCTTCGTCAGCCGGACCATCGTCAGCTGCCTGCTTCTCATCCGTTGGCAGCAGCATCCTCGCCTTGATCTCGATCAAGGTTGCCGCCATCTCGACAAACTCACCCGCCTGCTGCAGGTCCTCAAACTGCAAGAGCCGAAGAAACTGCAGGTACTCCTGGGTCAACCGCAGGACATCAATGGCGAAAATATCGATCTCATGCACCCGTATCAGGTGCAGCAGGAGGTCGAGCGGCCCCTCAAACTGATTGGTTCGAACAAAGTACTCGGAACTCATGCCTGCGCCTGGTAAGGGGGTACCGTCCGATGCTGCATCGCCACAGCGCCGAAAGGCGCCGACGAACTAGCTTAAAAATGGCCCATGTTTCGGACTTGATGTTATACCTTGCTTCTGTATCTGCGGCCAAGTTCTTTGCCGACCACGACCTTCTTATCAATCCGAGCCCATGGAACCCACCGAACCAAAGCCAAGCCATGCTTTTCCAAGCTCGCTACCAACCATAAACCAAGGCCCCTGGTCTGGCCGTCGCTATTTGCCGCTTGAGTTTATGCGACGCCCCCAAACTTGGCCCTTGTTTTGCGCCGGAGGTGAGGCGCGCCGCTTCCGCTCCAGTGGTACTACCACAGCGACAAGGTCAATCTCTCGCTTTTCAAGCCGTGGCCTCGCCGCATACAAGGCCCAAAGCGTCACTAGTTTCCTCGAAATGCTTGGCCAAGTGCTGCCGCAGTCCGGTTCAGAAAGCCTATTAGCACAAACCCATGGCATCAGTTTGGTCCCAACCGTCGACGCTTGGCCCGAGAGCAGTCTGGCGCAGATGGTGGCATGGATCGGTGAAGTCCTGCCTTTAACCTATAGTGACGACAAAGGGCTAGCTGCGGCGATCAACAGTCATGGGAGTCACAAGCCGGTTTGGCTCTTCGCTACGGCCTTCCACCTCATGAATGCCATCGACGGGGGCCACGCCAAGCCATTGCCCCACGGCAGCGTCATCATTGAAACCGGAGGCACCAAGGGTAAATCCCGCGAGCTAAGTCGGACCGAATTATACCGCGACCTAAGTACAGCCTTTGGCATTCCAGAAGCCTCGATCATTAGCGAATACGGCATGTGCGAGCTGGCCTGCCAAGCCTACGACTTCCTACCCCAGGGCCAAGTATTGCCCCTAGCGGAGCGCAGGTTCCGTTTTCCGGCTTGGGTCAAGCTGGCGGTCATCACGGCACCTGGGTGCTCGGCCACGGTCGGCCGCGGGGCATTGATGGTCGATGATCCATTCCGCTTAGATGCGCCGTGGCCCGTGCGCACCGAAGACCTCGCGGAGCTTGATGGGCGAACCTTTCGGCTCATCGGGCGCGCTCCAAGCCAGCCGCTTAAGGGATGCTCCTTACAAGCGGAAGAGTTATCCGCATTGCCTAAAGTGCCCGCCGGTCAACCATCTTCTGGTCCAATGCGCAAATCCGTACTCACTCCAGATCCAGAACAGATCAGGCAACGAGCCGCACTCTTGGCCCTAACTATCCGGACGTTTGCCAGCGGGCCTGATGCCAGACGTCTACTAAGCTTGGAACTGGGCTCCGAGGCAGCCGCTGCCGCAGCCTTGCAGGATCTGCTTGAAGGACTGCCTGTGCCCTTAGAGGACTGGATGGACGCGGCCCAAGTGGCCACACAAGGGGCACCCATACCTCGTCACTGGCTGTTTATCCTTCCTGCCAACCATTCCATGGTTGGCCTCTACCCGCTCGCACTAGGATATCTCCTCGGCCTGCAAATCACCGTGCGTTTACCCCAACGATTCGCGGGGGCAGACCATTTGATTACGGCTTTTATTAGATTGATTCAGGCGCTGCCGGGTGCAGCGGTGACCCTCGCCGCGCCAAGCCTGCGCCTCGGCGGCGGCTCGGCGGCGATTCCCTGTGACGCCATACTAGCCTACGGCAGCGACGAGACGATGGCGCAGCTTCGTCTGCAAGCAGCGACCCCACTCCAAGGGTTTGGCGGACGAGTCGGAATCAGTGTGATCGCCAGCAGCGACCTGACTGCAGGGGGGCCGCTGCTTGCAAGGGACCTACTCAGCCTTGGACAAACTGGCTGCATGGCGACGCGCCTCATCGTGATGATCGACGATCAAAACCGGTCGGCAACAGACGTGGCCGAGCTACTGGCTGCATATTGCCAAGACTTTTGGGCGGCGCCACTTCCTTGGAAGTCGCTTGCTGCCCTAGATTTCGAGGCCGTTCGGCTGGCAGAGAGCGGGGCTTTCACCTTTCCACCGCAACGGCCTGGAAGACCCTTGGTCGCGATGCGCCAAGTCCCAGCCGGGCTCGCAC
Organism: Pseudomonadota bacterium; assembly: GCA_026390445.1. Classification (GTDB taxonomy): domain Bacteria; phylum Bdellovibrionota_B; class Oligoflexia; order Oligoflexales; family CAIYRB01; genus CAIYRB01. The sequence goes on from JAPLFX010000061.1 coordinate 12,230, forward strand.
TTAACGACCAACTCATCGAGAGCATGATCGCACGGGCCCCATTCACCGTCACGATACTGTCACTAGCCCAAATAGACGGGCAGACTGGCCTGATGCACGTTGTGGACTACCTAAGACGATGTCGATCGCTTGGAACAGTCACCACCTCACTCGCTGTGCGGCAAGAATACAACCTTAAGGCCCTCCTCCAGAGCGGCGTTCAGGTACTGAATCTTGGCACCGCCAACCGACCATTATGGAGTGGCTATCATGAAAATAAGCCACTTTTTGTCGTTGCGTCCGCCAGGGTCCGATAGTCGCTTTTACGCCATTTTGCTCCATGCTATGATGACCAAAGCGACCATTACCAGCCGTAAGTTCCCAGCGCATCGCCCAGCGCCGTAGCCCAATAATATAAACCATGCCCGGAGCTCACCGGAGCAAAGTCGAGGATGATGCAGAACACCAACTTGGCCGTCTCGAGCGCACCGCTCACGGTGCCTGAACTTATCCGCATGGCTTACGACTGTTATTATCAGTTCCTGCCCTATTTTCGCGATCAGCCCGAAGGGTCGATCAGCGGTAAGGTTGAGATCGAATTTACTCCGCGCATGCGGCAAAAACTTGGACTTGCCTACTTGTTTGAGCATCGAATCCGGCTCAACCAGACTTATTTCGCGAATGAAGCGTCACTCATGCCGTACACCTTATTCCATGAGATGACCCACCTGTGGCTCTATGACTGCATGTTGGACCCCGGACACACTCGACGCTTTTATAAAAAGATGGGAGAATTTGCTGCCACCGGGTTTGCCATAGACCCAGATGTGCATGTCCATACCCGAATCGCCGCCGAAGGCAAATTCGTGTACAGCTGTCCCAACTGCAATAATCGCTGGTACCTCCGTGACCGCCTAGGATATGCCATTTATTGTGGCCATTGTTTTGACAAGGACGGCGTTGAGTACTTCGCCAAGCCGTTACAGGGCGAACGGTCCATCCCTGACCTTAATACCAACGATACCGCAGCTTAGGTTCAAGGATTCGCAACCGGTCGTAACCACGAGGAATAAAGTTGAAGCTTCGGGTGCCCCCTTACACAGTCGCGGCAAAGGGCATAGGCCGACTGCTGATGATCGGTACGTTCGCCTGGCTGAGCGGACCGGCATTCGGTCAAATGAAGCTTATCGAAAACGGCTTGGGGCAAAGCTTTAGCCGGCTGCCTTTTGTATCGCCGACCAACTTTTCCGATTCGCTGATCGAGCAAGCGCGCCAGTCCGGTGCTGTGCGCGACTTTTGCCAACAAGTGAAAGTCCAGTATCGGCGATACAAATGGATTGAAGATCCCTGTGGCAATGTGAAGTGGCGCGCTGACCTCCATACGCGGCTTGGTCGACCATTGATCTATGCCGAATTCGGCACAGTGACCAAGGAAACCACCCTTCTTCTTGGCGGGGTTCACGCTGACGAACTCACGCCAATTAACCTGGCGTTTCGCTTTGCCCGTTATTTAGATGAGCATCCTGGGATCGCAGGTGCCGAGGCGCATGTGATCATCGCACCCTTGGTAAGTCCCGATGGGTTTCTTCGCCAGCATCCGACCCGAACAAACGCCAACGGTATCGACCTAAATCGCAATTTCTTCACCGCCGATTGGTACGACAAAGCGCAAAAGATTTGGCAGCAAAACCGTCGGCGCCTTCTCGCCCATTTCCCCGGCTACTTTCCAAATACCGAGATCGAAACCCTGTTTCAAATCGAGCTCATCGATCGCTACCGCCCCGACAAGATCCTCTCGATCCACGCTCCACTTGGCTTTCTCGACTACGACGGGCCTGGATCTGGTGTACTTCGCCCCCTCACTTCAACTGAAGCCAAGGCTAAGCGGCTGGTCAAAGCAATCTCTGAGAGCTCGCAGAATTACAAAGTCGTCGACTACACTTTTTACCCTGGATCACTCGGCAACTATGCCGGAAACGAACGGCATATACCCACTGTCACCCTCGAATTGCAGACCACCGACCCACGCAAATGCGATGCCTATTGGCAGCAATTCGAACCAGGGATTAGCCAAACGATCCGCTATCCATTTGTACGAACACCGTCTCTTGACCAGCCCAACGAAGTCGACAACGCCACCCCATTTTCGACCCAATACCCGCAAAAAAGTGGCAAGAAGACTATTTGATCGCTCGGAGTACGACGGGCCTTGGACAAATAAGTTGACTCGTTTCAGGCGCCCCAAGACGTAACCAAAAATCCCATGGGTGGCCGCCTTCGGGCAGGCCAGAGACCTCAAAGTACATGCCCATGCGGTTTGCCTCGTCTTCGTCATCAAGGCCCCAGCCCATCGCTTTAGATGGCATGCGCGTGTCCGCGACATACATCGGGAAGAACCCCCTCTCCACCAGAGAGCGGCGCAGGTCCATGTCCATCGACAACTGGCGGCCATGCAAGGTAACAGAGTAGCGAAATAGGCAATGGTCGCCGTGACAGTAGCCAAGGCCAAGCTTTGCGAGGTCCTTAAACCCAAGGTGAACTTGATCTGGATCAAGTCGTGGCATATGCAGTGTCGACACTTCATGGCCTGCGCCCTCTGCTAGCCGCCAGCTGTAGAGGATTCCGCTCCCGGCGTGGAGTCGTTCATAGGCATTGACCGGTAGGTCGACCTGCATGGGTATGTGTCCAGAATCACTATAAAATCCAACATCTGTCGCGAGGCTCATGCGAATTTTAAAGAGTAAAATGCGCAGGTAAAACGACAGGCGCGCTAGATTGCCGACCGGACTAAGGCGACTGGCCTCTAGCCGTGAGACAATCTGCTGCGAATCAAAACGCATGGTAAAGAAATTTTTGATATCTGCACGAATCAGTAGCCGCGAATCATGCGCCACATCGTCCCAGCCGCCGCTTGGACGGCGAAAGGCAATATTTGCAAACTGCATATAGTTTTCGGAATGAAAGCGGTAGCGGTACATAGCGCTTTCAAGAGTGTTTTGTTCTGGATCAAACAACACCTGGGCGGAAAACTGCATCGGAGGCTGTCTAGAAGGGTCACATCTGGTCAGATAGGCAGCGCGGCCTTCTAAACTAACTTCGTACACGTTCGCGGACCGACAGGGTAGGGGAGGGGATCCTTGCCCCATGGGCCGGCCAAAGTCTTCGACCTGAAACGTCAGCAGGTCCGATGGCTCAATACTCTTTAGGCTGAGATCTTCCCCTGGGGCAAAAACCAGGCGCCCATCAGGCGTCAAGGGATCAACCTGGAAAGCCAGTTGCTTCCATAGTTTGGGGCCAACAGACGGCGATGTCAGGGCGAACAACCGCAGATCCTTCCGGGGCCCTCCCGAAAAGCCCTCAAGGTCGTGAAACGAGACCATGCCAGGACAAGCCTGGGCCACCGGCATGAAAAATATCAAGGCAAAGTAGTAGACCCAGCACGTCGAAGAGAGGCTCGACAAGCCACCGTGTGGGCAGCTATATGAGGCCCCGGAGGCCCACTCACCATGCCAGACGCGAATCCGTCCCAGCCCCAACTTCGCCTTAGCGACTTTGACTATCCGTTTCCACCCCACCTGGTTGCCCAAGCGCCGACGAGCCAAAGGGATCAGGCCCGCCTGCTGATAAGGAGCGCTCGGGGTGACTTGCGGGACGCGCATATGGCGGACCTCATGACGGAGTTGACGGCTGGTACTGAGCTCATTCTAAATGCATCGAGGGTCTTTCCGAGCCGCTTGCGCGGAAGCCTGCCGACCGGAGGGCAGGTGGAGCTTTTCCTCCTCGCTCCACTCACTCAAGACGACGCTAGCATCACATGCCATTGGCAAGCTATGGGAAGGCCGTTGAAAAAATTGGTCGCCGGCACTCGCATCCGCCTCGCCGGCGACGTCGTGGCGGAGGTCACCGGAAAGACCGATGACAGCCAGGGGAATGCCTTTGTCCAGCTGCGTTTTAATCGCTCAAGCACCGCTTTTGCAGGTTGGTTGGAACAGCATGGACTAATCCCGCTGCCACCTTATATCAAACGCGATCAGCCATTGGCCGCTCCACTCTCATCGGATAGAGATCGCTACCAGACTGTGTACGCCAAAGAAGTCGGTTCGGTGGCTGCGCCAACCGCTGGGCTGCACTTTACGGAAGCGCTGTTGGATGCATGCCGCACGCGAGGCATTCACGTCCACTTCGTGTCGTTACATGTCGGTGCCGGCACCTTCTTACCAGTTAAGAGCGAAGACCCTTCAGCCCATGTGATGCATGCGGAACGTTACCGCGTCGGAGCTGCGACCGCAAAGGCCTTATGCCGTGCGCGAGCAGAGGGACGGCCGATCATCGCCGTTGGTACGACGACGTTGCGCAGCCTCGAAGATCTGTACCGACGCGCAGACCGCGATCCGACGGCTTTTGTTGCGCAGGCCGACTATTGGCACCATACCAACTTGTATATCCACCCGCGAACGGCCCAAGAAACCTACAAGCCTTGGGTGATCGACGGCCTGCTCACCAACTTTCATCAGCCTTGTTCGACTCTCTTTATGCTGGTATGTGCGCTGCTTGGACTGGACGAAGCGAAGCAACTATACAAGACGGCTATCGAGCGAGAGTACCGACTCTATAGCTACGGCGACGCCAGCTTGTTGTGGCTTTGAAGCTATTTTCGTTTTTCTAAAATTTTAACCAATAGCTGCAAATCCTCAGCCTGTTGGCGCAAAGTTTTGATTTCGAAGTCGCGTTGGGCGAGGGCTGCCTCTAGTGCTTCCAATTTACTTTTGAACCGCTCGACGGTGCGACGCTCACCTTCCGCAAGTTTACGCAGCGACGCCTCGCAATAGGCAAGTAAGGCACGACTATCAACCAAGGACAGGTCCTCGGCGCTTAAAGCTCGCCGCAGACTGCTAGGAATCACCCCGTCACCGTCTTCAGGCAGACTAGAGGCACGTGTAGGTGACGGCTTGGCCGATGGAAAGCCGGTATGAACCTGGGGGTGATTCTTAGCCGCAGTGATCTCATGGTGTTTCGGCCGAGATGGCGCCTGCTGATAAGCTAGGTGTTGGGATTGGTGCCTCGGTGTCACCATCGGCTGAACATTCGCCACACCCTCCCTGGATTCAGTACTGGGGCTGGTCGCAGGACTCCGCCCGTCATTGCCAGAGGTAGGAATGAAATATTTCCCATCTTGCAAAATCGCGTGCAACTTGCCGGTCTTGATACGGCGCCGAACCGTCATATCCGAAACCTGGTAGGTCCGGGCGTATTCAACGATCGATAACCATTGTTCCGTCATCGGTCTTCCCCAAGGTGGGTCGAGTAGCAGAGCGAAGTGATCGGCAAGTTTAGTAGTCACCGACTTTGATAAGTCTAACACGCCGCGGAATAACGACTAAAGGCCGTCAAGCTATTGACTAGCGGGCAATACATGCCCAGTCGGTTAAAAAATCTCGCGCTCAGAAGGTACCGTTAGCGGCATCAGGGGAAGGCTCGAAAGTCCGGGTTTACCGGTGTAGATCCGACTGTAGAGATCCATGCTGCGCAAAACCTCGCGAACATACCTGCGGGTTTCAAGATAAGGAATCGAATCAACAAACTCATCAGCCTCGCATCCACCACAAGTACCCAACCACTGGTTAACAACCACAGGACCGCCATTGTAAGCGGCGGCGGCCAAGACTGGATTGTCGCTATAAAGGCGCAGCAAGCGATCGATATAGTATATGCCGTAGCCGATGTTCACCGCTGGATTCCCGACTTCGCGGACATCAAAAGACTCATCATGCAGTAGCGTCGCAATCTTCATGGCGGTGTAAGGCATCAGCTGCATCAGGCCTTGGGCGCCAACCCCTGAACGGGCTTCCTTATTGTAAAAGCTTTCAGTCCGCATGATGCTCAAAGCAAGGAAGGGACTTAGGCGCAGCCCAGAGCTAAAGGGCAGTACAAGTCGTTCAAAGGCAAGGGGATAGTAGGCGCGCCACTCCTCGCCATTGAGTGCTTGCGCTTGCATCATGTCCTGCCAACTGGTGGGCAAACTACGCAGCGACGTGAAGCCCGTGTAGCGTATGTTTCGCGACGGCCTATAATCGTCCAGCTGCGACGACATTTTAGCTATGCCTCGAAAAGCCGCAAGCCCATTAAATCCCGCCCATTTCATCGATGCCAACTGAGCCGAGGCAGCGTCCATGAGGCCGACGCGCATTAAATCCTGAACCAATTTAACGTCGCTGCGTTGAGGTCCTGTATCGGGTGCTTCCTCCGGGGCAGGGGCGGCTTTAGGTAACCAAGCCGTCGTGGCTTCAGCAGAGAGTGAGGGCGGCCCAACTTTTGCGGCAAGCGCCACCGTGAACAGTCCCTTGGTCGTGTCTGGGGGACTCGATGCCGGTTCTTTGGCGGCTTCTGGAGCCGGCTGCGCCAAGCCGGGATAGCGCGTGACTATGGCCATTGCATAGAATGATTGAGCATGACGCTGAAGGATATCGCGATAGATTGCCATCGCCTCACTGCTGCGGCCGACCTGGTCGAGCAGCCTTGCCTGCCAGTAGCGCACGACTAGAGGATCATCACCTTCTCGCGGCGTGATGAAACCGGGCTTGTCGAGAAGCGCCAGCGCTTTTCTGAAGTCCTTTCCCCGTAGCAAGGTCCAGAAATACATCCAACGCAACACCGGCGTCGGCCGGGTAGCCAGCGCCGCGCCGTAGTATTCCGAGGCAGCAAGCGGCTCACCACTATAGCGTAAGGCATCACCTAAAGACTCTTGCACCCGATGCACCAACGGGTGTCTGGGAAACTCGGCAAGAAAATCGGCAAAATGATGGGCCGCGGCCTGCGGTTCAAACAAACGCAAGCGTAGCCTGCCTAATTCATACATCAAAGCCGCCTTTAGCCCTGGATCTGGCCTCTTCAAAACATCTTTATACTGGCCTTCGACAACGGCCAAAGCTCGTCTGTATAAGCGGGCGTGAACAAAAAAGTCGACTTTTTCGCCAAGAGTCATCAGGTGAGATGTGCCGTTTGCAGTGGTCACCGGCTGGTCCACGGCCGCAACCACGAACTCTTCGATTCCTGCGTTTAGCAAAGCATTGCCGCTGAGGGCCAAGAGCAAACGCTCGGAGTACAGGTAGCGACCCTGAGTTTCAGGAAGACAGGCCGCCGCCTCAAGTTGATGAAAGGCCCAGCGTGATTCTTGAGTCGCAGGATAGTTACGCGCCAACTCCTCGAGCAATTCTCGGGCTGATTTATGATCGCCTTGTTTGATAAAGGCCTCGACGGCGATTCTAGCTAGTATCTCCTGCCGCCTGCTAAAGCTGAAGCGTCGACTGAAACTCTTAAACTCATCCGTAATCTTCGCGTAGTCGCCCATGGCATGGAGGTTCTCAATCAACAGACTGTGGGTGCGCTTGACCCAAACATCTCCCTGAGCCCCAGCAAGCAACGACTTCGCCATCTGCGCGGAGGTCTGATAGGCACCACCCTGGAACAGGGCAAAGGCCAGATAATAGCGAATGATTGGTAACAGCGAATCGGAGGAGGAACTAGCTTGCTCCGCAGATGACAAATACTGCAGAGCCAGGCGAGGACTTGGGTCCAGGTACCTTACTCCCAGCGCCAAGCCCAATAGCTGCCTTTCGGCAAGGGTCTTCGCGCCCTCATAGAGCTTGTGTAGGTCGCTTACCTGAGCTGCTGTTGTTGCCCTGTCAGCTCCACGAACCCCGTCGATAAGAGCTCGCATGGTCTCTTCTCGCTCACCAGCATGGACCGTACCGGATGCCATGTGGCAACAGACAAAGGCTGCCGCCAGTAGCCGCCAAAATGTGTTCACCGCCGCCCCCTGACCCGTTTCAGGTCAATCGCTTATCAAAGCTCCAGGGGAGTGTTCGTCAATCACCAAGCAGAACTTTAGGCGGATCTGATGAAATAAAAATAATCCAGTTAAACTAGGCTATTATGCCTAGGCGCGCCGCAAGCGATGGCCTGGAGGAGGGCTTTTGCGGGGAGGTCGGCGAGAAAGCAGACGGTCCATTGCCAGGCGACGCTAGGAAGCGACGCCTAAAAAACCGGAGACGCACTAAGCCGTAGTGGCGGTCGTCGCCCGGACGTTACGCTCGGCCCTGCTTCGCTCGAAGAACACCATGTCCACAAGCAGCAGTGCTACCCCAACGGTAATGGAGCTGTCGGCAATATTGAAGTTCGGAAAATCGTAGCGCCAACCGAGTAGGCTCCAGCGCACGTCGATCCAGTCAATGACGTAGCCAAAGCGAAAGCGATCAATGAAATTTCCCACCGCACCCGATAAGATCAAAGCCAAAGCGAAGATTGCTAGCCGGTGGTGCACGGGCGTTGAACGCAAATACACAAGAATAATCACCACAGCCAAAAAGGTCACAAAGTAAAAGAACGGCACCCTCACGCCACTGGGTAGTGATGCCAGCGCACCCCAAGCAGCCCCCAAATTGCGAACGTAGTTTGTGCCGATGGAGACAAAGCTTTGCTCCTCTCCTGTCTGCTCAGCGACAACATTGGATGACCAAAGTGGGAAACGTTGCCCCTGATAACCCGCCGGATCCTTCGGGTCCGACCAAACCATAAGACTTTTCTGCGCATGGGTTTTGCTGATCTGGTCTAAGCCGATGCTGCCTAGAACCATAAGCAATAAGCAAATGATCGACATGCGCTTGGCGCGCCTGGCCTCTGGAGTTAGAACAGGCTGGGTATTTTCGGCGGAAGCCACTTCATCCCTCACATTGTAAGCTGCGACACGGTATTAAAGTCTGCTGATCATAGCAGCCTGTCCGGTGGAAGGAAACGAACATGCAGCCGGCCGCAGTGATCCTTGATTTTGATGGTGTTGTCGTCGATAGCTTGAGTTTGCACCTTGCCGCATGGCAAGCGGCCGTGGAGGCGCTGTTTGGGGTCGCGCTCAACGACCAAGGGTCGCTGGTCGGACATGCGACCAGGACCATTGCCCATATCCTGTGCAAGCGCTACGGCGCGCCCTCGCTAAGCTCATCTCTGATCGCTGCCAAGGAGGCCTGGATTAAGGACCGTTTTGAGCAGCTACCCTTATTGCCAGGTAGCGCCGACTTTCTGCGCGCCCTCACCAAGTCAGGGTTGCCCTTCGGGATTGCCAGCAATTCATCTGGAGTTTTCGTCCGCGGGGCATTGGCGCATCACGGGCTGACCATTCCCGTTGTACTGACAAGCAGCGAGGTCAGTCGGCCAAAGCCCGCACCAGATATCTTTTGGGAGTGCTCCAATCGACTTGGTGTTTCGCCAAAAGACCGGCCTCGGATTTTGGTCTTTGAGGATAGCATCCATGGCATCAGAGCTGCCGTCACCGCAGGTATGGTCCCCGTCGGCATAAGCAGCAACCAGCCACCAGCCAAGCTGCTGGCGGCCGGGGCTGGATTCGTCTGCGCTGACCTAGGCGAGGCCCTAAACCATGGTTGGATAGCCGAGAAGTAGTCACCTACTTACTGCGCCTCAGAGCCCGCTTTGTCAGGTGACGCTGCAACGCTAGCTCGACCAATCGGGTCAACAGTGATTGGGCGTCAACACCGCTCGCAGCCCACAATTGTGGGTACTGAGAGATCTCGGTAAATCCCGGGATCGTGTTCACCTCGTTGAAGTAAAAGTCACCGCTACCCTTCTCCAAAAAAAGATCAACTCGAGCCATCCCATACAGTTCTAAACCAACGAAGACCTGGCGCGCCATCTGCTGGGCGACTTTGACCTGACTCGGCTCCAGGTTGGCAGGAACTTGGACACTGGAACCGGCAGCATCTAGATACTTGGCATCGTAGCTGTAGAAGTCCGCGTGGGCGATGACCTCACCAGGAACGGAAAGGGCGGGATCGTAATCACCCAGACATGCCACCTCGATCTCACGGACGTTGAGGCCTTTTTCGATCATGATCCGATCGTCGAAGGCCAGTGCCTCTATACAGGCAGGGATCAATTCGGCTGCCGTCTTCACCTTGCTAACACCAACCGAACTACCTAACCTAGCCGGCTTCACAAATAGCGGCAGACCTAGTTCCGCGAGAGCCCGGGCACATAGAGCCTCGCCCCACTTCGACCAGTGTTGGGCCCGCACATCAAGCCAAGGCACCACAGGTACCCCGGCGACTTGCGCCAAGCGCTTCGACACAACCTTGTCCATACCAATCGCCGAGCCCAAGGTGTCAGGCCCAACGAAGGGTACCCCAGAAAGCTCTAACAACCCTTGCATGGTGCCGTCTTCGCCAAAGCTCCCATGAAGTATAGGAAAGACCACCGGCGGAGATACGGCTGTCTGGAAACCTAAGGACCCCGGCGGGACCGGGCCGTTAGCTTGGCGTACGATGGCAACCGGGCCAGGCACTGCGGCGAGAAGTTTGGCGGTATCTTGCGGCCACCAACTGCCATTCTTATCAATGCCTATCGCTTTGACATCGAAGCGTTTCGGATCCAAATTGCGTAGAATGAAATTGGCGCTACGGCAGGAGACCTCGTGTTCGGTCGAACAGCCTCCGTAAAGCACTAGAACTTCGTGCTTAGCTTCAGGCATAGGACAGGCCTCCTATCTATCATTGCATGAACTTGGGGCGACGTATGGATAGTGTACAGCAACCAAGTCTTTTCGCAGCGAGAAAGGGGAGGCTTTCAGCCCTATGAGCAAGCCACGAAGCTTAACCGCTGCTTGGGAAACTTTCGTCATATTGTTTGCCATGACGCTGGTCCACCGGCTGCTCACTTTCTCCGCATTGGGGAGCACCACGAAGCTATTCAGTCGCGAGGGCTTCGACTCCTGGCTGGTTGGGACTCTAAGCGACGTGTGGATCTCCTACCTCGGCGCCCTCATCGTCCTAATAGCCTCCAGCGCCTGTTTGCTGTTCGCGCTACCGAGGCTGGCTCGCGCCTGCCAATTTGCACTTCTTGGTAGCGTCGCCGTGTCTGGGGCACTGCATGCGGTCTACGTTGACTTTTTTCATATGCAAATCATTCCGTTTCACCTGCGCTATTTGTCTGACCCAGAGTTTATCAAAGCGAACAGCGCCTCGCTGGCGGGGTGGAAGGTCGCTCTGTCGCTGCTCGTCTTCCCACTGACCTCGTTGAGCATCCGTCGCATACGCCTGTTTCAGATCTGGTCCAAGGCACAAGTGACAGTCGCGTTTATCTTGTTAACCGTAGCAGCGGCCATCGCTCACAACCGAAATATCAACTTCCGAGAGCAGTGGTTCGTTCCGTTTAACCTTCAGGTCAATGCCCTTGAGCGGCTATACCGCCACCTTGATACCGCTCGAATTCCACCTGTCCCAGTGCCCTCACAG
>JAPLFX010000217.1 GCA_026390445.1 Pseudomonadota bacterium
GGTCTCCCTGACCCACATCCCAGACCCTAGTCGCCACCCCTGCGACGCTTACCGATCTAGAACGAGCAGCCCAGTCTTGAACCGTGGTCGAATACATGATTAGCCTTTTAAGGTTGACTGGCATGCCGTAGATTTATGATCTGCTAGGTCGACTGTTGCTACGTTGGTAAAGAGGTCCACCTGTCTTGGAACGGTAAACCATGGCTATGACCTGCTGCAACATCGATGATCCATGGACACGGAGCTAAATTTATATGTCGCAGTCTCATTCAGCCGCCTTTGTCGCATTTTATAAACGCCTATTTGCAGTGCCGCTGTTCTGGAAAATCTGGCTGGTTTGTCTTGCGGTGCTTAATTTGTTGTCTGCCTACCTCCTCATCGGCGACTCTCGAGGAGTCATCATTTTAGTGGCTCTGACCACGGGGGCAGTCCTAGGTCCGGAACTCTATCGCCACTTTGGTTACACGCGGATCCTAGGGTTGATGCATTTGCCGTGGATACCAATGACGTATTTACTATGGGCCGGGCCAATTCCAACCACGGTCGTCGCAGCCACGGTGATCCAAGCGACGGTCGTTCTCAATGTGCTGTGCCTGGGTATCGACACCATTGAAGTCATTCGCTATGTTCTCGGCAACCGCGCCGAAGTCGGGACACCTCCCCAGGCCTGACCGAGCGAGAAGGCATCGCTTCGGTAAACGCCGCGACATCACGGTCGACGTGCTTTCGCCAATTGAGCTGGGGGTCGCACTCGGTTACCGCGAGCCGCGGTGGTCAGATCATCGCACAAGGCTTTCCTGACCAGATCGCGACGGTAACGGCCTATACTTGCCGCAAATCCCGTGCTCGACAAGCTCATACCGGCGGTGGATTCCGCTCAGGAAACTGATCCTGGTGCCAATAGGGATAAACCTTTTGCACAGCGCTCGCGTGATCGAGTTTGGCGACCTGTTGCGGCGTCAAATTCCAGCCGACCGCTCCGAGGTTTTGTCGCAGCTGCTCCTCATTGCGGGCGCCGACGATGATGTTGGCCACCGTGGGCCGTTGCAGCAGCCAATTCAGGGCGATCTGCGCGACCGTCTTGCCCGTCTCTTTGGCGACGCTGTCGAGCGCATCGACGACGTGATAGAGATACTCGTCTGCGACCTTTGGGCCACCTTCGACCACGCGCTGGCTTTGCAGGCGGCTGACTTTAGGTAGGGTCTGACCACGGCGGATCTTGCCGGTGAGGCGGCCCCAGCCAAGCGGACTCCAGACCACGGCACCAACTCCTTGATCCAGTGCCAGCGGCATGAGTTCCCACTCATACTCGCGGCCGATCAGCGAGTAGTAAGCCTGATGTGCGACATAGCGTGCTAGTCCATAGCGCTCCGACACCGCCAGCGACTTCATAAGGTGCCAGCCAGAAAAGTTAGAGCAGCCGATGTAGCGGATCTTGCCTGCGCGCACGAGGTCATCGAGCGCATGAAGCACCTCGTCCACTGGGGTCATCGCGTCAAAACCATGAAGCTGGTAGAGGTCGATGTAGTCGGTACCGAGGCGTTTTAAACTCGCCTCACAGGCGCGGATCAGATGATAGCGTGAGGACCCAAGGTCGTTGGCACCATTACCAGAGCGAAAGGTGCCTTTGGTCGAGATGATCGCGTGGTCACGCTTCCCCTTGAGTGCTTTGCCGAGGATCTCTTCGGCGGCGCCGTCTGAGTAAATATCCGCCGAGTCAAACATCGTTAGACCGGCTCCTAGGCAGATATCGACCAAGCGGGTCGCTTCGGTGACATCACTTTCACCCCAGGCCTTAAAAAACTCGCCCTTGCCGCCGAAGGTACCGGTGCCAAAGCTCAAGGCGGGTACGGTAAATCCGGATGCTCCTAGACGTCGATATTCCATGGATGATTCCCTTCGGTCAAAGGTGGAGGTCGCCACGACTGCAGCAAACATAGCGCCGTCGCTTGCCAAGTACAATGCTAACGCGTTGGCGTTACCGTTCCAAAAGGGGCGGGATCTCAGAACGTATGGCAGCAAAACTTCGATTGATCTCGATCAAGCCACCTATGCAGTTGCGTCAACCACAGCTGATGGGCCGCATGCAACGCCGGATAGTGACGAAAACGCCTCGCGGGCGGCCGAAATCATGACTTCATAACCTGACCTAGCAAGACGGCCCGCTCGCACCGTAGGCGACCACGCAACTGACGGTTTGCCCATTGCGGACCTCGGTCGAACACCACCATTGGGTGCCGTTACTGGAGCCGCACTTGTAATTGCAGGTTTGGCCGTCGCCCTTGTTGGTTTGGCACCAGACCGGATCATTACTCGGCGCATTTTGATAGTTGAAGGAAGCTGGGGGCGCAAAATAGTTGCCTGAGCCGCCATTGATGCCGTTAATGATGCCAGTGGCTAGGCCAGCTCCGAGCGCGGTCCACATCGCGTTTGGATCGCTAGCGGCTGGCTTTGCGGCAGGAGCAGGGCTTGCTGGTGCAGCGGTGCTTACAGGAGTTACCGGTGGGGTCACCGGTGCCGTGCTGGTCGGGAGCGTCGACGTTGCGGCCGCCTGTTGAGTTGAGCTTGAAGGCGATCCCTTGGAGTCAGGTGCGGACTTGTTGGCATCGCTTGCACTACTAGAGGCTGGTGGCGCAGGCTGGCTAGGTGTTAGAGGCGCCGCTGGATAGCCCGAGCCGGGTGGATTGGCGCAAGCGCTAAACCAAATCGCTGTAAATCCTATGATGGCGCTATGGGCCAAGAAGCGATAACCAGACGTCAGGCTTTTGGAGCTCATGGGGTGCCTATCGAAAATGTTGGTTTGCGGCTGATGACGAGGGTCTTATCGGTCACTTTCTTGCGCATCTTGAGTTATTTTTTGTTATCAATATTGATTATTAATATCAGGTTGTTGCGGTTGCTTTAAGCGAGCTTTTGCAAGTCGCGTCAATGTGGAAGTTGTGAAATTGAGTCAGGGTCCTAGATCGGTGAATGAACATTTTGCGGGCCGACTGGGGCGCCGCAGCAGACTAGGCAAAGCTCATGTCGTTGGCGGCCACACGCATTCTCCACAATGAATCCTGGCGAGACTATTGTTCCAGGAGGGCCCCTTGAAGACACCAGCCCAGCGCTTCGGGCAAACACGCAGTGGCAAGTCTATTTGTACCTACCTTACCGACGATCCCACGACGGTGGCGGATGGCTTCAAAGATTTTACTAGCGCCGACGACTTTGACGCCTTTGCGCTGTTTCAGCATCTGATGATCCGAGCTGTGCGCCGGACCGGCGAGTCGGAGCATCTTGATCGTTTCGTTACGTGGTCAGCTTTTCATGAAAAGCGTCTGGCCGATTCCGACAAGGCGGCTCAGATGAGCGCGCTGTCACTTGTCACCAGTGTGCAGATCGCTAAGCACGGAAAGGGCCGAGCAGATCGTTTCTTCCGTGACTAAGGCTCGCGCAGGGTTGATCAGATGGTTTAGCACTAGGTTGGGATTCTTGTCGCCTTTGGCTAGGAAGTAGAGGTCTTTATCCGGGACATTTTTGTTCGCGAAACGTCCCAAGTCCGTGTAGGTCACGATATGGTACTCGGGATTCGCGGTGCAGAAGCCGATCAGTTCCGGCAGGCGCCTAGCCCGGAACGAACCTCCGTAGCTTTCAATCTTGAATCCAAGCCACTCAAGCTCGAGATACGAGCCCACCAGGCCAACGCGCCTGTGAAACTCGTCGATATCCACGATCAGCACGGTCTGATCTTCCCTCCCGGTTGCACCCATACGCCCTTCCTCGATGCGGCACTGCCTTCAGTCGGTATCGGTCGGTTCCTCGGATATCTGAATGCAACCGGTCGCGCTGGGTGACGAGTCAGCGTCAGCCGCTGGCGCAGTATTCCTGCAATTGCCCGCAAAGATGACGTGTTATCCGAAGGTTCGCCGCAGCTGCCGCATGCCGCGGCGTCAATACGGTGTGTTCAGATATCGTCGGGACGTTGGGTTCCGAAACGGCCTCCCTTATCTGGACCGCCAGAGACGAAGCCAACGATCCTTTGTACCTTGTCGGTGGCAACGAAGAAGTAATGCTACATATCATCGTTTCGACAAGGCATGATGTACAGCTAAGGCGAGAGGGTCTAGAAAAGGTGGCTTCCTAGCCTTGGACGAGGACTTGTTAGGCGCCAGATACCTAGTCAATGTCGGCCTGATTTCGTGAATATTAAGGATAGAGTGGGCGCAAAAATAAACAAACGTTGGCCAAGCTCCCTCCTTCTACTCGGGCTATTGTCGGTAGCAGGCGTGTTTGGCGTGGTTGTCTACCCTCAAGATCAAGATGCCAAAAGCCGGATTTTCCACCGCGTCGAAGACTTGCCACAGAGAGAGTGGGGAATTGTACTCGGCGCAAAAGTTATAGGCGAGAGCCCGTCGCCTATGCTCGAAGACCGCCTTCTGACCGCAGCAGAGCTGTTTACTAGCGGCAAGGTGCATAGACTCTTTCTTAGCGGTGGACCATCGAACAAAGGTTTGCACGAAGTCACTCTGATGGCGGCTTGGTTGGTTGGCCACGGAGTGCCTAGTGCGGCTTTGGTGCAAGATCCAGACGGACTACGGACCATGAGCTCGCTGCTCAATGCTCGGGAGAAGCTCGATACGATTGCACCGATCATCGTCACGCAGCATTTTCATCTTCCTCGTGCTCTGTACTTAGCGAAACACCTAGGATTTGACGCGATAGGGATGGTTGCTGATCATCGAACCTATCTTGACGAGTATTGTTATCGTCTGAGGGAAATGTTTGCGCAAGTAAAAGCCGCAATGGACGTCGCTGCACCAGCGATCCGCGACAGAATAGGCGACTATTTATTTTCTGCCGACCACAAACGGTTTGGCCCCGGCAAAGCTGGGTCCTAAAGCGCCTGCGCCAAGTCCTCAAGCAAATCATCCGCAGCCTCAATCCCGACCGATAGCCGAATCATCTGCGGTCCAATGCCCAGCTTGCGCCGAAGCTCCTCGGGAACCGAAGCGTGGGTCATCTTCTCGGGGTGATTCACCAGTGATTCAACGCCGCCAAGACTCTCGGCCAAGGTAAAAACCCGCAGCTTCTGCAAAAACGCGACGACATCGGCGTAGCTGCCACGGTGATCAAAGCTCACCATGCCAGAAAAACCGCGCATCTGGCGGCAGGCGATGTCGTAGCCGGGGTGACTGCTCAAGCCTGGATAATAAACCTTCTTCACCTGTTTATGGGTCTGCAGAAAGCTCGCTACGGCGAGGGCATTTTTTTCATGTTGCTGCATCCTGACCGCCAGCGTCTTGATGCTCCGATGCAGCAGAAAGCACTCAAGCGGCGCCGGTACAGCGCCAGCGGCGAATTGAATAAATTTAAGCTGCTCAAACAGCTTGGCGTCGTTGACCATCAAGGCGCCGCCGATCATGTCGGAGTGGCCGCCGATGTACTTGGTCGTGCTGTGGACGACGATGTCCGCACCGAGGGCTAGGGGAGACTGAAAGATCGGTGAGGCAAAGGTGTTGTCGACGACTAAGAGCGCGCCCTGGGCCTTGGCAACCTTGGCCAGCTTGGCGATGTCGATCACCTTCATCGTCGGGTTGGACGGCGTTTCCAGCCAGATCAGCTTGGTCGGCGCTGTCGCTGCGGCCTTGACCACGTGGTCGTCGCTCAAGTCGATAAACTGAAAATCAAGATTGTATCGCGCAAATAGCCGACGAAACAGTCGCCCCGTGCCGCCGTAAACGTCATCAGATACGAGAATTCTCGCGCCTGGATCGAGCAGCTGGATGATCGCCTGCTCGGCTGCCAGACCAGAGGCAAAGGATAGCGCATGGTTGGCGCTTTCAATGCTGGCCAGGGCTTTTTCGTAGAGTTCGCGCGTGGGATTGTCGGCGCGCGAATAGTCGTAGCCTTGATGCACTCCGGGCTCGGATTGCACAAAGGTCGACGTCATATAGATGGGCGGCATGATCGCACCGGTGGCCTGGTCAGGCTCAGCGCCGGCGTGCACAACTTGGGTAAAGCTCTTAGGATCGATAGCCATGTGTGCACCTTAAATTATTGCGACCGGAAGTGGTTACTGAGCGGCGCCTTTGAGCACGTCGCCAAGCTGGCCTTTACGGTGCATCTCAGCGGTGATGTCCGAGCCGCCGATAAACTGGCCCTTGACGTAGAGCTGCGGCACCGTCGGCCAATTGGTGTAGGTCTTGATGCCTTCGCGGATGTCCCAGTCAGCGAGGACGTCGACGGCATGAAAGGTCACACCGTAGGAATTGAGGATCTGCACGACGTGGGCAGAAAAGCCGCACTGGGGCGCTGCCGGCGTGCCCTTCATGAAGAGGACGATGGGGTTGCTGTCGATGGTGGACTTAATCGTTGCTTGGACGTCTTGGGCGCTCATGTTGGGAGCCTCCTGTGAGTTTGCTTTGGACGGGTAAAATACTGTTTTCCCGTGGCTCAGGTCAATAGATGAGGTCAATGGTAGAGGGGGATAGATAAGGGCGGGTGAAAATGACCTACGCGCTGCTTCCACCTTGCCGGGCTGGATTCATAAAAGATAAGGTGGCCATCGTTGTGGGAGCAGTCTAGGGGATTTATGGCTCGGATCATCAATGCAGTAGATGCCGTCGGACAATGGTTCAGCGTTAGTATCATTGGCGGTGTTTTTCGTGACTTGCAGCCGCAGGCGGGGCGTGTTGAAGCGTCTGGACCGTGCCGTCCGCTGATGTCCGCCGCCGACTTGAGCGCGCTAGCCGCCGAGGCCTTGGTCGATGCTGCGGGGTTGACCCTGGTGCCTGGCGCTGTCGATGTTCATGTGCATAGCCGAGATCCGGGCCTGACGGCTAAAGAGGATTGGCACACCTTGGCGCAGGGCGCGTGGCGTGGTGGTGTCGTGGCCGTCTGCGACATGCCCAATACCTTGCCGCCGACGATGACCCGTGAGGCCGTGTTATTTAAGGCCGAACGCGCCGCTGCCTCCGGCTTGGAGTTCAAGCTGCTGGTCGGTGTCGGGGCCGGCAATGTCAACCATGTGGGAGAGTTGCTGGCGGCGTCAGACCTGCCGGTGTGCGCCTTAAAGGTCTTCTACGGCCGGACTACCGGCGAGCTGATGTACGATGACCTGGAGACTCTTGCCCGGAGCATTCCTGAGACTTGCAACAAGCCCCTGGTCTTTCACTCCGAGGACCAATGCACCGTCGACTGCAATCAAGCGCGCTTGGCCTCTAAGCTAAAAGACAAAGATAACAGTGCATTCGAGGTCCACTCGGATATCCGTAGCTCAGCTGCGGCGCATCAATCGACCCGGGTGATCTTGGAGTGGGCGCGCACCACCTACAAGCGCCCGATCCACATCGCCCATGTCAGCACACCGCTTGAGATCGAACTGGTCACAGAGGCCAAGGCTCGGGGCGTTCTAGTGACCGCCGAGGTCGCACCGCACCATCTGCTGTTTTCCACTGATGACTATGCCCGACTTGGCCCGCTGGTGAAGATGAACCCGCCACTGCGCTCTCCGGCCGAGGTCGAGCAACTCAACAAGCTCGTCGGCCAGGGTCTGGTCGACATCTTCGCCACCGATCATGCACCGCATCTGTTAGCCGAGAAATACGCCTCGGTCGGGTCCTCCCCATCCGGTGTACCGGGCGTGGAGCTGTTTTACCCCTTGCTCTGGACCGTGGCCAAGCGCACTGGTCTGCCCTTCGCGACGGCTTTGGCGATGGGTGCCTCGCGTCCCGCAGAGCTCTTTGGTTTTGCCCAAAAAGGCCGGATCGCCAACGGCTTTGATGCGGATTTTGCCGTCTTGGTGCCGTCGGAGCATGTCATCACGCAGCAAGATACCGTCGCCAAATGCGGCTGGACCCCCTATGCCGGACTGCATCGTACCGTCGACATCGTCGCCACCTGGAACCGCGGTCGGCAGGTCTACTCCGGACCTGACTCGTCGCTTGGACAATCATTTGAACACTAATCATCGACCTAACTCCGGTAGAAACCAGCAGCGCGGACGCCGCAGCGGCAAGCGTAAAGAGCTGATGAGCGTGCCGCAGGTCAGTGCCGAGGCGCAAGCTAGGCTCAAGACCTTGCTCAGTAGTGGGACCTATATCGTCTTCGACATCGAGACCACCGGCGGCAATCCCGAGAAGAACGGGATCACCGAGATCTTCGCCATCCGCTATGGCAACGGCGAAGTCCTTGGCACATTTTACAGCATGGTCAATCCAGGCATCCCGATCCCGCCGATCGTACGCCGCATGACCGGCATCAATAATCAGATGGTCCGCAATGAGCCGCGCATCGACGCGGTCATGCCGGATTTTGTGAAGTTCATCGGTGACGATGTCTTGGTCAGTCACAACACCATCGGCGATATGAAGTTTGTCCGCCACTTTGCCAAGCAGACGGTTGGCATCGACATGGAGAACTTCTATCTGTGCACGCACCTTTTGGTGGAAAAACTGGCACCGGAGACGCCAGATAAATCCTTGCGCGGACTCGCCGAGCACTTCAAGCTGGCCAGCGGTGAACTGCACCGCGCCGAGGCCGATGCCTACGTCACCTTGGCTTTATTCAAGGTGCTGCTCGGTCGCCTCGATGAACGTTCGGTCAAGCGCATCGATGAAGCCGTGCGTTTGCAAGGAGACCTCGAGTCCGGCATGCGCCTTGGCTGGGGTATCCCTGACGCAAGCTTGGCGCAGGTCCCGTCTGGTCCGGGCGTCTTTTACCTTCATGATCACGAAGGCCGTCCGCTGTTTTTTGCCAGCTCATTAAACCTCGAGCGCGACGTTGCCAAGCTCAAGGTCTTTCACCAACTACCGCGGCAGTTGCTGCGCTTGGTGTTGAAATCCGCGGATCTGAAGACCGAGCGTGCACCCAATGTGTACGCCGCCGTCCTCGCGGAGAGCGCCGAGCTGGCCAAAAGCAGTCCTGCCTTCCATCCTAGCGGCTTGCACCAGCGCACCGTGCAGACCTTGTTCGTCGCTCGCGACGGCGATGGTGATGGCGTGCGGGTCGCTTTAGGTCCTATCGAGAGCGGGACGCTCCATGCTTTTGGTCCCATCCGTGATCGCCGCATCGCGGGCGAATTTCTCGATCAGATTGCGGCTCTGGCCGAGGCTAAGGTTGGTCGACGCGGGGTATCTTTGGGGGCGCCGTTTGCTGCGCTCTTGCTCGATCTCTTGCATGGCCGTCTAGAAGCGCGGATCACCGAATTGACCAAGCAGCGGCGCGCTGTTCGCTTGTGGTTTAGTCCGGCGGCGCGCCAGGAGCTTAGCCGTCAGCTGCATCTGGCGCAGGCTTTGTCGCGGTTGCGCGTCCCAGCTCGCTTGACGCCGCTGCTTGAAGAAACCGGTTTGATCTGCGTCCCAGGGCCACGCGGTACCTGGCAGATCTACCATATTGTGAATAGTCGCCCGCATGGCATCACCACCGTGAATGGCGATATCGAACGCGAGCTGTGGCAAAATGGTCAAGCCGAGGTTCTGGCTGCGACGCTGGAGAGCGAGCTGAAGCAGGCGCATCCGAAGGCCTTGACGCAGCATCAGGCCGATGTCGCGAACGCGACGCTATGGTTTCTCGATAATGGTAAATTTGACGGCAAGTATTTGTCACTGCAGCAGCTACGTCCAGCCAAGGTGCCATAGGCCGTCGTGACGCTGCCTTGGCTGCGGACCTTGGTCTTGAGTTACGACCTTCCGAGGTACTTCTCTAGCAACGCCAACCCATAGCGCCAACGCCAGCTCAACTGGTCGACCGCAAATAGCACCACGGCCCACACCTTGTTTGCTAGCCCCATCCGCTTATTGACCGCAATCAACGCGCGCACCTGATCCGCGGTGCGGCGCAGATCCTCCATGCTTTGCGTGCTGATCAACTGAACGTCGTAAAGCCGGGTAAATAGATCGACGGTGCGGTTGACCCGACGTCCGACCTCTGGCTTGGTGCCCCAGCGTTTAAAGCCCGGCAGCCGTTCAACTTCCTTAAGTCCGTCGACGCTGACGACAAACTCATCTTGGGCGCCGATACCATAGACGCTGATGTAGTGATTGGCATCGTAGGCCGACCAATTGGGGCCAGGGCCGCCGTAAGGGCGGTCAAACAAATAGTAATGAGCCGCCATGGCAAAGACGTCAAAGCCAGAGCCATGCACATCGTTGACGACCTTGCCCCAGGACACGCCGAGGAGCCTGGCGGCAACCTCGACCAGCAACGGGCCTTGTTTACTCAGCACTAGCTCCATGTGAAAGGGGCAGCGCCGTAATCCAGAGGCCTGCATGACGCGCGTCGCATAGTCAGTCAGTAGGCGGAATTTATCCGAGGCGTAGGGTACATGATGGTCTTGATAGTAGAGAAAGGAGCGGCCGTTGGCGCTGACCTTGAAGTAGGAAATGATCGACTGGTAGACGATGCCGCCGCGGTCATCGATTTGGCCATTGACCGCGTACTCCACGCCGGGCTCGGCGGCTTCGATGAACTCCTCCATGATCACCGAGGTGCACTGCGAGGCGTCAAAGTACGCTTTGATTTGGCCATCCCAATCGGGTGCATGGATGAGGCCGACGCTCAGAGTGCCCATCCCGTCATTGGGCTTTAACACCACGCTACCTGGGAACTCGGGCCTAAGAGCGATGGCCTCTGCAGCCGAGGTCACATGGCGCGTATGATTCAGCGGGAGTCCTGGATCTTGACGCTTGAGGTGTTGTTTTAAGGCTTGCTTGTTGCGAAAGAGTCGGATCAGAGCTGGATCATTCCAGCGCACCGGCATGCGTTCAAGAAAATCCATCGCCCGCATCAGGTAGGGTTCATCGTGCGGTATAAAGGCGATGGGGTTGTATTTGGACATGATCTTGGCGAGCAGGACATCGTCGCTTTGGTCTTCGAGATGATAGCGCGCCTCGACATGGCGCGGGTCGATGGCCACGTACTGCTTGGCAAAGATTTCGTAGCGCCGACTCGTGATCAAGCACAGCGCTTTGAGGCCATGTTGGTCAAAGCAGTAGCGCATCATCGCCGCGGCGTAGTCGTGGTACGGGTCGAGGATCAGGTAGACATCTGGTTTCATCAGGATTGCTGTCTCATTTTAGGGTCATCCTGCCTCTATTCGTAGGCACCTGAGCGGCCAAAAACCAGGTTTTGGACACCTGTTCGCGACCATTTTATGGCATGGATGATGCAGTACCCAGTCGTGATTGGTTAATCTTATCATGATGAAGGAGATGGGTATGAATAAGCTCTTGAGCATTTTATGTGGACTCTTGCTCGCAACGCCAGCCTTGGCGGAGCTCGCAGCCCCAATCGGCGGTGAGCTAAGGTCCCAGGGCGTGGCCGCGGACAGCACGCAGTTTGGGATCAGACTTGGTGCCACCAAGGTCAAGCAGATCTCCCGTGCAACCGGCACCTACGGCGCCTATATCGATCGTGCCGTCGCCGACAATCTGCTGCTTGGGGGTACGCTCGATTACTGGAGTAAGGCGACCGGTAGCCTCGGACGCAGCGAGGCCGAGGTGAGCGACATTGCCCTGGGGCTCGACGCCAAGTTCGTCTTCACCAACACGCGCACGGCGTTTCGGCCCTACGCCTTGGCCGGTGCCTCGGTGCATCGCTTCACCATCAAGGAAGTGCAGGGGTCCAATGACAACAAGATCAATCGTCTCGATAGCAAGTACCGCGACAATGCCGGAAAATTTGGCTTGGATTACGGCGCTGGCGTGATGTACCGGGTGCAAACAGCGATGGATTTGGTCGGCGAGCTACGCTACCGGCCGATCATGGATCCCGGCGTCGACCTGGGGCAGGTGGCGTTGTCCGGCGGTATGGCTTACAGCCTTTAGTCGAACGGCACAAAGTTGATGGCGTTGAATGCGAAAGGGCGACCCACGGTGGTCGCCCTTTTTTGTCGCTTCTTGAGGCCGAGATCAGCTCTTTTTGAAGTAAGCTTTCAAGCCAGCTTGAGTCGTCTTCATCGTCTTTTCGCCTTTTTTCCAGTTGGCAGGGCACACTTCGCCGTGCTCTTCGTGGTACTGGAGGGCTTCGGCCAGGCGCAAAAATTCATCGATGTTACGGCCTAGTGGTAGATCATTGATCGTTTGCTGGCGAACCACGCCGGCTTTGTCGATCAAGAATGCACCGCGTAGGGCAACGCCATCGGCGGCCACTAGCACGTCGTAGTCACGGGCGATGGATTTATTGATATCCGAGACGACTGGGTATTTGACGCCTTGGATGCCGCCGTCTTCTTGTTTGGTGTTCAGCCAAGCCAAGTGCGAAAACTTGCTGTCGACCGAGACGCCGATCACTTCGGTGTTCAGCTTTTTGAATTGCTCGCTCTTTTCTTGGAAGGCGTGCAGTTCCGTTGGGCAGACGAAGGTGAAGTCGAGTGGGTAGAAGAAAAGCCAAACGTATTTGCCGCGGTAGTCCGACAGGCTGATCGTTTTAAAGTCGCCGTTAACGACTGCTTCTGCTTTAAAATCTGGGGCATTTTTGCCGACTAGAACCGCCATGGGTCGTTCTCCTAAGTAATGTTGCGGCCGATCCGGCCAACTTGGTCCTGCTTAGATGCGAATCCAAACACACAGGCCCGCCCAGTGTCAATCGTCAGGGCGCTGCCATGAAGGGATAGTCGAAGTGTAAAGCAGGTGCAAAGGTCTCTTTGATCGTGCGCTGGCTGGTCCAACGCAGCAGGTTCAACTTGCTCCCGGCCTTGTCATTGGTGCCCGAGCTGCGCGCACCGCCAAAGGGCTGCTGGCCGACCACGGCGCCAGTCGGCTTGTCGTTGATGTAGAAGTTGCCAGCCGCGTTGACCAAGGCCTCGGTCATCTGATGAATGACGCCCCGGTCGCGAGCAAAGATCGCGCCGGTCAAAGCATAGGGCGAGGTTTGGTCGCAGATCTCCAGGGTCCGCTCTAACTGGTCGTCTTCATAGACATAGATGGTGAGTACCGGGCCAAACAGCTCGGTTGTCATGGTGCGGTAATCAGGCCGGTCGGCGACCAGGACGGTCGGCTTGATGAAGTAGCCAACGCGGTCGTCGCATTCGCCACCGACCAAGAGGCGCACGCCGCTATCCTGCTTGGCTTGTTCGATGGCCTGCTTGAGGCGTTGAAAGGCTCGCGCGTCGATCACAGCCCCCATAAAGTTGGTGAAGTCCTCGGGATCGCCGACGCTGATCTTATTGACCTCAGCCACCAAGCGCTCCTCGACCTGCCGCCAAAGGCTGCGAGGAATATAGGCGCGAGAGGCTGCCGAGCACTTCTGGCCCTGATATTCAAAGGCGCCGCGCACCAAGGCCGCGACCAAGGCGGGGACATCCGCCGAGGGGTGGGCGAAGACAAAGTCCTTGCCGCCGGTCTCG
>JAPLFX010000192.1 GCA_026390445.1 Pseudomonadota bacterium
TGCGTTTTTACAATGCCAGCAAGACCTGGGTGGCTACGGCGTTGTCATCTTTTGGCATTTTCTACAACAAAAAGGTGCTCGGCTTCGAGGCGCTAAAAGCTCCCGCAACCTGGTCTGACCTGGCCCAGCCAGGCTTCAAAAATCAACTCTCGCTGGCCGACCCGAGGCATTCGGGCACCGCCATGACCATGGTGCAAATCGTCCTCAATGCCAGGGGCTGGGACAAGGGTTGGGAGCTGCTGACACAAATCGCCGGCAACACCCGCAGTTTCACCCACTCCAGCTCTGATCCAATCAAAGCCGTGATCGCCGGCGATGCCGCCGCCGCGATGGCCATCGACTTCTACGCCCAACCAAAGATCGATGAGCTGGGTAAAGACAACCTCGGCTTCGTCCTACCCGCCAACGAGACGGTGATCGACCCAGACCCAGTGGCGATCATCCGTGGAGCGCCGAACCTCGCCGCAGCGCAGCGCTTTGTTGCCTTTGTTCTGAGCGTCGAAGCGCAGAAGCTGCTGATTCTACCCAAGGGCGCTCCCGGTGGCCCCAAACTGGCGAGCCTCGGCCGCATGGCGGTCAACAAGCAGGCCTACCTAGACACCGAGGGCAAACGTTCGAGTGCCTTCGATCCATTTAAACAAAGCGCTTTTTTGCACATGGACGTCGCCACCAATGCCAAGATGGTGCATGTGCTAAGCGATCTGATTGGCGCGGTCCAAATCGACACCCACAACGAGTTAAAGGCCGCTTGGGCTGCGATCATCAAGCGCGGACTAAAGCCCGCCGAGGTCGCGGAATTCGCCCGACCACCGGTGAGCGAGAAGGAGGTGCTCGCCTTGTGTGATCAATGGAACGACAACACCGTGCGCAACAACAAGGTCAATGCTTGGGTGGCCTTCGCTAAGGCGAAATACCTGCGGTTGGCGGCGCATTAACATGGAAGTTACCTTCGACCATGTCAGTAAGAAGTACGGCGACGTCCTGGCCGTTGAGGACTTGAATCTCAAGATCGCCGAAGGCTCACTGCACTTCCTGCTCGGTCCATCGGGCTGCGGCAAGACCACCACGCTGCGGCTTCTTGCCGGCCTAGAGAGCACCACGAGTGGGCGGATCCTCTTCGGTGGTAAAGACGTGACGGCCTTGCCAGCGGCTGAGCGCGGCATCGGCATGGTGTTCCAAAACTATGCGCTCTGGCCGCATATGACGGTGGCCAAGAACATCGACTATGGACTTGGCCTTAAGCGACTGAGCGGTGTCCAGCGCGAGCAGCGACTGAAGGAAGCTTTGGAACTGACGCAACTGACCCGACTTGCCGACCGCCTGCCGGGGCAACTCTCAGGCGGGCAACAGCAACGCGTCGCCCTGGCAAGGGCACTTGCCATCCGCCCGACGGTGTTGCTGCTCGACGAGCCACTCAGCAACCTCGATGCCCAGCTGCGCCTGGAAATGCGCGACAACATCAGCCGCATCCACCGTCAGACTAAGATCACGACCGTCTACGTAACGCACGACCAAAAAGAAGCCCTGTCGATGGGCACCGAGGTCTCGGTGCTGCGCGCCGGGAGACTGATTCAAAGCGCCTCGCCGCGCCAGCTCTATCACCATCCGGCGACGCCATTCATCGCCAAGTTTATCGGTGAGACCAATTTGGTCAACGCCACCTACCGCGGCGACGACGATGGCCACCACCTATTCGAATGCGGCTTTGGCCACATCCTGACGACGCGGCGCAAGCAAGTCCTGAGTCCAGGACAAGCCGTCACCTTATCGTTTCGCCCTGAAACGATCTCCGTCCAAGTCGACGGGGCTGCCCGTCCTAGCGTCAATCCGCTGCGCGTGGTGTTGGAACACCTGACTTACCTCGGTGAGTCGGAGCAACTAGCTCTGCGCACTTCGGATCAACAGATCTTGCGCGCCAACATCTTCAATCCACCCGAGCACGACCTACAAGAAGGCGCCGCTGTCGTCTGCAACGTCCATCCGGAACACATTTTGGTCCTACCAGTCGAACACGACCTGAGTTCCGGCACATGAGCCAGTCAACCGCCACCGCAGCACCACTTAAGGCCAAACGCTCAAGCCCGAGGCAAATGGGTACAGCTATCGGCTATGCAGTGCTGGCGGCGACGCTGGTCGCCTTAGTGTTCTTTCTCGTGCTGCCGGTCAGCACCATCCTATACAAGGCGTTTCGCGCCCAAGGTCACTTCTCGCTCGACTACTTTCGCTTACTGTTCGCCAACGATCTGCAGACCACTGCGATCTACAACAGCCTGCTGATCGGAGTTGCCGCCACGCTGCTCTGCACCGTGCTGAGCCTACCCCTTGCTGTGATCAATGCGCGCTACGACTTTCCTGGTAAAAAGCTGCTTACTGGTCTGCTGTTGACGCCGATGGTGATGCCGCCGTTTGTCGGTGCCATCGGCTTTCAGCGTTTTTTCGCACGTCGCGGCTCAGTCAACCTGCTGCTGCTGAAACTTGGACTCATCGACTCACCGATTGAATGGCTAGAGGGTGGACGAGTCTTCTGGGCGGTCGTCGTCCTCGAGGTCCTGCACCTCTACCCGATCGTCTACCTCAACCTCACAGCGGCGCTGGCCAATATCGATCCAAGCCTGGAAGAGATGGCGACCACCCTGGGCGTCCCACGCTGGCGCCAGTTCAAGGACATCGTCTGGCCGCTGGCGCGCAGCGGCTACTTTGCTGGCGCCATCATCGTCTTTATCTGGGCGTTGACCGATCTGGGTACGCCGCTTTTGGTTGGCTTTCAAGAGACGATGCCGGTCCGCATCTTCAATATGATCACCGACGTCAACGAAAACCCGGTCGGCTATGCCCTGGTATGCCTGGTCATTCTGATCACCTTTGCCGTCTATTTACTGGCGAAGACCTCCACTCGCGGCAAATCCTACGACATGATGTCACGCGGCCATGTCAGTAGCGCCGTCAAAAAGATCAGCGCCGTCAGTGCAGCCCCGTTTTACCTACTCTTAGTTGTCACGATCGCTGCCGCACTGCTCCCGCACTTCTCGGTCCTGATCACCTCGCTTAGCAGCAAATGGTTTATGACCGTCCTGCCGGAGCAATACACCCTCGACTACTATAAACAAATTCTACATACCGATCTGCCGCTGATCGGCATCAAGAACAGTCTGCTGTTTTCTGGCAGCTCGATGCTCATCGACCTACTGCTTGGAGCCCTGATTGCCTATGTTGTCGTCAGAAAGCTCATCCCGTTTGCGGGGCTTCTTGATGCCTTGACCATGGTCCCCCTGGCGCTTCCCGGCATCGTCTTGGCCTTTGGCTATGTGACGACCTATACCAACACCATACTCGACCCATTCACCAACCCGACCGCCCTGCTCATCATCGCCTATGCGGTACGCCGCCTACCCTACATGGTCCGCTCGGCCGCCGCAGGGTTGGCGCAGACCAGTATCGCTCTGGAAGAGGCCGCCGCGACCTTTGGTGCGTCGCGTTTTTACACGCTGCGCACGATCACCGTACCGCTGGTATCGGCTAACCTGATCGCCGGATGCCTGCTGTGCTTTGCTTACGCCATGCTCGACGTCAGCGACAGCCTGATTCTGGCGATGAAGGATCGCTACTATCCGCTGACGAAGGCGATCTACGTGCTGTTTTTGGAGCAAGGCAGCGGTGAATTCGTCGCCAGCGCCTTGGGTGTGGTCGGCATGGCCCTGCTGACCGTGTGTATCCTGGGAGCATCGCTGCTGCTCGGCAAGAAGATGGGCGAACTGTTTAGATCCGGCTGAAGCGCCGGCCCCACCCTAGCAAAACAATGCTACAATGACCTCATGACCAAGCTCCTGATCGTCTCAGGTCTGCAAATCCATCCACCGGGCTCGGGCGGCCAGCTCCGCTCCAGTGGCCTTGCGGCCGCTTTGGCCGAACGCGGCATGGATATCGAGATCTATTCGCTGGTCGGACGCAAAGCCGACTACCTGGCTGGTAAGCCCTCTGGCTGGATGCAAGTTGCACCGCGCATCCGCGAATTCGTCGACCGCACGCGGTGGTGGGCAGCGGTGCAGATGGCTTTCTACCGCCTCCATTTGCCACCGCTGTGGATCACTTGGCTGCTGCGCCTGTTTCGCCCAAAGCTGCTGCGACAGCTGCTGACCACCTGCGACTGGGTGGTCATCGACTTTCCCTTTCTCTACCCCGCGGCCCGCGGCAGCACTAAACCGGTGCTGTTGAACACGCACAATGTCGAGGCCAACCTGGCCACCGGCCTCAATCGACATTTGGTGGCGACGATCGAGGCCGCAGCTGCGCGTGTTGCCAACGTCATCGTCTGCTGCTCGACCGACGATCAAGCGCACTTTGACGCCGTGAATGGCCCCGGCCGGACGCTGGTCGTCGCCAACGGCGTCGATACGCAGCGCTTTGCACAGTTGGCCGCCCAAAGGCAGGAGAGCCGCGACGCGCTAAAGCTCAAAGCGGGCACCACCGTCCTCTTGTTCGCCGCCAGCAACTTTGGCCCAAATGCCGAGGGACTTGCCTTCCTCAGCGATTTTGCGGCACAGCACGAGCACCTGCTCGAGCAGCGCCACATCCACTTCCTGGTCGCCGGCAGCGTCAGCAAATCGGCCTACCAAAAGCCCCACCTGACCGTCACCGGCCCCGTTGCAGCGATTGAGCCCTATTTTGCCGCCGCCGACTGGGCGATCAACGCGGTCTTTCGAGGCTCCGGTACCAACGTCAAAATGGGCGAATACATGGCCGCGGACCTGCCAATCCTAAGCACCGCGGTGGGTCAGCGCGGCTTCGACTTCCAATCGGGCATCCACGGTCTCACCTTCACGCCCGAGACGCTGGCCGGGCTGCTCGCCGACCACCCAGCCTTGCAGGACCGCAGGGCCGCCGCCGTCCTCGCAGCAAGCGCCAAAGCCGCCAACCTCGGTCGTATCAGCATGCGGGCCGCTACCGAGCCGCTCGCCCAGCGACTACTCAGCGGCGTTTAATCGCTATTGTTGTAGCCGACTGTTAGCGAAAAGGTATAGGATTTCACAAAGATTAGGAGGAAGCATAGTGGGCAATGGCATTCATATCACTGAACGCGATGGGGTATTCCACCTGAGCGGAGAATTGAATGAGTATGCCGATCTAAGCTCACTGCTGACCAAGACGCCGCCGCTGCGGTTGAACCTGAAGGAAGTGACGCGGATCAACAGCATTGGTATCCGCAACCTCCTCAAGTTTCTGACCGGCTGGGGCGACCGGGCTTTTATCTACGAGCATTGCTCCAGCGAGTTCATCGACCAGGTGAACATGATCACCTCGCTGCTCGGACCGCACAAACAAGGCAAGATCGCCTCGTTCTATGTCCCCTACGAATGCCCCAACTGTGAGTTCGAGAAAGATATCTTCAGCGAGGCCGCGCCCTACAAACAAGCGCTGGCTAGCGGCGTCTGGCCCAAGCAGCAGTGCCCAGACTGCCACTCGACTTTAGATGTCATGAGCGACTCGTTCTTCAGCTTTCTTTCGTCGGCCACTTAGGGGGTCAGTCACCTCCGCTAACCTGCTGAAACGACGATGACTCCCGCAATGCCCCAAACCTCGCCTAACGACGAGGTGATTTGCGGCAGGCCCCGTTTTAGTGTGGCCATGAAGGTAAATCAGCATCTTACCGTAAGTGACTGACCCCACAGGTCAACGTCGCAGTATTCCAGCTCGTCCCACGCGGGCAGATGCATGTTCGCTTGACCGCATTCCAGCTACCA
>JAPLFX010000160.1 GCA_026390445.1 Pseudomonadota bacterium
GCCGATAATTCCCAGAGACCATAGAACCGGAAACTTCCCACCAAATGCTTCGTTCAGCCAAGTCATCTTCAGACCGACGAAGATTAAGATTAAGCCCAAGCCGTATTTTAAGAAGCGGAACTTGTCGACGACGCCCGCCAGGAGAAAGTAAAGCGACCGCAAACCAAGGATTGCAAAGATATTCGAAGTAAAGACAATCAACGGCTCTTTAGTAATGGCGAAAATTGCGGGTACGGAATCGATTGCAAATATGATGTCGGAAAACTCGATAAACACCAGTGCTAGGAAAAGAGGAGTGGCAAATAAAATACCACTTTTGCGCACAAAAAAACTCTGTCCGTGAATTTCTGGTGTAACAGGGAAAAACTTCTTCACTAGTTTGATCAGCGGGTTTGAGCCCGGGTCAGGCACTTTTTCGGGAGCGACAAGAATCTTCGCTCCGGTAAGTATTAGAAAGCCGCCGGCTACGAGCACAACCCAGTGGTACTGAAGCAGCGACGCGCCAAGAGCGATAAAAATCGCCCGAAAAATCAACGCACCGATGATTCCAAAAAACAAAATGCGGTGCTGGTAAATGGCGGGGACCGCGAAATAGGAGAATACGACCACGAATACAAAAATATTATCGATAGCGAGTGACTTCTCGATGATGAACCCGGTCAGAAATTCGAGTCCAACCTGCTTCGCTGCCACCTGGGCATCGAATCCTGGTATGGCGCTAAGTCGTGCATCGCTTGGAAACGTTGACATCGCGTAGTAGTAAAATCCTGCATTAAAAATCAACGCTTGGCTAAACCAAACAGCGCTCCATATTGCCGATTCCTTAATCGAAACAGCATGTGCCTTCTTGTGGAATACGCCTAGATCCAGAAGCAGCATCCCAAGCACAAAGGCCATGAAACCTAAGTAAAACCACCAGTAGTCGGCAAAAGGGAAGAGGAGTACGTTTGACATTACGTCCTCCGCCGAGCTTTGCGTGACTTGCAAGAAAAGGAACGGGTCGGGACCAGTCGGAAGGAGATCATGCAGAGAGAAAGACCGAAGCAGACTATCATAGCGAAGGCTTGGGTGAGGATGTACGGCGAGAGACCCACTTTAAGTTCCTTTCTTGATCACTAAGCAAGCGAATCACTTACTTTTGCTTTCGTAAGTATAGCGGATGAGCATTGTTCGTAAAATAGATATATGAGAAACATTACTTTGGATTTAGAGAACAAATCTAAAACCAACGTCCTCTTGAGGATGATCTTTGCATCCCCGTTCGGGCTATGGGCATGAGATATGCTATACTCTACACAGTGTTGCCTATCATTTTATGGTCTCAGTAAGTCGCAGCTGCCAAGGATGAGAGTGTATTTAAGCACGATCTATCGAGGTAAGTCCTGCGAGGAATACTAGAGAGGATCCTCTTTATGTTGCATCGATTGAGTCCGTCTCTGATTGCGGTCGCAGTGGGCGGCCTGGTCTCCTGTAAAACAAGCTCGCTTGGTGTGGGTGAGTCATCGCATGTTCTCGTCGCCGGCGGCAACGACATTCCATCAACCCAGTACCCAGGGGTGGTCGAGTTTCGTACTGATTTCAGTAGTGTGTTTCAGGATACCTGCACCGGTACGTTTATTCGCGACAACGTCATGCTGACCGCAGCACATTGCGTTTGGATGCAACGTCCCGCAGCGCCGGGCAAACCAACTGGTACGATCCTGGGAGATGACAAGTACGATCCTAACGAGGACCTGTTGGACTCGCTGCGCAATAGGAGAAACCCCTACTCCGGCGAGGCCGAAGCCATCGCCAGCGATCCGGGTA
The DNA here is from genome assembly GCA_026390445.1 of Pseudomonadota bacterium. GTDB lineage: Bacteria > Bdellovibrionota_B > Oligoflexia > Oligoflexales > CAIYRB01 > CAIYRB01. Next base: position 1,807 of record JAPLFX010000160.1, read on the forward strand.
GTCGGCGTGTAACCTATGCGGCTTATGGCGGGAGACCCGTAAGCAGCTCATGCTATATGATTCCACGTGGCTGGGGTTTGGAATCAGGCGGGCCAGGGAGTAAATATGATGTTGCCCTGGTGTTTTTTGATAAAAAGGAAACATATCCTGCGGTGATGGATCTCTACGCCGGCAACCTCGCCAAGGGTGATCGCATCACTATGGTAGGTTTTGGCTGGAACAAGAAGGCATTCGGCGATTCCCATAAAAAGCGTGAGGGCACCAACACCATCGCCGAAATCACGGACGACGGGATGATCTATAGCTGGTCCCCATCCGATACGGCTCCTGCCAACGATGCTGTTGGCCTACGAGAGGGGGACTCCGGCGGGCCGGCATTGAAAGATGGTAAGGTTGCAGCGGTAGCAAGTGCGCTCCTGTACAGCGTCGAAAAAAGTATCTGCAATGGCTCGACCTGTATTAAACAAAAGATGGATGTGACCTACCATGCAAGTATCATCTCGTCCTTTGGCCGCTCTTTTATAAGTGGCGTGTTAAAGGAGTATGAAGCCGGCAAGATCGATCCAGCTAATGCTAAGGGAACGTGTACACCATCCAATCGCAGCGAATACATCCAGAAGCTGCGCCGTGCTCCAGACGGCTCGGTCTGGTAGCACGGTTACGACAAGCAGCAGGGGGCGATGGTGGTGCAACGTTGGCGGCTAGATTACCGACGTTACTGCGAACGGTCTCGCTCAGGCCCAATTGGCTGGGCCACTCTAGGGTCATTTAGCCGGTGGATCGTCCGTGGTGAAGGTGGCAATCGTCGACGGCATCTTTTCCGCAAAAGCAGACACAACCTTGTCGTACGTGGCCGTGCTATAGTCTAAGCCCTTCAATGCGAAGGCTGCAGCCTTAAGGCCAGCGGCGGAGCATTCCGCGATCGTTTTTTCGGTAAACGAGCTGGAAGATCCATCGATACAGTACTCCTTGCTAGTTGCCGCCGTCGACGTGGCACAGGTCGTGCCACCCTGATTTTGGATCTCTTGATCGACGGCGACCTTGATATACATTAAGTTGCTTTTGGACAGCATATGCAGACCGCAATCGTAACCCACGCCGCTGCCGGTGTGAGTGTATTCGATCGTGCCGTCGCTGGAGCGTTTGAGATGCGCCAGAGCCGTTGATTGCGTCTTGGCGGTGGCCTTTTTGCCAACTCTAAACCACACTTCGGCCTCGTCTGACCCATCGACGACACGAATAGCCGAAGCGCCAGCCTGACTAGAACTCTCCGTGCCACCCTCGCGCACGTACCAATTGACCTTGCCATCGATCGTCTTGCGACCAAAAGCTCGCCAGCTCTCACCCGCAGTGTCCAAGGCCTCGGTACAGTTTAGATATTGGGTAAATTCAAGATCCAAATCTGTCGATCCGTTGCCGTCGAAGTCCACCGTGTTGGCAAACGTCACCGGAGTTGTGTCGACTAGGCTATCACCTGAGTAATCAGCTAGGCACTTAACCAGCTTTCCGTTCATCCGAGTTTCGTAGCCGTCGATGGTGGTGTCGACGTTCTTCAGAATTTGCAGAATTTCGGTTGGTCCGGTGCTAAATATGCGTGATTTGATCGACGTTGCTGGATTTGTCACAACCAGGCCATCGGCTAACGCGCTACTGGTGCCAATCAAGCCCTTCGGAGTTGCAGCGCGGACCACGGGTTCCACTGCCGGAACTGCTACCGCCATCCCAGCCTTTTTACTCTTCTTGCCACAGGCCGTCGCACTCACCGCTAAGATCGACACACAGAACAAAATGCCACGATTCATAAAAGGCTCCTGGGTCGTTTAATACACGCGCGACGCGCGTGTTTTGTTCTAATGATATACAAAATATTAGGATAATCAAATGAGCACCTTTAATCGGTTCTGAATATGCGTTTTTGGCATGTTTCTGGTAAAAGGCAAACAAAATTAGGTTTTTGTGGTTCACAAGATTTTTGTCGGATTATTGCTAGTCGGCGGTGCGTCGGTAGCCCAGTCATCAACTGCAGTTGCTGATAGTGAGGTCACGGTCGATCAATTGCCGAGTAGCGATGTTTCAGTACCAGCAAACGTTCAGCATCATTGTGAGCGTTGCATCGTTTCCAAATCTGAGTATAGCTGCGGTTGATGCGCAATCTAGGGTCCTAGTTGATTCGTTGGTGGGCAAAGTAAAGATAGGCAACCAATGGCGTTTTGACAGTGGACTATTCGTGACTGCCGACAGCAGTGGCTGCGAGCAGCCACTGCTGTCGGCACGTAGCTCAGCGAGTTCAGAGGTGACCGGTGATGCGGATGTTAGGAAGGCGCTAAATGAATTGAATACGAGTATAGGCAACTTGTTGACGAGGCGGGGTAACCTGAGCTCGCAGCTAGGATTCGGATGGGATTTTTAGCTGAATGAACGAGTCATGACGGCGCAGACCGCCGATTGCCGCCTTGGCCTGCGGATGAGTTCCGTGTAACCCTCATTGGCCACCGTGGCTAGGGCGGCCTTCTTGCTGTCAAAGTGACGGTACAGGGCGGTTTGGCTGGCGCCAAGTAGGGCGGAGGCCTAGCCTGCTTTGTCCTCTGCTTTGCATGCAAAAAAATGCTCTTTCTTTTTATGATGTCATTTAGATAGATGGCTCTGCGGTACATTCGGGACGCCGCCACGGCATTTCGTTCTTTATGGTGGTAGTGCCTCGAATCATCAAGAAGCGCGCCCGCACCCCAGGAGTTCGAACAGAACCACACCTTGAATGAGTCCCTGCGCCATGGCCTAAAGCCTGACGTCGATTTTCTCGCGACGGAATCGAAGGAGCTATGCTATCTATCGCCGGGTCCGTTTACTTGCGCCCCGCGTCGGCCCGAATGTCTCGAAAGGACTCCTTATGCGTTTCCTCGTCGCCGCAGCCTTGTTGCTGCCCTCCCTCCAAGCCCGCGCCGCAGCACCATTCCCTGTCGCGTCCAGGGCTTTGAGCTGCACCGAGATCAGCTACCGCTGTGACTCAAATGCTGATTGCTGCAGTGGTTTTTGCTCCTATCAGACCTGCATGGATGGTCCGTCTGGCGGCAGCAGCGAATGCCGCAATGGCGGCGACGCCTGTA
>JAPLFX010000145.1 GCA_026390445.1 Pseudomonadota bacterium
CGAGAGCTGCGGCATTTGCAACGCCGTAAGCTCTGGTCGAATGGATCAGAGTGTCATCTAAATCAAACACCAGTGCATGGCATGCCATGAACATGTCTTTCTAAAGATTGAATCAGGAGAGTCGTTGAACTATGCAAGCGAGAAGACGGACGAGAGGGTCAAGAACCGCTGGGCAGATGCCGGACGCACAGATACTCATCTAAGTGTAGCCAGAAAGCGGCAGGACGGCAAACCTGGTCGAATCGTCTGCCGCTTGACCGACCAAACTGGTATCACCACTGCGACTGCATTCACCCGTTCGGGACGTTCGCAGCGGTCATTTTTGTCCTCTTTACGCCTAAACAATCATGATAATCAAGGATATTAGACGCTAAAATCAGGCATTTAACGAGTCATGATGACTCCTATACGGCGCGCATCATATTTCGGCTGTGCAGCAATGAGACTTTTGCTTTTGCTCACTAAATCCCAATCCCTACCGAGTGCACCAAGAAAATTCCGGCGGCACCCTCTCAAGTCTGAGGCTCTTTATGCCGCTAAGATAGATGTGTGGGTTTGGAGGTCATATCGTGGTCGCCGAAACAAATAGTCCAAAGCAACAGCGCACCGATGTCTTTGCCTCCTTGCGCGAGCTGAACCTTTCGGTCATCGTCCCCGTTTTCAATGAAGCAGCAGCCATCAAACCCAACCTGGAAATGCTGATCGGAGAAATCAGTCCCTATTTCTCGTCGTTTGAAATCCTGGTGATCAGTGACGGCAGCACGGATGCCACTGCTGCGGTCTTACGCAGCTACAAGCACCCCAATGTCCGCCCGATCATCTACGACGAAAATCACGGCAAAGGCTATGCTGTTCGCAGGGGCTTCAAAGAGGCTAGCGGCGACTATGTCTTTTTTATTGACGGCGGGATGGAACTTCATCCCCGTGAAATTCGCATCTTCCTCGGACTCATGGCACTTTACGACAGTGATATCGTCGTTGCCTCCAAGCGCCATCCACAATCGAGGATCGACTATCCCCGCGTCCGCCGCGTGTTGAGCGCTTGTTACCAACAGCTAGTAAAGTATCTCTTCGACATGAACGTCACCGACACCCAAGTTGGCCTAAAGCTGTTTAAAAAGTCCGTTATCGATGCTGTCCTTCCAGACCTGACTGTCGATCGCTACGGTGCCGATCTAGAAATACTGGCATTGGCACGCCTGCGCGGCTTTCGCCGCATTCTCGAAGCGCCGGTTCGGCTTGATTACTTTCACAGCAACTCTAGGTCATTCTTTGTCGAAATGACCCATATCTTTCGCGTCGGACTATCCGTCATTCTCGATACATTGAGGCTCTATATGCGGCTAAAACGCCTGCCGCCGTCCAGCGTAAATCCATTTTCGAACAAAGATAAGGGCAGTGATACCGATCAGTTTGCGGCTTAGTGGCGGCTAATCGGGTATTGTGTGTTCATGCATGGTCAAATTAAAGATATGATTTCTCACCCGCCGAATTGCTCGCCAGCCATAGGTAAAGAGAAACTGCCAATCCCTTTTTCGTCCGGTCAGCAAATAGCGGACCTGCCGTAATATAAACCGGGGACTAAACGCTATTCCATACATCTCACGAACCGCCTTGTAGTATTCGGCATGCGGTAGTGGCGTCTTCACGATGAGCTTGCTCATGTCGTGGTCATCATAGTCTTCGGTCAAAAGTACCTTTTGATCGATGCACTCTTGATGATAGGGCGTAAAATCGAGTGGCGTGCACAAGGTGACCTGCAGCGTTCTAGCCAAGCCTTGATACATCAGCGACTTAACAAATTGCACCGTCCCGTCTAGCTGCTCCCGCGTCTGCCAATAATAGCCGACCATGATGGTTAAATGCGGATGCAAGCCGTACTGGCTCATCCACTTCAGACTCCGCTCGACATGCTGCAACTGATATCCCTTTTTCAGTCTCTGCAAGGTCTCATCGTCCGCAGCCTCAAGACCGATGAGGACAAAGCGAAAGTTCGCCTCAGCGAGCAGTTTGATCGTCTCTTCATCAAGGTACTCAAAGCGAGTATTAAAGCCAAAATAGCAGCCGCGTTTATGCAAACCTCGGTCGATGATGCCTTGGGCAAACTCGCGAGCCTCCTTGCCACGGTACCAGACGCCGGAGTCATCAAAGATCTCCTTGACGCCGTAGTCATTGATCAGGCGTTCGTATTCATCGAGGCTGCGCTGCACCGGCAGCATGGAAAACGTCAAATCAGGTCCATTATAGCGACAAAACGTACACTTGCCGAACATACAGTCACGAATCACACTGGTTGCATAGGTGCCCGGCAATTGGAGAAAATTGCCGTTCTCCATAGCATAATTGCGCCACTGCACTAAGTCTCGGTCGACGACTGGTGATTTCTCCAAAGGCTCAACCTGCCGGAAGTGGCCGGTCGACCTAAGCTTACCGTCCGCCATCCGAATAACTAGACCCTCGAGCTTACAATGAGTCCGCCAATCCTTTTCCGACGCGATGATCGGAATGAGCTTAGACAGCACAAAATCGACGTGGTTACTGCGTAAAACCACATCGGTAGCTGAGTTTTCACAGGTTTCTTCTGGCTTTCGCATCGAATGATACCCGGTCATGATAAAGACCGCGCCTGGAAGCTTGGCCTTCAGTTCATTGGTGACCCGCCAATAGAACTTCATCACCGGAGTCGTGCTCTCGAAGACGACGACATCGGGTTTGGCGGCGACTAGATCCGAAAACCACTGGTCATAGCTCTTTAACTGGGCGTTACCGTCATCCCAAAGCAGCTCATGCCCCAACTGCTTGAGCCAGGTTCCTGCTTGTGCGTGAACCACTGGGAGTAGATAGGTCGGCGCCTTGAAAAATTGAACATTGCGGTTTTGCGACACCATCGCCTTTTGACCGTGACGATTGACGATAGGCGGATAGGAAATGGCAACTTTCATCGGCGTCCCTTTAGAAAAAGACTTCGGTAATGATTTGCGAACTCGAAATATCCTTGGCACGGAGGATGTCGTAAACGTCGTTGATCATATTCCGGTTGCCACAGAGGTAGTAATAGGTGGCCATCGAAAGATCCTGGGTCACTAGGTAGTCGGTGACACGACCATGAAAGTCGCCTTTGTCGTCGCGTGTCGTGCAATTCACCAAGCATCCAGGTGCATAGTCTGTCCGGTTGTAGGCTTCTGTAGCATACCGAGTTCCGTGAATAATTCGGTACTTCAGTCCTGGGTATGATTTGACAAAGCAATGAAACGGCGCAATCCCAGTCCCCGTTGCAATAAAATAGAATTGCGTCGATGCGATCAAGCTTGGATCAATGACAAATAATCCATAGGCACCATCGACCTCGATGAAGTCCCCAGCTTTGACCTGGCGCAACTTGGGACTGACCTCACCGCCCTCGACGTTGCGGATCAGAAACTGTAGCTCTTCTTCATTGCTGCCCGAATACGATGAATACTCACGGTTGACTGCCGTCTTTGGCAAACCGATATTGAAGCACTGGCCCGGTACAAAATCGACCCCATCGCGAGCTAAGCGTAACGAGAACGTATCGTTAGTCAAGTGGTGCACTCCGAGCACCCGGTGTAAACCTCTAGGCACAAATCCTCCTTAACGCAGCTGGCTTTTAAAGTGCGACGACGAGCAAAGCCCACGAATAAACATCCAACCATAAGTCAGATGCGAGGACAGAATAACGAACGTGGTCAAGAGACTTAAACCCACTTTCCTCGCACGAAGGAAGCTATCGACCAGGCATGCTAGCAAGTAGCAGCCGAGAAGACTCATCCAGGCGACCAGCAATGTGGACGACCAGACCGAAAGTAGGGCGCCGGCAATGTTGCCGAGGAGAAACAAGCTTGGCGCAAAGTAGGTCACACGCAGCGACGTCTCCGGGAATGCTTTAACGAAGTACCCGCGGTGCCGACCGTAACCGCCCACCTGCCTTAAGTGTGGCCGCAACAAGGCCCGTCGATGGTGCCACACTAGTAGCTCTGGGACATAGAGAATCCGTCCACCAGCTTTGACCAAATCCAAGCAAAATTTGGTGTCTTCACCAGGCCAGTAGTCGTTGTCAAAGCCGCCAACCTGGTTGAAGGCTGCCTTGCTCACTAAGAGATTAACCGTCGGATAGTCATCGACCAAGAACGGCTGGCCGACTGGGCGGTAGCGAAACACCAATCCACCACCGCCAACTTTAGTTTCATAAAAGAGACCAGAGGCCTGCTCACCGAGTGAACTCCCCAAGGGGGTCATCGCGGGACCACCAAGAGCCTCGACCCCTTCCTTTCTAAAATACCTTTCTGCCACGTGCAGCCAGTCCTTCGCCGGGTAGGCATCGTCATCGAGAAAGGCCAAAAACTCGTGACGGCTAGCGGCGGCTCCAAGATCACGCTTTACAGCTGGACTGACGCGTCCAGATGCGATCAACCTAATGCGGGGGTCGCGCAAGAACTCGGGCAGCTCACCAACAGGTAGTTCATTTGGCACTATCAGGATCTCGAAGTCCGAATAGTCCAAGTCCAGGGTGAGCGGCACACAGCTTGTGATGTAGTGATTGATCTCCTTCACCGGGATGATGATGGAGAACCCCATCGGTTAACCTTCCGCTCAGGCAGCCAGCATGGCTGGATTTTTATCGCTAGATCATCGGGATACGCTACCGATATCGTAGCAACATTCAGCTGCGCCGACCAGACCCTCAGGATTCAGATGGAAGGGGGGACGTTTTAAACCGCGCTATGAATGAATCTTATTTAGTAAACAATAAGCGACAACGCTTAGCGGGACAAGCAGGATCAAAATCCTTGCTTTGTCCCGCTGCGTAAACGAGGGCCACCTGCGCTTGATACCAGGAGGCACTGCGACATAAACCACTACGCCGAGTGCTCAGCAAGCGTTCAGTACCCAGCCCTGCAGCTGCCATTCGGGCCGCCTAGCTCCGGCTGGTAACCCCAGCCGTCGCCGTTGTTGCTACCGTTTGTGCAGTAAGGGTAACAGATCCCATTTGCTTCGTCGCACCAGCTAGTTGGGTACTCAGGCACCTTGCACGATCCGCCTGGCCCGCCAAGCTCAGGTTGGTAACCCCAGCCATCTCCGTTGTTGCTACCGTTCGTACAGTAGGGGAAACATTGGTGCGTTGACGGATCACACCATAACGGCGGCGTTGGCTGTGGGTAAGGTGCTGGTTGTGGATATGGTGCCGGCTGCGGATACGGCGCTGGCTGTGGATATGGCGCAGGTTGTGGGTATGGCACAGGATAAGGACGTGGCACTGGAATCGGCACAGGCACCGGGAATGGACGTCCAGGTCCACCGGGGCCGCCGTGTCCGGGACCGCCAGGCCAACCAGGTCCGCCGTGTCCGGGACCACCAGGTCCGCCGTGTCCAGGACCACCAGGCCAACCAGGTCCGCCGTGTCCAGGACCACCAGGCCAACCAGGTCCGCCGCGCCCTGGACCACCAGGTCCACCGGGTCCGCCACGTCCTGGACCACCAGGTCCACCGGGTCCACCGGGTCCGCCACGTCCTGGACCACCGGGTCCACCGGGTCCGCCACGTCCTGGACCGCCTGGTCCACCCGGTCCGCCGCGCCCTGGACCACCGCCGCCACCGGGACGGAACTCCTCGTCAGTCCCAAAAGCGGCGTAAGGCATTGCCGTAGCATCGGCCTCAATCGGCACATTAACACAAGACGTATAGCCGTCGCCGCTATCGAGCCACTGGCACCCTTCGAGGGCAGCGCATGCCTCCTGGGTGGCACTAAGCTCCACGCATGATTGCGCGCGCGACGCATCAACCGCATCCTCCGCACGCGCCACAGTCCCAACTGATAGTGCGGACAAGATCAAGGCACCAAAGTGCTTCATAACACCTCCATTTTCGACCACTAGTTGCAGCTACGTAAAGCGCCTGTGAACATTTCAAGGCACTACGACAGGAACATTGACCCAGGATACGAACTTCGTTCGTGGAGCATTCTTAGGCAGAATATAGGCGAGAGAGCACCGTAAATCAATACACGTCAATTCGGCGCACAAGGCTGACCACGTCCGTGTCGTAGGGCCCTAGATAATTCCCGCCCATGGTTGGCCGGCAGACGACGCAGGACACTCATACCAACGATCACGTATTTAAAATATTTTTTTGTTTATGTTGTTGGTCACAAGGCTATCGCTAATTTTAATTTGAAGCGTAAGCCTGAAGACACCTTACTGATGAAACGCTTTGAAGCATTGACCGACTTCATCATCAGTAGCGACTGAGGGCTTAAATTCCGTTGGTAACGTCGCATCATACTCACCCTGCGCAGTCATCAGGCTGCTTAGGCAAGTCGTTCGACTGATCAATCCCGATTCCTTTCCATTGGATCGCGTCACGATGAGTGGAGCGACGTGATAGCCCCAAGTGACCGTGTCGTTCGGAACAAGATTCCCAACGATATACAGCAGACTGCGTGCCATCTGTTCCAACAAGCCAACTCGCCGGCGATGTGCTTGCTACATTTGACTCATGGACTAAGGAATACGGCTCAAGCCATAAACCCGCGGCAAGAGCCGCAACGGCAGCCGGTAGAAACACGATTGCGCTCACCGATAACCTTGACGACGGCGGCAATCACCTCTGGATTTACAACACCAAAGGCGAATTTATCATCTGCGCTAGCCTAGGCAACGACGCCGCTATGCCGCCGTGGGAACAGCACGTTTGTAAATGAACGGCGGAGCCCGGAGTCGTCCTGAACACTGGTCAGCGCGGAGTTTGCGTTTCAAACGAGACCGTCGCCATCAGCGACTGGCTTACTTGAGCCTGATCGACGAGCAACGGATCGCGTTTTGAACGAAACTCGTAGACCAATGCCGACCAGCTAGTCCAGTTCAGCGAGACGCTACCGCCGACGTCAGTGCTTGTCAGCTGGGCTGCAGTACGGCCCTTGCCGTCGCTTTTTGGCGTATGCTCAAAAGGCCTCAAGGCTTCCGCGAAGAGGCGGTAGCCAAACTTCTTTTCGATAAGGAGCCCTGAAACCGTCGCCATGGTCTCGAAGCCGACTTCGGTCGTATCTTGAAGTTCT
>JAPLFX010000097.1 GCA_026390445.1 Pseudomonadota bacterium
TAGGCGATTTGCGCACAAGACGGGCAATGATCGCCGAACCATTTTGCGGAAATTCTGGCTGCAGCTCACTGAGGGGAATCAGCACGGCGCTATAGACTGAATGAGCGACGGTTTTAAGATCATCACCCATAAATGGCAGGGGCGCTCCACATAGATCATAGAGCAGGATCCCAATGCTATAGAGATCGCCGGCATTGCCACAGTTGCCATCGCCATGCCCAAAGCGCTCAGGGGCGAGGTAATAAAGTCGTGACAGCGTTTCCGGCTCCTCCTCAGGAAGCAAAGGTGCGACGCCGACGTCAAGCAACATAGGTCGTAGGAGGTCACCGTCCGCCAGCCAGATACTCAGCGGATCCAATTGGCCGTGGATTAAACCATGATCGTGCAAGATGCCTACTGCCTGGCTAAGAAAGGTCGCGAATTGCAGAATCTTGTCATCATGGCCGCGCAACTGACGCTTGGTCGGTAAGTCGGCAAGTGAACAGCCAGGCGGCACCTGTTCGACCAAAAAGAGATCACCATTGTGGATGCCGCTATCGATGACTTTAGGAAAGTAAGGTGCCGGCAAATGTTGGCGCGCCTGGGTAAGACCAAGGAGGCCACTGAGACGACTTGTGGTGAGTGCGCTCTTAAAAAAAATGGATACCAACACCGTTGCGCCAGTGGCATCAGTGGCAAGGGCTTTGAGCGCATGGGTGCTGCGCCAGGTGATGGTGGTCACCTGGTAGGATTGTTGGCCAGTCACTATTTGCTTGGCAATGGGCAGAGGCACTCCCCCCGAACATATGGGATAAGGCCCAGTACTAGCCCTATCTTCGGAAGATTTACCTACTATATTGAACTAAGCACCGAGAAAGGCGCTCTCCGGGCCTTGCCGCCGCATTGGACTTTGGACTAAAACGGCAACTTTACCATGTTAAAGCGCCGGGTGACCTCATCGCACCAGGGACAAATGGATGGAGGGCTTCTTGCGCAAGGACATCGGTACCGAAATTACCGTGACAAAGCTTACCGTCTCGCCCGCCGGGTCCGCGAGTTCAATGCTGACCCGGCCACCGTGATCCTCAATCAAAGCGCGCACGGCTCCCATCCCGACGCCACGCCCGGAAAGCTGTGTCACCGCACTTTTTGTTGTGTAGCCTGGAAGAAACATCAACTCAGCCGTTGCCTCGGCGCTAAGGTCACTGCTAGCGGTCAGCAGCTGACGCTCCACCGCCCGCTGACGCATCAGCGTCAGGTTCAATCCGACACCGTCATCGCTGAATCGCATGACCAAGTTGGAGTTCTGCTCGACAACGCTGAAGAAGATCGTGCCAGCGGGGTGTTTGCCTTTTAGAGTCCGATCGGCAGGCATTTCGATGCCGTGATCAAGGGCATTGTGAATCAAATGCGACAACACGGCCGCCATAAGGTCGCTCATCTCCTCAGTGATGTTCAGATGGGCAACTCGAATGCTCAGCTGTGGTTCCGGCTTATCCGCTTCCTGAGCAATCACTGGCACCGCGGCAAACCATGCCGCTACGGTAGAGATGGCCGAGGGCCTTCCGGCTTGGAATGCAGTCTGAGCGCGTTTAAGCGTGATGTGGTTAATGGCCTCGTAGGCTTGCAGGGTTGTGGCGATCGGCTCGATGCGCTGCAGCAGTTGCGTCGGTTGCCAGGATGCGCCGTGATCGCGAACACGAACCAGCAGGTCTTCAGCCTCATGGACCACATCCGTGAGAGACGAGAGTCGGTGCATGCGGCTAAGTCCCTTAAGGGTGTGCACCAGGATAAATAGCCGCTCGAGTCCCTCGGACTGCGACGCCACGGTCGCCGCCGTCGCAAGCTCGACCATTTGCTTAAGCTGCATGGCTGCAAAGGCAAAAAAACGCAGCAATGCGCTCGGCTCGCTTGTCAGCAGCTCACCAATCATGACCAGGTCCAGCCGGCGCTGATTTGCCTCCGAGACGAGCTGACGATGACTCGTGGCGTCACGAATGACCACCAGGACTTTCGTAATCGTGCCGCCGTCGTCCACCTCGGGGCTCCACTGCAGTTCCAAAATCTGCAGGGTACCAGCCGCGCGATGACGCCGGATTTCTCGGGGTAAATGCGGAGAATTTAGGCTAAAGGTGAAGTCCGCTTCGCCAAGCACGCTGTCCAGAGCGTGCTTTGTAATGTCCCTGATTTCCGGCGTTATATTGGAGTTGGCAAACAGCAATTCGACAGCGTCGAGGCCAGCGATTGCATGTGTACCAAAGATCACTTCGAGATGTTTTGAGTATTCGTCGTGGACCCGCCGGGTCGGTAAGATGACCATGATGCCAAGTTCGATCGCTCGGAAGATCGATTTAATATCACGTGTGCGATTGCTCACCTCGGATTCCACATGGGCCAAGTGCTGTTCTAAACTAGCATTCAGGTTCTTAACTTCTTCAATCAGGTAAAAGTTGTCGAGCGAGATGGCGATTTGCCGGGCTAGAGCCGCGACTACTTCGAGGCGCTCAGGCGCAAATAGTTCGCCAATAGCGCGGTGCCCAAGATAGACTAGGCCGGAGCACTCGCCTTCAAAGACCAAAGGGACGACCATCACGGCTCCAGAACTGAGTCCAGCCCCCTCTGCTGGGCGAATCGCGGGCTCACCAGGTGCGGCCATAACCGAACGGAGGAAGGACATGTCCAGTTGGTCTTCCACGTAAGGCTCGGCGTCACGTTGGTCCGCGGCAATTCCACGTGCTGTCCATAATTTCCAGGAATCTTTGTCTTTCAGATAAATGACGCCATGGTCGGCACCGGTGGCGGTCATAAGGCAGTCGACAGCGGTGCCAACAAGCTTCGACAAGTCGGTGACCACGCTGAGCTGCAAAAACAGATCGATCATCGTCTGAACTTCAATCTGCTGCCTTAGTCCTTGACCGACCGAGGCCTCAACTTTGATCGACTCTGGACGGGATTTCGGATATTTGGCGGCGAACGCTGCCTCAGCGCGAGCTAGAGCTTGGGCCGCTTTGGTCGCAGAGAACAAGTACTCATAGCGGACAAAGAATTCGTGCGCCTTGCCAAATTCCAAAGCCGCCTGCTCCGGAGTCCTGGCCAGTAGGTATTCGCCGTATTGCAGTCTAAGATCAGCTGTGGCTTTTAACCAACCCTTGACCTGACCGTGCTCGATCCCGCGCTGCATGAACCCGAGGCCGAGGCGCCTTAGGCCACAGGCCACCAGGAATTCACCGGAGGCGAAGAGCGTCTGCGGCACGAACGTGCGCACAGATGCGCCGACATTGAACCAGGCAAAGGCAAGGGGTGGTATCGCGCGCAATCGCTGACCATTGCGCACATAAGCCTGGGCGAGCAGGATCGGCGCGTACAGGCAGTAAGCGAGGCGATGGATGCCGCGTACAGACATGCCAAAGGCACCGCGCAAGTGGCCGATGGCTTCCTTGATTTTGCCCTGCATCATCAAGATCTCGCCGACACCCGTCATGGTGTAGATGGCATCCATGGTATTCAACTTAGCGGCTTTGATGTCATCGACTACTTTTAATGCACTGGCTTGCCAATAGCGTAAGTCGTCCGTGCGCCCGAGTTCGAGGAATATGGGCAGCGAAGAGGCCAGCGATGACGCGGCAAAGCCAATACGCTGCTGGAATGCCGCCAAGTCTTGCGCAGCCTTGATACCATGTCCCGCAGCGTGTCCGAATTGGTCAATGTGCACGGTGATTTGATAGCCCATGGCGCGCCAAAAGGACTCGCCGATGTCAGCACTCATTGCCCGACTCCTATCGACCAGATCCAGGCACAATTCGCTGTTTCCGGAGCTAAATTCTACCATCACGCCTCGCGTGAATATGGCAAAGAGTTGGCCGACAGGATCCAGGTGATGATCATAGTAGGCGTCAGCATGGCGGAAGAGCTTGCGGCTTAGCTTTTTCGCCCCAAAGGCGCCAGTGGCGATGCCCCAGTAAGTGAACATGGTGGCACGAAGGGCGCCATCTTTAAAGTAAAGCAAGCGGCAGGTCGGCAGTATGAAGTTGGCCACAGCGCACAGTGGCTGCGTCCAAAACACCGGCACCTGTATCGCCATCAGGATGCGCCAGGCTGCCTCTTCTTCGGAACTCAACTCGTCCCGAGTCTGCTGGCCAAAGACATGGAACCAAACGATGTTAAGCAGCAGCCAGGGCATACCGAACACGATGAGCACAAGTGCCTTGGCATTCGACAAGGTGTACTTTTTATTTAGCTCCTGGTAGCCCTTAACGCCGGCCTCGACGGAGTCGACGTAGCGAAGCAAAAAGAGGAAATTCAAGGTTAATTTTCCGTATAGCTCGGCGCGGTGATAGCGTGTATCACACCATGGAAGTAGCCTTTGATAGACGGATATAGCCTGCTCGATATGTTCGGCCAGTGCCAAGGCGTCGGCAAAGAGTTCGTAAACTCGCAGCCAGGTGCTGCGATGCTTAGCCCGCCAGACATCCTTATCAGCCCCAGGGGCCGCCGGGCCTGGTGGCTCAGTGAGCAGCGTGACGGCCACTCCGAGGTATTCCTTAGCGCGGCGGTAGGCAAAGAGGCTGATTGCGGCCGCTCCAGCCTTGGTCAGGATGGTTAAGGCAAAATCCGCCCTGCGCTCCGGATCACCGCGCAGGACATGGTGAGCTATTTCGAATAGCATCTGGGGCTCAGGCTCGCCCGGCTTGGTCGCCGCTAATTCGCCGAGTATGACACTGTAGTCGTGGTGCAGCTCCCGATGCTCATCGGCATTGACTAAGGTCCAAGCACCCTTCTGAATGCGGTCGTGAACAAAGCTAAAGGTTTCTGTCGTACGACGCACAAAATGTTCGTGCTCCAACTCCTCAATGGCCGCTTGCAGCGAAGTATCTAAGTCACCATCAATCCCAGATGGGCCGACACCTTCGGAGCGCATTGCGGCCCGCGCAAATAGCCGCCGGAGGCTGACTAGGTCAACCGTGGCTCCGGCTACGGCAGCGGTGGCAGCAACCACACGGGCCGCTTTACTGAGCTGGCTAAGGCGTGAATGGGTGAGTGCGCCAAGGCCATGAGCCGATTGCAGGTAAGCAAATGGCTTGGCATCAAAATGACTTTCGGTACCGGAGCCTTGATGAAACGTGGTCTGCTGAACAATCATCTCCAGTACCTGGTAGACGTTAAATGGCACGCCGTCGGTCACCGTGCAGACAAATTCCTTGATTTCGTCAACCAACGGACTCTGCTCATCAAGGAGCAACTCCACAACTTCTGCAGACTCTGCCGCTGAGAGGAGACCCAGCGAGATGATCTGGTTGGGTGCAAAATGCGGCAGCACGGTCGTCGCAAGGGGATGGGACGGCGACACTTCCTCGCTGCGGTAGGCGCCGATCACTTGTACCTGCGACAGGGATGTGTCCTTGGCGCGTATGGCCAGGTACCGCAATACTTGTAGCGAGACGCTATCAGCCCATTGCAAGTCGTCGATGAACACTTGGGTACCGACGCCGTTGAGCGTCATGAGCGTGAGAAATTCAGCAAAAGTCGCAAAGAAAACCCGCTCTTCCTCCTCTCTTGGCAGCTCCGGATGGATAGGGAATTCCGGCAGCAGTCCTTGGTACGGAGTTGCAATACGACTCAGCAATTGCCCGCGCCCGCCTAAAGCTGCGAGCACGCGCTCCTGCCACACACGCCGCTCGGCGGTGGGCAACGCCCGAACTTGGTCGGCATGTTGTTGCAGGATGCGACCCACCGCGCTTAGTGGGATATTTGATTCGTATGTGGAGAATTTAGTCGCATAAAGTTCGAATCCCTGCGCAGATCCGATAGCCAGGACATCCCTAGCCAACTTGGTCTTGCCCATGCCAGAGCGCGCAGCGATGACTTGCAGGACGCCGCGGCCAGTCGCCGTTCGTGCCAGGCCATCCGTCAGCACCTTTTTCTCGTGCAGGCGCCCGACGACGGGGATGGCATAGTTTAGCTCGCGTCGTTGATCGGCACGCCCTAGGGCAAAGGGTCGAGGCGCTTTCTGACCCTGCAGCATCGCTAAGGCCGTGGCTAAATCTGCATCGAGACCGCTTGCCGAATGGTAGCGATCCTTAGGTGATTTGCGCACTAGGCGAGCAATGATCGCCGACACGTTGGGTGAAAATTCCGACTGGGATGCGCTGACCGGAGTGAAGACGGCGCTGTAGACCGAATGCGCGACGCTTTTAAGATCATCACCGCTAAAGGGCATGGCCCCTCCAGCCAGATGGTAGAGCACGACGCCGATGCTATAGAGATCGCTTGCTCGGCCGCTGCTGGTATCGCCGTGCCCAAATCGCTCCGGCGCCAGGTAGTAGAGTCGAGGTAAAGACTCCGGATGTTCTTCGGGAAGTAGCAAAAAGGCGCCAACGTCGAGTAATATCGGACGCTTTATGTCACCGCTTTCGAGCCAGATATTCTGCGGATCGAGTTGGCCGTGGACTAGACCATGATCATGCAAGATGCCGACCGCTTTGCTAAGAAAGGTGGCGAATTCCGCAATCTCGAGATCGTTTCCCCGCAGATCACGCCGCGTCGACAACTCTGCGAGCGAACAGCCCGGAGGCACTTTCTCGACCACAAAGAAGTCACCATTGTGGATGCCGCTATCCAGCACTTCGGGAAAGTAGCGCACGGGCAGCTTTTGCCGCTCCCCAACAAGTCCAAGGATGCCACTTAGACGATTGGAGGTGAGTGTGCTTTTGAAAAAATACGACACCCGCACCGTGGCGCCAAAGTCATCGGTTGCTAAAGCCTTAAGCGCATGGGTGCTCCGCCAAGTGACGGTGCTCACTCGGTAGGACTGTTGGCCAGTCAAAATTTGATTAGCAATGGGCAGAGGCGCTCTCCCTCGAGGATCTGGGCGAAGTCCCGAGTACTGGCTATATCTTCGGCAGGTATAACTGCTTAGTTGAACCACAAGGCGAGAAGCGCGCCTCGCGGGCACCGACGACCGGTTGGACTTTGACGAACAACCAGGATCTTTCTGTGTTGGTTGACCTTGTTGCTCCATAGCCCCAGTGAACTCGGAGACGAGGAGGCCACCTATGGGCTGTCACAGAGATTTGCGACGGCATCGTCCTGCTCGGTATGCTTAGGAAGGAGGTGCGCCATGAAATTTGGTAAACTGATAAGAGGTGCGTGGATATTTATTTTGGCCGCAGCCCTCGGCGACGCTAGGTCTCTAGGACAAATTCCATCGCCTTCAGACCTTCCATCATCAAAATTTATCAGTACGCGAGGCACTGACTTCATTCAGTATGGAAGACGCTACGCCTACATGGGCGCCAACTTTTGGTATGGCGCCAACCTTGGTGCCGATGATGCAAGCGGTGACCGGGCAAGGCTCATCCGCGAGCTAGACCGCATGCATCAGCTTGGCATCACCAATCTGCGCATCATGGCCGGCAGCGAAGGACCGAACACGGAGCCACAGCGTATGCTTCCAGCGATGCAGCCTGGTCCTGGTCAATACCATGAAGCGGTCCTGCATGGACTTGATTTTCTGCTCGTCGAAATGGCCAAACGTTCGATGCATGCAGTCCTTTGCCTTAGCAATTACTGGCAATGGTCAGGTGGATTTGCCCAGTACGTGAGCTGGTCGCTTGGTACACGGATTCCTTATCCGCCGCCAGCTGTAGGTGGCGACTGGGATCGCTATCGCCGCTACGCAGAACAATTTTATACCAATCCCAACGCCCGACAAGCTTATGCAAATCACCTACACAAGGTCGTGACCCGCACCAATTCCATCACCGGCGCACCCTACTCAGAGGATCCAACTATTATGGCCTGGGAGCTCGCCAACGAGCCCGATATCTCTGGCAACACCCAGCCGCTGGTCGACTGGATCCGCGCCAGCGCACACCTCATAAAATCGCTCGATCGCCATCACCTGGTGATCTCCGGCAGCGAAGGCGCCAGCGCCGAAGAGGTGAATCGCCTCGCGGATATCGACTACGGCACCACGCATATCTGGGCACAAAACGCCGGCTGGTATGACCCGAAGCGTCCGGAAGAGACGTATAAACCGGCCCGCGACCGCGCCCTAGGCCATCTTGAAGGCTCGCGGCGTCTCTTGGCCAGCATCGGTAAGCCGCTCGTGCTTGCCGAATTTGGCCTCGCCCGCGACGGTGAGCGCTATGCTGCCGGTACGCCAACGACTCGGCGCGACGATTACTACGCCACACTATTTGACCAAGTGCTTCGCTCCATTCGCCGCAGCGATGGCCTGGCCGGCGTCAACTTCTGGGCCTGGGCAGGAGAGGGGCGTCCGGTGACCCCTGGAGGCTGGTGGAGCAAAGGCCAGCCATTGATCGGCGACCCACCCCACGAGCCACAAGGCTGGTACTCGGTGTACGATTCCGATCAGCCTCTCCTGCAGCTGATCGCCGCTTACAGTCAACTCATTCGCAACGCCACGTGCTAGGGTCGGTGAGTCGTTAGCATGTTCGCCAGAAGGATTCGCGGGTCGTCCACGCATCAACGCGATTGCAAGCCAAGATCCGCCGATGTGATGGCGGGACAGGATGCCGCTGCCGGAGCCGTTGCCGATGGCGTCGAGTTGTTGACATAGGTCGATGCCACGTGGTCACCCAAATTGTCGACACTAAAGAAATAAAAGTTGTAGGTTCCGCCGCTGCCACTGCAGTTGTAGAGCTTCATACCTTGGCCTTTGAACCTCGCGAAGGTCGACTGCAAGGTGGTGGCTGAGTCAGGGAACTCGGCCATGACCTGCGACTCCGTGCAGCACCATTTGACCAATGCATCGCCGCACGCGCCGCTGACCGTAGCCCCCGTCAGCCCAGTCGGCTTCGGGACCCAAGCAAGACCCTGAGAGTTGCACTGTTCGAGCGTCGGACCGGTCACACCGACGATGGACGGAATACCGGGAAGTATTTGCGGCAAGGATGATGTTGAGTTTGCCGGTGCTGGAAGACCAGTTAGTCCTGGAACTGACGCAGAGGTCGGCGAAACAGCGCTGCCGTTCACAGCCGCGCCACTAGGAGGCGCGGTGACACCAGTCATCGGAGCCGTCACCGCCGGCACCTTCGGGCCCGTCACGGGCACTGCAGCGGCTCCCCCAGTGGGCCCAGCGGTCGCACCTGGTGTAGACACGGCGTTTGACGCGGAGGTGTTCTGACTGACATCGGCACCGCCAGCGGCAGGCCCAGGAGTCGGCGGCTTAACCTTTTCTTGGCTGCATGCAACAGCCACAACGGCTAACGTGAACGCAGTCGGCCAAACCAAGGCCTTTTTGCAATGCGCCGCTGTCATCTCCGACCTCCAGGGCACTGCGCAGGTAGCGCAGCGCACCCATGCTGCTACTAAGGACACCGTCGCTGGTCGCAAAGTCATCCAGGAAAAGGCGGCCTCATCTGGATAAACCATCACTCCCGACGTCCTCTTTGTATCGGTACAACCACGGCAAAACTTTAGGGGCAAAGACACTTTTTCTGTTTTTCTGGTAATTCCTCTAAGGTACTGGGAACATCAACGGCCCGTGAGCCCCGAAATCTCGCTCTTTTGCGTCCGCTGGTCAGTCACATGGCGGCTAGTCCGGGTCGCTTCACTTCATCTCAGTCGCTCGTCCGTCCTTGATCGCTTCGACGTCGCGGATCATCGTTGCCACGGACTCGGGTGTGGTGTGAAACGAGAACTTGATAGACAGTACAACGCTTTCGCCGGCCTTCAGCACAGGGACGCGACCGGCAGCGCGTTCGACGCTGCGATTGTTTGGATAGCTGGTACCTGGCTCGATGCCAGTCACATAGCCATCCTCGACGCTGGCGGTATTCTTCCACAGCGACAGGTAGGGCAGATGTTTCAGCGGAAAGCTTAGAGACGCACCGAGGCTTTTATCACGATTGGTCAGTCCGACCTTGGTGACGCCTTCGGCGTTGGCGTAGGGGGTCATAAAAAAAACCTCTTCGACAAAACGCGGCGTGGGGCCTTGATAGGTCGTGTAACGCTGCAGCGCATCAGGCTGCATCGGCTCTCTCGGCTGGAGACTCTTAACCGGTGCGACAAACTGCGACCCAGCTTCGAGCAGCGGCTTGCCAAAATTCGTATGATAGACGAGCTGGTACTCCTGATCACCGCTACCCACATTGGTAATCGTGTCGTGCACCTCAAAGCTCGACGAGCCGACCTGGGTCACCAGCTCTGTGGTCAAGATAAGTTTAGGCCCGAGAAAGGTCAGTTCTCGCACCTCACCGCGAACTCTAATCGTCGCTGGGGTGCCGTCTTCGACCACGACCTCGACCTTAGACGCGGGGATGTTGGCGATGCGACCGTGCAGCGTCAACACACTCGAATCTTCTTTACCCCGATTGTTGATGAACTTATCGACTCCAGGAGATCCAGCATACTCGACCCCGCAGCGCACGAGGAACTCATTGAAGCCCTCAAGCCAGCCGAGACCACCGCGATCATGCAAATTGATAAACTTTGGATGGACGACCTCTTTAATCGGCGAATCCCAGCCAAAGCGCACATGACCTTCGGCCACCACGTCGAGAATACCCATGCCTCTGCTGGGAATGAGCACGATCTTCAGGGCCCCATTGTCCACGGTCAACAACGTGGTTCCATCTTGAAGGCCGCCCTTCAGTTGCTGACGCTTAATCGAAAAATTCTTACCCGAGTCATAACGACCGACCGTCGCCTGGCTGACCTCAAACGACAGATCATCAACCTGGTGCGCACTATCGATCACGGTTTTTTGCAGCAGCGCCTTCGCCTGAAGCCGCGGGGCCCCTAATACGATCGACAAGAGGGCTAACGAGAGACTGTATTTCATGGCTTATCCTCGCAACGACGTGCCCGCAGCACAAATGTTTTCCTGAGTCATGTCCAGCCTGTACCACAGTCCAACCGATGTTGCCACGGCGCAATCAGGCGACCGCGCACCGCCAGGATAACGCCGCTGGACGGCCAGCCAAATTCGCAGTAAAAGGCTCATCACCCCCCAAAATAGTCCGTCCACAGCCAAGAGGAGACCCAGCGTGAGCAAAGCCCCACAGATCGCGGTTTTTTACGAACATCCTCATTGGTTTAAACCACTTTTTCGCGCTCTGGAACGCCGCGCCATACCCTACCAGATGTGGCACGCTGATCATCACCGCCTCAACCTCGTCGATCAGCATGCGCTGTTTAATGGGGAGGCGCCTGATCTGATCCTCAACCGACTGAGTCCTTCGGCTTGGCAACGCAGTCGCAGCCACCTGATGGCCTATACCAGTGCCGCCTTGGCAACGTGGGAAGGCCACGGCGTGCGGGTCTTCAATGGCACTAAATCATGGGAGTTTGAGATCAGCAAGGCCCGCCAAGTCGCCTTGATGCATCAGCTCGGCGTCAGCACCCCGCGCACGATGGTGGTGCACTCGCTGGATCAACTGGCGATCGCGGCAGCCACCCTGACCGCACCCTATGTCGTCAAACCAAACATCGGCGGCAGCGGCGCCGGCATCCTGCGCTTTGACAGCGAGGCCGCTTTGCTGGATAGCGTCGCCGCTGGTGAGATCCCTTCCGGACCCGACAACGTCTGGCTCCTCCAGGAATTCCACCCGCCCGCAGACCAGGCGATCTACCGCGTCGAAACCCTCCTTGGCTCCTACTTGTATGGGATCCGTATCGGCCTCGACGCCGACGCCGGATTCGACCTTTGCCCAGCCGATATCTGCCGCACCAGCAACGGCGCCGCTCTCGTCAGCGAAGCCTGCCCCGCCGAGGCCCGCAAAAGCGGCATGGCCGTCCAAGCCGACACCCCGCCGGCGGCCGCCATTCAGACCGTAGAGCGACTCGTGCGTGCCGCGGGCATCGACGTCGGCGGCGTTGAGTT
Organism: Pseudomonadota bacterium; assembly: GCA_026390445.1. Classification (GTDB taxonomy): domain Bacteria; phylum Bdellovibrionota_B; class Oligoflexia; order Oligoflexales; family CAIYRB01; genus CAIYRB01. Next base: position 11,828 of record JAPLFX010000097.1, read on the forward strand.
TCTGCGCAGCAGCCGCGACGGTCAGATCTACTTCTATGACATCAATGCCCTGTCAAACTTCGTCGCCGACCCCCTTCAGGTCCTCGGCTTTGATCCGACCGAGCGCCTGGTCGATGCCTTGATTGCGGCGGCTGAATCGAGGACGCCGTGAGCTCGGCGCTAAGCTTTGGCTACTGGCTGCCGGTCTTTGGCGGCTGGCTGCGCAATGTCGAGGACGAGGGCATGGTCGCAAGCTGGGACTATGCCAAGCGGCTGGTGCAGCGCAGCGAGCAGCTCGGCTATGACCTCACCTTGATTGCCGAACTCAATCTTAACGACATCAAGGGCATCGATGCACCGACCCTCGACGCTTGGAGCACCACCGCGGCCCTCGCGGCGGTCACCGAGCGCCTTGTCTTAATGACCGCAGTGCGGCCCAACTTTCACCACCCCGGACTGTTCGCCAAGGCCGCCTCTAACATCGATCAGATCGCCTCCGGGCGCCTCGCCCTCAACGTCGTCTCGTCCTGGTGGCAACTCGAAGCCAAGCAGTACGGGCTGCCCTTTGACGAGCACCAAGACCGCTACCGACGCACCAGCGAATGGATTCACGCCGTCAAGGGTCTGTGGACTGAGCCTCGCTTCACGCACCAAGGCGACTACTATCAATTCGACGCAGCGATCTGCTCGCCCAAACCGACTAAACATCCTCATATGTATGCCGGTGGCGAGTCCGACGCGGCAAAGAACATGATCGCAACAAGCTGCGACGCCTACGTCATGCACGGCGACGCGCCAGAGGTCCTGGCGGCGAAGATCCGCGATATGCGCGAGCGGCGCGCACGCTTGGCACCTGCTGCGGCACCACTGCGTTTTGGCCTGTCTGGGTTCGCCATCTGCCGACCGACCGAGGCAGCGGCCAAGGCCGAACTCAGCCGCATCACCGATGTTCGCGCCTCGGCGAGCGGCTACGCTAATTTTTCGCAGTGGCTAGCCGGCACTCAGCTTGAATCTCAAATGAGTCTAGAAGAATACTCCGTCTCCAACCGCGGTCTACGCACTGGCCTAGTCGGAACGCCGGCCCAGCTTGCTGATCGTCTCGGTGCCTTTGCCGCGGCGGGGGTGGACCTCATGCTGCTGCAGTTTAGTCCGCAGGCGGAGGAGATGGAGCGCTTTTCGACCGATGTGATGCGATTTTTTCGCAGCTAGACCAACCACCGAGATGGGGGCGGCCGGCCTTCTAGCGACGAGCAAAGTGCTCCTTCGTCTAGGGCCGGCAAAAGCCACACACCAGGTCTCGTTGAACGAATCTCGGGATTAAGGAGCAATGCCTTCGACTTCGACATGCAGAGACACTTCTTCACCGACGACGACGCCACCGGCTTCCAGCGCCTTATTCCAGGTCAGGCCAAAGTCCTTGCGGTTGATCTTACCATCGGCCGTAAATGCAGCGCGTTCGCTACCCTGTGGGTCCTTCACGACGCCGCCGATCTCAACCGCTAGGGTAATCGGCTTGGTGACACCGTGGATCGTGATATTGCCTGTCGCGACACCTTTTTTGCCATCGCCCTTGTACTCAGTCAGCTTAAACTTGATGGTGTTGTTTGGATTCGCTGGATTCTTGTCATCAACGCCAAAAAAGTCAGGGCTGCGCAGATGTTCGTCGCGCTTGGCTTGGGCGGTGTCGATGGACTTGGTTTGGATTTCGCCTTCGGCGCTGGTGAGGGCGTGAGACTTATCGTCCAGAACAAAGGTGCCGCCAAAGTCGTTGAAGCGGCCTGTGGCTTTGCTGATCACCAAGTGCTTAAGCGAGAAACCGACGTTGGAATGGGCCGAGTCAACCTTAAAGGTCTTAGCCAAGGCCGCAGATGAGAGCAGGGAGAGGCCGAGGGCAAGAGGCAGGGTCCTGGTCAATGAATTCATCCGTTGTCCATCCTTTAGGGAAATTGAGCACGAGGCTCATCGTCAAGGGTCGATGCTTAGTTATCCATGATTGAGGACCCTAGTCCACCACGAATTGTCCGAACATCTGCGTCTCCAGGCAGCTTCGGCCATCAACCCGCAACACTTGCCACGCAAAAGATCTGCGCCCCAACCTGCGGACAGGGGATACCCATCGCTTCCAGCCGGCGCACCGGAGCGCGCAGCACTTTGGGCTGAAAACCGACACGCCGCAGGAGAAAATCCAAACTGTAGCGGTTAAACAAAATCTTATGTTGAGGATCGGTCGCCCCAGACCAACGTTCGGGCCTGAGGATGCGTTCCCAGGACGTGGTATTAGGCGTGCTAAGAACCAGCTTCCCGCCAGGGCTAAGGAGCGCCCGGCATTGGCTAAGAAACTGCACCGGCGAATCGAGATGCTCCAGCAGATCAAAGGCGCAGACGAGGTCAAATGGCTGTTGCTGGGCACCGCCCATGCTCGCCGACCGTGCCAGCTGAGCGGGCCAGTTCGATTCATCGAGATTGAGCGTTTGAAAGTGCCAGCCCTCTGGCCGCACATCGGGAGATAACAGATCGACGCCGACCACATGGTGAGCGCCACCGCTCACCCACTGCTGACAGAGATAGCCAGAGCCACAGCCTAGGTCGACGATCGCTTTTCCTTGCCAGCCCGTTGGGAAGGAGGCGTCCTTGGCCAACCAGGTCCAGTGATCGTGGTCGGGGGCGCGGGCTCCGGTTGCAGGGGATAGGGCCTGTCCGATGTCGCTTTTATCTGTGATTACTTGCATTTATCGCCACTCTGAACCAGTTGATATCGACTCATGACGAGCCGATTTAGCTAGTTTGACGGAGGGGCGACAGAAAGCCTATCGCAAAATCATCGCTACCGGGTACCCTTGAGACATTAACGGTTTAACAGCGGAGCGGTTCGATCAAGACGACCCAAGGATACCCGCGGCTCGCCAGAGTCGAGGTTAACCACCAGGTCATAGTCGGCGACCTGAAGGATTTGGCTAAGATAAAAATAGGGAATTCTACTCAGGCACGCGGCGCCTATGCGTCGGGGTGAGTAAAGTGCGATGGCGTTTGGTGGGACAATCTCTCGAAAGGGATCTCATGGCAGTACGAGCAGACTCGCCACGTTGGCTTGGCCTCGATTTGCTGCGACTCCTTTGTTATATCTGCATCGTCGAGTTTCATTTTGAGGTGTTTTATTTTGGCGAGGCAGCGCCCAAGTATGCCAGTGCCAGCGTGGTTTTACAGGTAGTGGATCAATTTCTTCGCGTGATGGCGTTAAGTGGTTTTTGTATCGCCTTTCTGTCGAGCCTGCTCATTGCCGCCAATCGCCAACCCGGCGCGACAAAGCTGTCCATGTTCGCCGTATTTTCCCTCGGCTGGATGCTGCTGAGCATCGGTACCGGCAGCCCACTGGGATTAAGCTGGGACATATTTGCGGTGTTTTTTGCCGGGATGACAGTCATCCTGGCCCTTGAGGCGCTAGGGCCGTGGTCGGCCCGGGTCCTCGGGATCATAGGCGGCATTTTACTTTGGCTACCGTTTTGGCAAGTGGCGCCTTACCTTCCGCCGGGCTACGGAATTATCAAGAACATCTTAGGGGTCGCACCATGCGCCTATGAAGAAGTCTCGGAGTGGCCACTCCTGCCCTGGGTCGGCCTGATCTGGTTCGGTTACTGGCTTGGCGTTGAGGTGCGACTCCTGCAATCCGCGCAGCGGCTCGATAACTTGACACTTCATGTTAAAGAAGGAGGTATTTGGCTGCTGGGCCTCGGCGCTAGTTTGCCACAGCTGGGGGCTTACTCCCGACTGCAGATAGCGCGCAGTTTTTCCTGCGATGCCTACCGGCAAGAGCCCTACATATTTTGGAGCCATTTTGTCTGGTTTCTGGCGGCGGTACGCTTGTGCTTCGATCCACGGGTGCAACGGCGGCTGAGTGGGTTTCGCTGGTGCCAAGACATCAGTCAGCTGATGATTTCACGCAAATTCTGGCTAGCTTATGCCTTGCAGTATGGCTACGCGATGATTTTGGGTCGCGTCCTCTTTGCCTGGCGTGATGCATTTCCTGCCAGTTTCGCACGCTTCGAATTGCCGGTGGTCGAGGTGATCGCCTTCACGATCGTCCTACAAAACGAGTGGATGACGCGATTTGCTTGGCGCTTGCTCAGCAAAGCTCAAATGGTTTGGCTTAGATATCGCCAATCACGCGTGGACGGACTTCACCGGCGGTGAACTCTGGATTGCCTACAATCCTCCCGTTATTAAATTAGATATCGACAGATTTGCGGATCGCCTGAAGATTTGAGGGACCATGCGCTGATATTTGCCTGCTATGTCAACTGGGCGGCCCAAAAGCGTAGGCAAATGGCCGCTCTGGAGCCGTGTTCTAGAAGCACCCATAATTCACCATAAATATTGGAATGATCCGGCTACAGGCAGCGATAGCCGAAAAGATACCCTTCTTTCATGCATAACCCGCTGATTTTTATGGATGGGGCTGCTATTTGCCTCTAACATACTGATATGGAACGAAAAGAAACATGGAATCTAGGGCAATGGCTGACCTCGCCCCGCCGCAAGCCCCTTATTATCCATGGCGCCCGCCAGGTCGGGAAGTCGACACTTGTGCGCATGCTAGCCGAGGGCGCAGGACGGCGGCTTGTTGCGGTCAATCTCGAGCGACATGCGGAGCTCGACAGTGTATTCGCGACGCTCGACCTAGCCAAGATCATCCCAGCGCTTGAGTCTTTGCCGGGCAGTGGACGTATCACAGATGATGACATTCTCTTCCTCGATGAAATCCAGGCAACGCCGCACGCTTTGGCGGCGCTTCGTTACTTTCATGAGGAGCGTCCGCAGTTGGCCGTCGTGGCAGCCGGATCCCTGCTTGAATTCGTTCTTGCGGATCACGATTTCGCGATGCCAGTTGGTCGTGTTCGATTTCTTCACCTCCATCCGATGGATTTTGAGGAGTTCCTGGCTGCAGTCGACGAGCCGGTGCTCCTCGAGCGATTGCGCACGCTGACTCCAAAGGGCGGGATCGACGCTGTTGCGCACTCCCGCCTTCGCGAGCTTTTCACGCTTTATTCGTTTGTCGGCGGCATGCCGGAAGCCGTTTCGACTTGGGTCGACACGCGCAGCCCTGTAGCCGTGCGCGAAGCGCAGTCTGGGCTTATCGACACGTATAAGGCAGACTTTGCGAAGTACGGGCTGCGCCAAGACATGCCCGATCTGCACCTTCTCTTCGACCGCGCCGCTCGCAACGTCGGTCGAAAGGTGAAATATGCAGCGCTCCTTGCGGATGAGCAAAGTCGAACGGTGCGGAGGCTCCTGAACTTGCTGATCGCGGCGCGGCTTTTCTACCGGGTTCATCACGCTGATTGCCAAGGGATGCCGTTACGCGCCGGTATTGACGACCGCATCTATAGGCTCCTGATGCTTGATGTCGGCCTGTTTAATGCCGTGCGTCGTTTCGAATGGTCGAGCGCTAAAGGCGAGCTAGAAGAGTCGGTCGCGCATCGTGGGGCGCTGGCCGAGCAGCTCGTCGGCCAGGAGCTGCTCGCCAGTGGCGTCACTGGCTCTGCCGATGAGCTCGTCTATTGGTTGCGGGAAGGGCGCGGCAACAATGCCGAGGTTGATTACGTCATAGCCGCCGGTGGCAAGGCTGTGCCTATCGAGGTGAAATCAGGAGAGACCGGATCGTTGAAATCACTATTTGTATTTGCTGAAACCCACCGGAGCCGACGCGCCGTACGACTCGACCTCGGTATGCCCACCCTACGGGCAATATCGCACGCGAAGAGCAACGAGAAGCCCAAAGCAACCGAGGTGGAGCTACTTTCACTGCCGATCTACGCTGCTGGTCAGCTGGGGCGAATTTTAGGCGATGATCGGTAAACGGGCTGCACGTATACATGTTAACCGGCGCCCAGGGTGGGCGCAATAGCGGTGGGAACGTGTGCTGCAGCAACTCCACCGCCTATGCGCGTCCCTACCACACCAAACTAGAGGCTCTCGATCTGCGCATCCAAAACCGCGACGACCGCGGCAAGTTCTAGGTTTGGCACTGGAGCGAAATTGCCACTTACGCGCGCCTCGGAGTTGGCGGCGACCGCAGCAACAAAGGCGCGTACCCGGGCGACGGCTCCAGCATATTCCAGCGCGTTAGAACCATCGGCTTTGCGTTCGATCACTTGAGTCGACAACGTGCTACCTTCGCGCCCGACTTGGTTGATGGTGATGCGGCCGGAGTCCAGGTCGACGGTGCTATCGTAACCAGCGCCCCAATATTTGCGCGAGTGGGTGCTCAGCAGTTTCAGACCGTCTTGGTTAGTCAAGGTGACTTGTTTCAGCTCTGCGTGATTGCCGCGGTAGCCAGTGGGAGCAAAGATGAGGTCGTTGTAAAACACCAGTTCTGTGGTCGCACTGCCATCAACCGGCAAAGTGATCGTGGCTTCAGCACCAGCGAAGGTACAATCAAATGAGCCGACCACCGGCCCGACGTCGGTGCTGACCAGCAGGTCGTGCGCATTGATATAGACGCCCCCGTCGGTGGCGACAGCGCCGGCAAGCCCGACTGGATTTAGCAGCTGACCTTTACCGGTAAAGTTGGCTCCGCTAAAGAGTTTGATCGCGGCGCCCTTGGCGACAAAGACGCTGCCGAGAGCGATGGTCAGCTGGCGGTTTTCGCCCTGGCCTCCAGCAGAGATGACGCTGACACCACCGAGGTCTTTTTCACTGGTAATGCGGCAAGCCGAGTCGACCAAAGGTACAGCTGCGTTGGCGACAGCGGTGATTGGTGCCGCTAAGACGGCGACCAAGGACAATGAACGAAGTGCTTTCATGGATGCTCTCCTAAAAGGTGATGACAAGTCGGCAACAGACCAGCGTCGCAGCCGCAGCTGTTAGACTCGCCGACCGTATATAGGGCGCTTTCCAGCAAAGAAAAAATAATCTTTTCTTATGGCTAAGATCAGATGGCCTTATACGTCGAGAATCTCGCTACAAGCAGCAACCTCGAGACCCTACCCTACTCTACCAACTCCGCAAATACGCCAAACTGACACCGTCAGAGCGCGCCGTATTCTTGTTGGCGCCAAAGGCTGCCTGCCTCGACAAGCTCAAGCGCCAACTTTCGACCGGCGAGATCAGCCAATCCTGTGTCACAAAGACCGAGTGATTGCGTTGCTCCGAGTCGGCCTGAACGACGTCGTCGCCACGCAGCGATCCGCGCGCCAAGAGATTGGCACCAAAGGTCGTCTTGCATGCGGTCGAAAAGACGTAGCCGGCGGTCACGGTCGAGCGCGATGCCAAACCAGGTTCATAGCGCACACCGTCGTAACTATGCGGCAACGGTTTGATCAGATGAAACGCCGCGCCAGCAAGCCAGTCCAGTTGCCCAAACCAAACGTCGACGCCGAGTTTCGCTTCGGAAAAGCCGGTGCCAAAGACATCGAGCTGGGTTTTAAGATCGACCGAGTCATGAATGGAGTGGGTCATCGATTGCTTGTAGCCGGCAAGGATCTGAACCTGGGGAATCAGCGGCTCGGCCATCGAGGCCATCACCAAGGCGTAGCGTGCTGCTAGGGATGGGTCGCCAAGCGAGGTGTGTGTCGCCTCTTGGCGACTGTTACGCAGCCAAGGCAAGGTGCCGGTGACAAACGCCCGCGGCGAAAACCCGTGACCGTAGGCCAAGGTCAGGGTGTCTTTAGCGGTCGGTCCGCCTGAAGTCGAAAAGCGGCCGTTGGCATCGACGTTTTTAAACGCCGTGGCGCGGGCAAAACCGATGTAGATCTTATCGACCTCGTTTGGATACAAGATCAGCGGGTCATCGCCGCCACTGCCACAGGAGGCACAGGCGAAGGCTTGGCTCGATCCGAGCAGTAGGCCGAGCAACAGCGGAGCGACGAGCCGCCAGCGCCTCATGGCGCGGTCACCGCCACGGTGGCGATATCCATGTTGCCATTGACCTTAGCTGTCACACGGATATCCCAGGGTCCACCCATGATCAAATAAATGCCGTCGATGGTAAAGCGACCGACTTGACCTGCGACCGGGACAATCTTTTGGTCTTTCATGGACGTGCCGTGCCCCATCGTCGTCATCCATGGGACAACTGCGACGCTGTCGACACTGATCGGCTGGTGATGGTTGGCATCGTAAAAACTGAGTGTGGCCGCAGAGGTCGCGGCAGATTTTGGCCCGGTCGTCCAGTCCATGATGACAAAGAAGGTACTGTTCTTGCTGGCCACACCTTCCGTGCTGGCAGGAGCATCGGCCTTATTGTGGGTCGAACAAGCCTGGCACAACAACACACATAGGCTTAGTCGCAATAGAGTCTGCATCGATACCCTTTCCTTTCGTGCGCTCAGCCGTTAGGCGCGCGCTGCACAATTCATGCAAACGCCGGTGATTTGCAAAAAATGTTCGGCTAACTGAAAATGCATGGCGGTCTTGACGTGCTTGGTCAGCAGCGCACTTAACTGCGGCGGCAGGTCTACCTCCTGCGTGCTATCGCAGCTCGAGCACGCCGCGATCATGTGCAATGTGGCGTCGCAGGCGATGTGACGGCAGGCCATATAGGCGCCATCGGAGCCGATCTTGTGCACGAGCTCCACTTCGGTGAACGCATCGAGAATGCGGTACACGGTGGCTAAATCGACATCAACTCCGTTGCCATCCGTGTTGATCCGATTGAGGATCTCCTTGGGCGATAGCGCCGATTTACATTGTGCCAAGCATTCCAGCACGGCGAGGCGCGGTTTGGTGATGCGTGCGCCAGACCTTTTCAGAATCCCAACGCTATGCTCGATGAAAGCGGCGACCTTTCGGTCTTGCCCGTGATCACACTGGTCGCTCATGTCACCCCTGGCTCGGGCCTGTGCGGATATAAACCGCCTTTGTCTGCAATTAGACTATGGACCATCAACGTAGATAGGCTAATTGCGAGCGATTCGCAATATCAATTCGGGGTCCGTTCGCGAGACCTGTGCATCCACCCACCACACCCACTCCGCGCCTCACCTAAACCCATCGATTCATGGCAGTTACACCATACGGACCGAGGTCCTTCAGGGCTCCGGGCGAAACGACTCCCGCATTAACTTCGGCCATTTACCGGCAGACAGGTACTTTCAACCTGAATCGCCTATCTAAGCTGTGCCTGCTGATATCACACCAAAAAGATTGCCTGTTAAAGTTTGCACCAAAGCCTACCGATAGCGCCTTTGGACTAGGAACGATTCATCCGCAACCGGAGCCGCCCACCACAAATTTTGGAGCAAGGCGATGATGAGCTTCGCGATCGCACCCGTCACCATCATGTTCACCTTAGGCCTTATGGGCTGCTCTTCGTCGCAGTTTGGCAGCTCAAAAAATACCACTGCAACCAGCCGAAATGCTGCAGACGGCACTACTGCAAGTTCTCAGACAACAGCATCGACCAGTGGACAATCCACTCCAGGTGCCAACGGCGCGTCAACCGACGCCAGCTCCGCGGGACCGAGCAACAGCAGCACTGATACTAAAGATGGCGGAAATGCCCTGCCAAATTCGACCGGAGGCGGTCAGGGCCTGGACGATGACAGTTCACCGTGCTCTCTCAAGGGGCCAGCGAACGCGGCGAAATTCAAAATAACCGGAAATCATCCCGTCGAGAATCTAAGCCTGACCGGCTCGAGCGACATCTTTATCCGCGGCAACACCAGCAGCGTGACGGCAGATACACAAACACTGCCCACCTATACGACGATCGACTTCGTCAGTATCAATATTGCCGGCAATGCCGGTCAGATGACCCTTAACTTGGCGAATAGCACCAAAATCAAAGAGCTATGCATCTGGTCCCGTGGCAACATTCCGGTCACCACCGTCAATGTCGGCGCCGGCTCCTCGATTGGTGCTGTGACCATTGACGCCAACGGCAATAAGAGTACGGTGACCATTCAAGGGTCCGACAAAGATGATTGCAGCAACGTCTTAGACGGCAATGGTCGAGCCAACGTGACCTGCGTTCCGAAGCACTGATAGGGGCTTTTAAGTCTTGGTATGAACAGCGTTCCCATCCTCTATTCGTTTCGCCGCTGCCCTTATGCGATGCGGGCGCGCATGGCGCTGTGGATCAGCGGCACCCAGGTGCAACTGCGCGAGGTCGAACTCAAGGCCAAACCGAGCGCCTTGATCGCCGCGTCGCCCAAAGGGACGGTACCGGTGTTGCAGCTCCCAAGCGGCAAGGTCATCGACGAGAGCCGCGAGATCATGGACTGGGCACTCAACCAGAATGACCCGGAGCATTGGTTAGGCAGCACGCAGCAGCAAACCGCGGGGGCCACGCTGATCGACGCCAACGATGGACCGTTCAAGGGCCATCTGGATCGCTATAAATATCCCGCACGCTTTGCCGGTCAGCCGACAGACTCAGCGAGGGCCCAAGGAGAGGTCTTTCTCCAGACCCTGGAGCGCTGCTTAGGCAGCCAACCGTTCTTGCTCGGAGGCCAACGGTCGCTGGCCGATATCGCGATCTTCCCCTTTGTACGCCAGTTCTCCCTGGTAGATCCTGACTGGTTTGCGACCTCACCCTACCCGCACCTTCGCGGCTGGCTCAGCCTCCTGATCGACTCGGAACTGTATGCCGCGGTGATGGGAAAGTACCCACCCTGGTCGGAAGGCCAAACTCCCATCATCCTTGGCAACTTGGCTTAGGTCGTGGAGCCTGGACGCCCCATGAACGGAGTCCATGTTAGCCGACCTCAGCTGAATAGCCGTCGACAACCTCGCTCTTTTCTTAGAGACTGCCTGTTCCCCCCATGGCGACGCCGCCGCTCGACCACCCAGGAGCACCTTCTTGATCGGTACCGTGATCGCAATCCTTTGCTCTTTTGTCTGGTCCGTTTCGATCATCTTGTTTAAGAAATCGGGCGATGAAGTCCACCCCGTCCTTCTGAACCTCTTTAAGAACTGCGTCGGCCTCGCGCTGTTTGTGCCAACGGTCCTGCTGATTGAGGGGATGCACCTGCCCAGCATGAACTGGTCGCAGTTTTGGATCCTTGCCCTCAGTGGTATGATCGGTATCGGTGCGGCCGACGCTATGGTCTTAAAGGCGCTGAAGCAAGCTGGCGCTTCTAGGCTAGCCATCGCCGAGTGCGCCTATTCCCCTTGCGTCATTCTCTTGTCGCTATATTTTCTCGGCGAAAAGCTGACGCTGCCACGGTTCTTCGGCGCGCTGTTGGTCGTCTTGGCCATCCTGTGCGTCTCGATCACCAAGGACTCCCTGGTGGCGTCTGGCAACCGCATTCTCAGCGGCATGATCTGGGGCCTTGTCGGCATCATGACCATGGCTATCGGCATCGTCATGATCAAACCGCTGTTTAGTGAGATTCCGTTGTTCTGGATCATCACCATCCGCCTAGCAGCCGGCGTCGTCGCCTCGACCATGATCTTTGCCGGCCTGGAGCAAAAGCGCGAGATCACCAGGGTACTGTTTAACGTGCCGCAAAAGGGCGTCATGATGCTCGCCTGCGTACTCAGCACCTATGTGTCGATGATGCTGTGGGTCGCTGGATATAAATTCAATGATGCGACACTCGCGGCGGTGCTGAATCAGACCTCGACGATCTTCACCGTGGTCCTCGCAGCCTTGATTCTCAAAGAAAAGTTTACGCCGCTGAAAGCCATCGGCACGCTGCTCGCCACCTCTGGCGTGATGATCATGGACACTGCAACCGTTCAACGCTGGACCTATTTCCTCAATTTCACGCCCTTTTTCCGTTCTCTTCCCCGTGGCATATCGATTGCACTGTAGGACGACGCCATCTCAAGTACGACGATATCGAGTGTTGACCGTTCTTATGCAAGCGCTTGCCCCCCCCCCGCGGAGACAGTTCATTCATGTTTAGACTAAATACCGTCATACTTACTTGTACTTTGATTCAGGCGTTTTTATCAGCATGTGGCCGTACCGGGCCCGGCAGCGCTTCGCATAGTATGAACGTTGCCAAGCACCCTATGGGCCGTTCGATCGCTCTTTTGCGTGCCAACGATTTCTCCAGCGATCGCCTGGCTGAGTTGACACCCGAGGAGTTCGCATTTTCACAACAATCCATCACCGACTCTGTAGTCACCCCACCCCGGTTCGCACCAGCCTCTGAGGCCATCACCATGCAGCTCCAAGCATGGACCAATGAACTTCATAAGCTGCTGATAGCTGGTCTGAAAGACAGCGGAAAGAACGCCGATATCCCAAGACCCAATATCGTGGTCAATCTAGGCGATGGCATGGGTGCTCACCTCAGCGCTGTTACACTTTGCATCAACGTGCCATTCTCATTTGGACCTCAGGCATCGTCCCCAGATGAAATCCACGACAAGGCTCTCGGACTCGATTCCTATTCAAAGAGTTTGAATAGCGAGCGGACCAACATGACTTACAGCAACGCACCCTATCACGGGCATGATGATTCAAGGTGCCTAGAGCGCCCCTACCACGATCCACGGACACGCCTCATGATTCAGCGCTTTTTGTCCGACATTCAGGGTTGCCACGTAACTTTCGAAGAAACATTGGTTCGTTTAAGCACCGGATGCTCGACCGACCTTGCCGCACAACACTATAGGGGAGAGCAGATTCAACTCGATTTGCCTTCCAACTGGATAGACGTAAAACATAGCATGTTCCCTCATCTTACTTCCGAGCAAGTGATTGGTGTGCTTATGCATGAACTTGTTCACTACTACATGATATCCACGAATACGGCTGACTATAACGTCTACTATAATCTAGATGCGATGCCCATCGGCACACGCCCCAAAGAGTGGAAGGACAAAGGTTCTCTGATTGAAGAAATTAAAACGTCTGCCCTAGCCTACCAGTCAGACCACGAAGATGCGCAGAAGCGCAGTCGTTACCAAATGGCTATACAACAAGGCGATCGCAACCATATTGGCTGGTACACGAACGAAGAAGAGGCTGACGACCTCGGACTCGAATGGCTTACGATGTTGGGCATCGAACCACTCGAAATGTCGCGCTCATTTCTCCAATTGATGACATTAGCGGAACAAGACCCAAATCATTCTGTCGATCTCATTGCGGATGTCGATGCCAAGACATGTCAAAAGCTCTTAGAACGTCGGTTTCGTTCGGATAGCGGCGAACGGATATACGTCAGTATCGGCGATTATGATGAGCCTCATCACAATCATTGCTATAGAATCGCCAATCTAAACAGACAGATTGAGTTATATGGATTCATGAAGCAGCCGCTCCCTGCGTCGCTCCATAGCATGACTGACACAGAGTGGAAGGCGGCCGTCGACGCTCTTTAGCGCAGGATTTATGCAACAAAGCATTTAGCGCAGCGTGATCATTTGGAATCCGCAAAGATCCATTTAACCTATCCATTTTTTTAACAAATATGGGAATCATGAAAGCAAGTCACAACGAAAATAACAGAACGACGACGCGACTATTGATTGCACTCGCGCTTTGCAGCATGGCCGGATGTATCCGAAGCGCCACCGAATCAAGCAAGATCGCTACGATTGGTGGCACTGCCCCCAGTGATGGAGATCCCGTGTCCCGCCACACGGTTGCTATCGTCACAGGACCCTACAGCTCAGGGACGGATCGCAGCGCCAGCATGAATTGTTCAGGTGTTTTGATAGGCCAACGCGTTGTACTAACTGCTGGGCACTGCGTATATGACTACGACAGAACCGATAGAGAATCAAAATGGGCCGTCGGCTTCAAACAAAGTATCTATGACGAGACGGTCGATTCCGTCCGGCAAATCGAGTTTATTCGTCTACACAAGGGATTCAAAATCTTCGGCAAGGACGGAACTCATAAGCTGAATCAACATGAATTGGCGCTTAACCAAAGGGTCATCAGCAACGAGATAAAGGATGCCTCACAATGGATCGATGAAGCTGAGGGATATTACCATCGCGATGATATCGCGCTGATCTTTCTGGCTTCGGATGCGCCTTTATCACATGATCCCGCTGTCATATCCAGTTTAAGTCTGAACAAGGATTCAGATATTAGAATCGCAGGATATGGCTTTAGAAGCCAAACACCAGAGCAGCAGGAAAGGATACGGAACCATGGGGAGCCTAAGGAAGGACTACTTGAATGGGTTCCAGCCAAGTTTTATAAAGAATGGGTAGGCGACAAGGTCCTTCCATTTCAAACGATCAATCATTCAGCGACTCATAATTTTGACTCAGGCGGTCCGGCCTATGCGGTGATGAATGGAGTCTTTTCTCTCGTTGGCATCACCTCAGGTGGACCGATGGATGAGGAATTAACCTACTGGAAAAAGAATATTCTCATCACTTATTCGACCGACGTCAGACGATATCAGGTAAGCGGTTGGCGAAGCACAGGTATCCAGACTTCAAAAACATTGGCACGCGCGCGTGCCGCCCCTAGCATGGCTAGGCAAGGTTTTCCGGCTGGCTACGTTCAAAAATCCCCGAGCCGCGGAGCGTCCAGGTGGCGATCAGTTCACGAAGAAAAGCCGGTGGCAAATTTGCCTACCGGCCATTTTTTATACTGGTGATATGTGAACGCTAAGCTGCCGGTGATGGCTCCCAGTTCCAAGGCAAAAGTGCTTCGACTTCATCGATCGATTTGGCGGCTGGTAGGTCTGTAAACACGGCTTCAAGGTACTCATTGATACGGTGTCCGTGAGCACGCGCCATTGAGATAAGGCTATAGAGCGCTGCTGATGCTTCGGCTCCGGCAACCGTTGCGGAAAATAGCCAAGCTTTACGTCCCATGACAAACGGCCTTATAGCGTTTTCGACAGGGTTCGTATCGAGTCTTAAAATGGGCTGGTCAAGAAAGAGGACGAGCTTATTCCAGCGCTCGATCATGTATTTTAGTGCGATACCGCTTAGTGACTTCGGCCGGACACTGGGACGTATGTTGTCTGCCCAGGCCTTCAGCCTTTCGATGATCGGCTTGGAGATCTCCTGCCTTATTCGGTGACGTTCATCATCGGTTGCACCGTAAGGAATCACCTCACGATCGATACGGAACAGCTCGTTGATCAGGTCGAACCCTGTCTTGACCTTGATTTCACCCTTAAAATCTTGTGGGAATGCTTTGATCGCTTCGTCAAATTTACGGCGCACATGCGCCCAGTCGCCCACCAAAATGATACTGGGCATCTTGGCCGCAAGCGTTTCATAGGCTTCGAACCCATCTGTGTGTAAATAACCAGAGTAATCCTGCAAGAAATTCATCGGAACTTCATGACCGCGCCCAGGTCCAAGCTCAAATAGAATCACATGTTTCGCTCGGTCACTGTCGCTCTTAAAGCACCACATATAGCTTTTAGCTGTCGGCTTTTTGCCGGGCCGCTTGAGAACTTGTACGCGAGTCTCGTCGCATAAAATGACTGGACCGCTGATCAATTCGTCCTTAGCGAGATTTATCAATGGCTTTACAATGTCACCGCAGCGCACCATCCAGCCAGCAATAGTCTGACGAGATAAGTCGATACCAATACGCTTGAACAGCTCCTCTTGGCGATAAAGAGGCAGACCATCGCCGTACTTCGCGGTCGCAATCATGGCCAACAAGCTGGGGGAGGCAAAGGATTTAGGAATTGGTTGCGCAGGGAGTGGCATAATTTTGACCGCTCTCTTGCCCGCAGTGTCATAAGCCGGCCCATCCCGGTGGGCCTGGCAAGCCGGGCACTCGCACGGAGCATACTTGGGGCGAATGGTCCGCAGTACAAAAGGCTCTGCCGGCTTTACACCAAGCTGTTCGCTGACTTCTTCGCCCATTCTTTTAAGCGGCAAACCTGCCGGGCAGATCTTTTCTGACTCAGGTAGATCGACAATCCTATCGACCCGCGGCAGATCTGCAGGCAAAGAAGACCTGACCGGCTTTCCTCTGTTTCCTTGCTTTGGCTTCGGATCGCTCTTTCCCGTGTCGACCGAATCATCGTCCAGCGAATCTTCAGCGGTTAGAGCTTCTGCTTCGTTAAAAAGCGTGCCCTGAGCGGCATTTTGGACCTCGCTTTTAGGTGCAAATCGTTGCCTTTTAAGCAGGCGCACCAAGTCCTCAAGATGATCTTTATCTGCTTTAAGCTCCTTAAGCTGGCGAGCTAGGAATAGATTTTCCTCGATCAAATCTTTGTAGGACGGAGTTGTTTGTGCGGCCTGTTGCATAGGGCCGCACTCTATCAAAATGAGTCCCTTCTGTCGTTAAGAAACAGCCAAATAAGACAACGATTGATGCGGTTTCATGCGTGCGATGTCGTAGCCGTCGAGCAAAAAGGCCAGCTGCTGGTGAGTAAGCGAAATTGTATGGTCAGCCGACATTTTGGCGGGCCACTTAAATTTTTCTGTCTCTAGTTTTTTGGTCCAGAGCGCGAAGCCGGTCCGGTCCCAATAGAGAATGCGGATGCTGTCGCGTCGGCGGCCAGTAAAGACAAAGAGCCCGCCTCTTGTCGGGCATTTGCCCATCTCGCTTTCGACTATGGCAGCTAGCCCATTTATTTGCTTGCGGCCGTCCACTTCAGCACGATGCAGATATATTTCTGTGAATTTGCGGAGACTTTTCATGCATTACCACCGATCGCGGCAATGACACGTGCCGCCCAAATCGGGTTAGCAGATTCACTGATTTCAACAAATGCGCTACCGACCACTATCCGCAGCGAAGCTGCCGGCGGCGTCGAAGCGGTTGATGTCGAGGTCACGGCCACCCTCGAAAAGGACCGGGACTTCTGGACGGTCGTGGATCGCTTGCTCCCGAGGATCTTTTGCCAGTAGGTCAACTGATTGATGGTCACGCCGTTTTTTTCGCAGTATTTGTCCTTCGCTAATCCAGACGACTTCCAATGATCGATATGCCGCCGCCGAGTCTCGGTACTGATCTCTGCCTTTGCTGTCTTTCCCGCCACTGCTGAACCCTCCGTCTATGTGTTGACGAATGGCAACCTAGCAAACGTAACGGGTGGCTAGGAGACGTGGATGCCGGACCGCTTACGA
>JAPLFX010000269.1 GCA_026390445.1 Pseudomonadota bacterium
AAAGAGCACGGGGCACCTCATGGTTTGATGTGACTGTAGTTGGATTTGGCGGCGAGCTCAAGGTGATCTGGGGGTGGAGGCATGGCTGGTGGTGCTGCTGCACCGAGGTGGGGAGAACGCGGGCCAGCTGGGGCCTTTGTTTTCTGTCGGTGTCTGGGGCCTATTTGGGCTTGGCCTGGGATGTTAAAGCCAAGCGCTCGGCTGCGACCCGATCCTCCGGTAGGCCGGTGAGAGTTGCTAGAAATGCGTTGGTTAACGTCCGTGTTTCATCCTTGGCCAGGAGCTGGTGCAGGAGAGCAAGTGTTGCTTCGGCCTTACCCTCTGCCCGCCCCTGATCCGTCGCTGCCGCAATCGACCACGCATAGTCGATCGCAGACTTCTCACGCATCCGTGCCAGCTCCCGCGCCTCGCCCTCGGATGAAATGTCACCGAGTAGCTCGCGTGCCGCTTCAAGATCTGGATTGGTCAAACAAGCTTTCTGGACCATGGCATCCTCCGGTGCATCAAGTAAGGCCAACCAAGAGTCCCTCGGCCCGGCCGCGGCAAAGGGCATCTTCGAGATCGCTTTCGTAGTCACGACGCCCGCGTTCGCGCATGCGTGCTATCTCTCGCTTTTCTGCATTGGCTGAAATCTCTTCGAGCTTCTTTTTGGCATTTTTTAGAGCTGGCATGTTGGCAAGCACCTCGTCGAGTCCAGGTTGATTGGGATTGTACAAAAACCTGCACCAGTTGGCTAAAGCCAAGTCTTCGGATGACAGCAAAGCGGGCGGTAAATGACGAATTAGCTTGGGAATCTCGACGAAGTGCATGGTAATATAAGGCGGAATATGGGCGAGGTTTAGCTGCTCTGTCATGCGGAAAACGTAGTGCGCGTGGTCGGGGGGAGCATCTGGGAAGCCGACGGCGTTGAGTAAGAAGATGGTCGAGACGCGCTTGAGCGTTTGATACTTTTGGCCTCGGCTCAGCTGGGAGGTGATCAGTTTGCCGGCGTAAAAGTAGGCCCGTTCCGGGATGTAGGCTTTCCAGGCCATTTGCATCTCAAGATCGATCCGCTGGCCGTCGCCGAGCTCGATCAAAATGTCGAGAATGGTGTCTTTGTCCTTGATGTGGGTTTTAGGCATGTGTGGATTTTTAACGGTGGCTGATGTGATGGGTGAGTCGGGCTTCAGCACCGCCGTCAGGAGACTAATGCGCGCATCGACTGCGTCATCGTCGACAAGCATGAGTTTAAATACGGCATCATTTTTGGGATCAAGCAGTGTCAAAGCGCACCTCCAATGTGGAGGTCTAGCTTGAGCGGTGATAGGGAGTTGAGCCAACGACTTAAGTGGACACGTGGTCCATGCTCGGCCAGGGGGCTATTGGGGTTTGGGTTGGGATGTTAGCAACCTGTCCGAAACGTCGATTCCACCTAAAATATTTAGGCTTGTCGACTTTCCACACTGTCCCGTGCGGGACTTGTTCCACGTCCAGCTGGTGTTTGCCTGGGCCGCGCTTCAAACCCTGTCGGGCCTGAGCGGGGTTGCTCCGCCGCACCCCTTTGACTCCCACCGGCACCTGCTTGGGCGTTACCACTTCTGTCGACTCCCTCCATTCTCGATGGATGAGTATCCGACCTTGATGAGCTTCAACGACATCGTCAACCGTATGCACTCTGTGGGCGCGTACCCATGCTAAGATTGGGCTAGCAGATCCATCGCTACTAGTTGGTACCGGCCGACTCAAACCTTGCGGAGCTTGCCATGCGTCTAGGCGTCTTTGCCACCCTCGTACTCCTGTCGCTCGCCTGCAGCGCCAAGGAGCACCGCGTCAAGGAGTCGGTTGCCTCTGAGCAACGCGTCCTCAACTGCGAGTCGTCGCGTGAATTTATCACGGCGATGACCTACCTGCGCGGGGCCCAGGACATGCGGCTGTCTGAGCCGGTGGCACGCCAGGTGGCCATGGGTGTTGCTGCGGGCTGTACGGGCG
>JAPLFX010000162.1 GCA_026390445.1 Pseudomonadota bacterium
GCGGTTTCCGACATGCGCTTGGCGCTGCAAGAGGGACAAAAGCCGCGCTTCTTGCAGGAAAACGCGACCGGGACCTTCTCAGCGCAGCCCTCACACGACAGGATCAGGAAGCCATACTGCAGCAAGCCGCAGCGGAGGAACGCCTCGAATTCCCGCTCGACGTATGCTGGCAGCGGCGAGCGGCCCGTGTCGGCCTGGCGCTCGGCGAACCAACGGTCCCATTCGCGGGCAAGCACCTCGTAGAGGAGCGTCTTCTCAGGTTCGTGTCGCTTGTAGCGCAGCGGCGTTGCATGGGTGTCGGCGTGGTCCATGCCGACGGAGTATTCCGCCAACCTCGGATGTGGAACGGACCTCGGGGATCAGCAACAAATGTCCGCCAATGACCGCAGGGAATGTCCGGGAGTGTATTGCATGCGGACGTGACCTGGCCGCGGAGGTTGGGCGCCGGGGTGGCGACGGTTTGGCTGGCTTGGCTAATTCGAAGTCATGACACCAAAAGAGCTTGATATATTAGGCCTCGATAGCCAAGTCTGCGGGTGAAAGTTGGTTCGGCTGGCGTCCCTCCTGACGGCTTGTATGCTCCGATAGGAGATCCGAACTGTTGTCCAGCTACAAGTCACTCCGACTAGGTGCGGACCAGCCTTCCTCCAGTACCTGACCCAGAAGTTCGCCCACACCAAGCAAAGCGGACCATGATTGCATATATGGAACATCAATGTTCTGCTGCACTCGCAAGATACCGATCACATCCCGCCATTGCTGCGATGCCTGACGTTCGCCCTGCTCAAACCACATAAGCTTGCTTAGGATCACATCTTCTGGCGATGCAAACGCAAACGTGACGTCCTGCTTTCGCGACCCAATAAGGCATGCGTCGAGTGCGGAAGCTACCGGGCTCACGATGAGCCGTTATTGGGTCCCCGCCGAGGTCAGCGTTCGGTGCGTTTGAATAGAGCATAACGACTGATTTATGAAGAGCACGCTGATGGTAGTATCACCGTCGTGCAAGTTATGGAGGTAAACAGTACATCATCTCTGTACCCCACATGGTCGTTGGTAGGTGAATCAACCCCAGTTTCCTCCACGCTATAGACGTCGGCCCTGATGACCGCATCAAACCCTTGAGGATAGCGCTTTTCATAGATTTTTGCTTAGTGCATAATACCCAGAAATCCGAGTCGTTGCGCTAGTTTTCTGGGGATTTCCGATGACCTCTAAAACAGCCGGGTCTCAAGGCCAAATGGAACTCTTTGGTGCACGCCTTGAGAATCTTCTCAATTCATCTCATCCGCTTTTCGAGCTGGCTGAACGCATCGAATGGCAACGGTTCGAGACAAAATTCGGAGTCCATTTTGCCGATCATGCCGGCAGGCCGCCACTGCCAACAAGGCTGATGGTTGGTTTGGAATATCTGAAATATATGATGAACGAGAGCGATGAAGCGGTCGTCGCCAAGTTCGTGGAAAATCCATATTGGCAGTATTTTTGTGGCCTCGAACATTTCACGCATAGGCTGCCGTGCCATCCCACATCGCTGGTCAAATGGAGGAATCGAGTCGGCTTTAAGGGGTGCGAGACGATGCTATCGGAGACGATTGACGTCGCTAAGCGAGCCAAGTTGGCGACAGAGGAATCGCTGGCTGAGGTGTTTGTCGACACCACCGTACAACCCAAAGCCATTTCGTATCCACGCGATTCACGCCTACTCAACACGGCCCGGCGTGCCGTTGTCCGCCAGGCCGAGAAGCTGGGCATCAAGCTTAAGCAATCATATGTGCGGCTGGGCCAGAGGGCGCTTGTTAGTCATGCGAGAGCTCTGCATAAAGGCGAAAAGAAGCTCGCCAAGCGGCAGCTCAAGAAGCTGCGCACCTACCTCGGACGCGTCCTGCGCGATTTCGAACGTAAGCTCATAGAGCGCACAGCTGCTGTAGAAAGCCTTGTCGGCATCGCCAATAAAATTCTCGGACAGAAACAAGGGTCGAAGCACAAAATATACAGCGTCCATGCTCCAGAGGTCGTTTGCATCGCCAAGGGCAAGGCCCGGATCAAATATGAATTTGGCTCAAAGGTCTCGATTGCCACTGCCGTTAAAGGATCCTGGGTTGTAGGCGTCAACTCGTTTCCAAGCGCACCGTTTGACGGTCACACGATTCCGGACGTCCTTACCCAGATCAAATCGGTGACGGGGGCCTATCCAAAGGCCGCCTATTGCGACCGAGGATACCAAGGTTCGGCGGGGCACATATTTTCGACGCATGTTTACGTGCAAGGCAAGAGCTCTAGCGGTGCTTCCGATGCTGTTAAACGCAAGCTCGTCAGTCGCGCCGGCATCGAGCCCGTAATAGGTCATCTGAAGGCTGATCATCGACTCGGCCGCAACTTTCTTCTCGGCTCGTCTGGCGATCAAATTAACGCCGTGATGGCGGGGTGCGCCTTCAATCTGCGCAAGCTCTATCGGGCTTTCTTTTTGCCTGTTTTTGTGAAGCTTTTTGAGCTCATTTTAACGCCAAGCGGCGCCATTTACGGTTGTCGCGCGTAGTAAACGCCATGGTCCCTAAAGTTCAAATTGTATTTTTCTGGGCCGACTAGTATATACATAAGCTTACAAGGTGCGTGCATCGCGGTTTTAGGTGAGTGTCGATAGCGGGAGGACAGCTACCCCTGGGTCAGTATGATGGCAATGCCTCGCGGCGGGCGCTCCAAGTTCTAAACGAGCAACCCCAACAAGTGGTCGCGACTCATGGGCTTCGGTAGAAATGCATCGGCAGGCTACCCTGGCTGCTTCTTCATAGTCCCGCCTGATCCGCACGGACAGGCGCGGATCGCCAGATACGGAGAGCGGCATAACTCTAGGGCTTCCAGGCGCAGCGAAAGCTTACCCCAATCACGCTATTAGGATAGAGCACATCACTTGCTTTGAACAAGGCAGAGAATACTCCCGCCGATGGACCATGGTTCCAGGTCCCTCCACGTACCAGCGGCGGCAGCGGACTGACAGTCCTGAATTCAGACTTTGCGTATCGCCCAATTGACTGGGAAGAGTTCCAGGTATCTCGCCACCAGGGTTTCATAGTGGGAATAAGATCGGTAATTGGCATAGAAGCAGTACCTCTGACTGGGGCGCTATATTCTGTGAATCTATTAAAAACATCTGATGCCGACGATGGTTGCTCGTCTACTGGGGCATGATCTACGCGCTGCCACTCGCCGCCAGACATGTCCCAGATAACCTCATTATTAGAAAGGTAGAAGGTACGGCGCTGGTTGAAAGTCCCAGTCGGAATGCCAACGCATTCATTTTGTTCTTTTAAATAGGCTAGACGGTCATCTGCATTGGCGGGGCAGGCTCCGAAGGGCTTATTTGTATCACTGTGGCCTCTCACTAGCTCGCCCGATCCTACGCTTCCGCCACTCCAGTTTCTGCCATCACCCGCAATATTTGATGCGATGGTCATCCATTCGTCATTGGTGACGAGGTGATAACCAGCTCCGAGAGCAGCGCAAGCGCTTTTAGCATTTTTTTCAAGAAGTCCAGTCCAAGGAAGGATGCCTACTTGAGCTACAGGTAGACCTCCTACTTTCGAAGTCATGTATTTTTGGACACAAAATTCAGAAGTTCCATAATCTGGATCCGCAGGCACGTGAACCCAGCTTCCCCCATTGAGGCCCTGGCATAATGAAGAATTTCGATCATCACTCACAAAGTTTTTGCTTTCATCGGACTGACCTAGCGCCGGGCCCGCAGCAACAATAGAGAGCGATGGTAACAGTAGAAACGCGTAAATTTTCATAAATATCCCCCCCAAAGCGAAGTTAAGGCCCACATCAGACTGGAAGGCCATTATTAGCCATGGCGCGTTACACTAACTAGCCGAAGGTGGCAAGCGGAAATCAGAGTATAGTGGCCTTCAACCTGGGCACAACAGGGTTGATGGGCGTGTCTCCAACTTTCCGGCGCTATAAGCTCACCTAAAAGCTCACGCGATGTCTGCCAGCCTATAGGATCTTCGAAGTTCCAGTCGGAATCCCAGCAGGCCTCGCAAATGGCCGTTCTGGCTGCCTAGGCTCGGCTCTATGACTCGCCGCCCACCCGCCCGTAGGCTGCAGCTCGCTTCCGAGTTGGTTCCGGCCTCTT
>JAPLFX010000170.1 GCA_026390445.1 Pseudomonadota bacterium
CAGCGTCGACACCGTCTACAACTACCCGGATCAGTTTTGGCATATGTATCCTGCACTCTGCTCGCATCGCGCCAGCATCATCAGCGAGCGCTACCCCCAAGTCGATCACACCCTGTCGATTGTTGCGATGCAAAAGATCATCGTGGAACGCCTGTGTACGTGGATTGGTCTGGTGTGAACCGAGAGCATGGCGAGGCTTGGTCAGTATCCGATATCGTTAAAACACTGGTACATGTGACGTTCGGTGTCCAAACATTGGTCAAATGATCATCCGAAATCACTAGGGAATTCCTGGCACATGGCTTGCAATGACTGAACAAATAGCCTGTCGGCTGCGACCGCCGCTAGTTGAGCCATACGAGGACGCCATGACATCTCCCGATCATCCCTCAGCCGCACCTGCTGAAAATCAAATCAAACACGACTTTGAAAACCCGTTTACGGAGCGTCTGGAACCCCTGCACCTGACGGTCTTCAAGATCGTTGCGTTAACTCTGCTGCTCGGTGCGGCACCACGACTAAACGGTGCGATTTTTACGACCAATCAGTTGATCGGATACTTATGTTATCCCGTCTCGCTCGCCTTTAGCGGCACGGTGTTGCTGATGATTAGAGAGCAGATGCGAGGTTTAATACCACGGTTATGTCGCTCTCTAGCGGCATCATCAGGGTGGTTTACACCCTACGAGACCACCCTGGCAAGACAAGGCTGGCGGGTGATGTTGAGTGCTTTGTTGTTGAGCGCCGCGGCGGTTTTTGGCTGGCATTCGGCTCTTTATTTTTTTGCCGTACCATACGTCACGATCTACCATATATTGCGATTTTGGGCGCAGGTAAAAGACCGCGATCGTCACTATATAGCCGCGGCAGCGCAATACTTGGATCCACTTGGCAAAGCACCAGCGATAGAGTCTGAACAAGATCACGATCACCATGTGTCGTCGTTTTAACGAATGATCATTGCTGTACCTGAGTGCTGTGGCGTAAGAGTCGACTCACTGCTTCACTAGGTTGGCTATGAACTGATCAAGGGTCGGCATTGGGCCGGCCTGCTTTTGGTACGTGCCGCCTTCGTCTGGGCTTGGATCAGTGAAACCGTTCGCCGAAAGGGTGTAGTTGACGGGACTACCAGCGTGCCCGTCGTTGAGGTCAAGGCACGTTGGGATCGGCAGCGCGGGCTTTGGGCCCATGATCCGCTGGGTGTCCAAATAGCCGGTGACCGTATTGTTGGCCACACTAATGTTTTTGAACGCTCCAATCAAGAGACCGCCCCCGCCGCGGACGATGTAGATGGGTGCGTTTTCGCTTAGCACGAGGATGGCAGGCTTGTCATTTTTGTCCGCATAGGGGGCGAGGTCGCGATTTACGGTGACGTAGTATCCGACTGCCAGCGCCTTCTGCGATGTGCATAACTTCGATGACGGGTGTGTGGCGGATCCGTTCGGGGCGGTCGCATTGGCGCTTGGGCTCGGCGAGTTATGATTTGCCGAATCGGTGCTTTTGTTATTCGAATTGCATGCTGGGCTGGTCAGGCCCGCCAAGAGCAGCGCAGTGGTTGCAAGGGCCTGATAGCGAGTCATTTTTCTCCAGTTCAGAAATCAGTCGATGACACCCATAGGCTATCGGCATGGCCGCGACCGGCTTTAGTAAAAAGTTGGCCTCAGGATCGATAGTCGGTGTTCCGGTAAGATCCGCCGAAGCCTTCTGACAGCGACGTCGAGACCATCATCATACCCAACCTTATGGTACCATAGATGCACTCGCGGGGAGACATGGCCGAGTGGCAAAAAGGCGGTGGTGTGGACCAAGGTCATGGATGGAGCATGACCACCGCGGTCGCCAATCATGGCGATTCGGGCGGCCCTTTGGTCAATGCAGCCAATGAAGTGGCGGGCATCGCCAAGTGTCCTATATCGACCCCATGTGTCACAAAGTTAGGTGCCAACATTCATCGCCAGCGGAACAGAATTCGGCGCAGCATGCACGGACTCCGCCGGCGATTTGGACCCGGCCCTAAAACACACAGGATGTCGATACCGCCCCTACTCCTCCGTCGCGCCTTGGTCGGACGTTAGGGCGTCAAGGCTCTCGCTGAAGCTCTGATCGCAGCGCAGATTGTGCGTATAGTCGCCGTAGTTTCTCATCCCAGTGTCGACTGCGGTATAGCAAAGTTGCGGCCCGCGGTCTGGCCCCGGCCAATTTTGGCAAGGCCTGCCTTGCCAGGTGAATTGACGATCCGTTGACTGTGCGTACAACCAAAAATCACGGAAGTGATTATCAGTCAGGTAGGATTTTTCTCCTGGAGCGAGCGTCCACCATCCACGCGCTTGTCGCATATGACCATTGATCTGCGGCACAGCCAGGGCGACTCGAACAGGGCGGTTGCAACTATTGGACACAAAGATCCGGTTATACTCTCGCCTAGGCATACCAGGCCCACTGAGAATAGGAACACAAGCAGTCTGGATACAGCCACCTAAGGGATTGGGAACAACACATCGACTCTCCTGACCGGCAGGACACGCACCTGCAGTGTTCGATGCCAATAGCAAACTACTCACAAATAATCGCAAGTTCATAGTCGCCTCCCTACGTCGTCTCTTTGCACACAGCGCTCTGAAACATTCAGATCGCCACATAGCTTCGGAATATCACGCACAACTGCGGCGGACAACGAAGATTAACCGGGCTTTACTGCTATTTTTTCTCATCAATAGCAGCGAATAAACATGATCTAGCCGCACCATGAATCGTGAAGCGGGTTCATCCAGTGGCAAAAAGTAGGGCCTCACGCACTGATATAGCTCGCATGGCATTTGTGCCAAGGCTAGGCGCGGCATTTGCTACATCGACGCGGGGCGTGGCCCAAATGCGACAACTTTATGTACAACTAGGTGACGAGAGACCGTCACGCTAGCCAATAGTTCCACCGGGCCACCGCAGATGCGTCGCGAAGCGATGTCCGTCAACAAACCTCCAGACCATCTGAATAGGACCACACCCAATCCACGTTACAAGACGTTTGATTGTCGCACAGGACCTGCATGCGCATGCGCGACGTTGCTGGTCGAAAGTTTAAACGCGGCCGAAGGAAAGATAGCAGATAGTTTGTTTGCTCTCACCACGATGACCTTTCACTGTTGGATGTGCCGTGGCTGGTCGCCGTCGATTGTCACACGAATTGGCCGGCCGGCCATTTTATTCGTTGTAATCAGCTCCAGACTAGGTTAAACCGTTTTCAACTTTAGCTGATTCCAGGTCGACCCACCCAACAGGAGCACCGTCATGCGCGTCTCTTATCGTTCCGTGCTTAAAATCAGTGCCACCCTCGCGTTGGTGAGTTGCGGCAAAGCGCAGCTTAGCCACAACTCTGGCGCCTCGTCAGACTCGCTCAACCTGACCACCCTGAGCCATAACGCTTGGTGCAGCGCATGGAATCTTAGCTGCCCCGCCCCCAAGGCGCCGGATCCGAATTCGCCTGAGCCACTGACTAAAGCGCAGATCGACAGCCTACTCCGGATCGGCCGCTCGATCGGCAACAGCCCGTCGAAGCTGACGCTGAGCCGCAGCGAACTGGACGCTCCGGCGATTACCTCGGCGGTGGCCACCTTAGGCCTGAACGCGGAGTGGACCAGCCTGCGCAACCGCCTAGACTACATCAAATTCTCTAACCTAAGCCTGGGTCAAGCCGGCATCGCGGTGACTAACGATGCCGCTGCGACCAAGACGGGGGCCAGCGGCCTGAGCGTCCAGACCGCACCGCAGATCAGCATCGACATCACCGCGGATCAATGCATCGCGATTAAAGGCTTGGCGCTGGCGTCGCCAAACGGCCAAAGCGCCACCCTCGACCGTTTGACCCTTAACGGTGGCGACACGGCCGACTGGCAAGACCAAGAACTAAGCGTCACGCAGGCGCCTCTAGCCTTCATCGGCAGCGAGATTCTCGATGTCGAGGGTAGCGCAGCAACGGTCAAGAAAGACCTCGCGTTTAAAGACCTCGTGCCGCTGATCGTTCCGCTGGTTGACTGGATCGACTCGGGCAGCAAACGCGACATCAACCTCGGCCGCAGCCAGATTGACGCCCTGCAGGCAGAGCTGCGAAACTTGGTTAAGGATGATGCGGCGCAACGCAATCTTACGGCAGTTCTGCGCCAGATTCAGCAGGTTCAAAGTACCGGCCAAGGCCGCCGGGATCATCTGCTACAGATCACGGCCAACAACGAGATCCGCTGCAGCGTTGATGGCAAAGTCGACTTCACCTTGGCTAAAAGCTTTGGTTTAAAGCGCATTGCGCGTAGCAATGGCGACGACGGCACCTTGGTGACGATTCAGGTCGAAGGCTTCCGCATCACCTTGCCGGGTCCATTCTCCCTGCCTGTCTCGATCAGTCGGATCGAACTAGCTCCGACGAAGATTTGGATCCGCGACCTGCCGATCATCGGCAGCATCTCGGTGGACGTCTCCAGCCTGCCTAAAGACGGCCAATCAGGCACGACGCCACCGAAGATCAGCTGCAGCTAAACAAGCAGGGCAGCATATCTAAACCTACGCGATATCCACAAGTCCCTGAGCCAGTTAGCTGGCCCATGGGCTTGTTGGCGTCAGGTGATCTCGCCGGTCTGCGTGAGGATGGTGGTCACTAAAAAGAAACCGCGACGACGGGCTCAGCCCAGGACCCATCCGCAACCTAGAGCGAAGTCTTCAGCATCTTTTCGACTTCCTCGATATGCTCAGTCTCTTCGCGCACGAATTGACGAGCCAGCTCCTCTAGGGCGATATCGTCGCCGGCGATGTCGACGAGTTGGCGATACATCGACAGCGCGTTGCGCTCGTGCACGAGGCATTCTTTTAAAAGCTGCTGCACGCCATGCTGGTCGGATTCTTCGATCGGCGGGGTGACCATCGGCGGATGGCCGCCAAGCGAGGTGATCTTTTCGCCGATGATGATGGCATGGTTCATCGATTCAGTGGCTTGATCACGGAACCACTTTTGGATCGGGATACGGTTGTGGCCCATGATCATAAACGAGTAGTGCAGGTAGCGTATCACCCCTGCGGTCTCTTCCTGATAGATCTTCGCTAAGATATCGACTGCTTTTGAATGGTGTGCCATTGGCTAGTTCCAATTTCTTAAAGGTTAAAACGCCATCTAGGGCGGAACTCCCGCCTATTCTTCATCCAAGATGATAGCGTGGGAGGCTATATTGCAGCGTTTACACTGCAAGATCAACTCGATCTCGCCTTGGTTATCGCTGTAACCGTTTGCCTGCTCATTCATCTTAAAAGTAACCGGCACATTGGCCTGAATTCCGACCGTTTTATCGCGCCCAATGGCGATTGCTGCGGAGCCCGGAGCGCTGCTCATCACTAGGGTCTGGAGATTTGAAGTGGGGTCTGGACAGCTCGCACCGCAGGACTTGTTCGCTCCTCCTGCGTCAGACAGGGGCCAACTGGGCGATCCGCGCCACAGCCCATAGGCGACGATCCGGTAAGTGCCAGTGATATTTTCATGACTGGTGAAGGACACACCAGCCTCATGATTGGCCCGTACTCTTAACCGGTAGGTTGGTAGTTTATTGATCTTGTTGGCACAGCTTAGACAGCGCCAGTAGACCGTCTGCAGCCCATGATTATCGGTAAAGCGCCCTGGAATATCATTCATGACAAAGCCCACGGCTTCGCCAGCAAAGATGTCGAGCTGTCCAGTCGTCTCGGAGCGTGAATAGCTTTGCCCGATCCGGGTTAGGAGCGATCCTTGTTTGTCGACAGCACTCAAGGTACCAGTGGCCGCAGCACCACCAC
This sequence comes from Pseudomonadota bacterium, assembly GCA_026390445.1. Taxonomy (GTDB): domain Bacteria; phylum Bdellovibrionota_B; class Oligoflexia; order Oligoflexales; family CAIYRB01; genus CAIYRB01. The sequence continues at coordinate 5,806 of JAPLFX010000170.1, forward strand.
CAGAAGCCGTGCCGTCGCTACCGACACTATGCGTTGGGTCAAACTTCCAGCTACGCCCCGAGGCCACCGCGAAGCGAATCGACATCTTGCCATCATAGGGGTTGAAGATGGAGTTGCCGACCTCGCTGTCCGCTGGGATGTCCAGCTGATTAAGCGTTGCGACAGCAGCATTTATGACTCTGAGACCGGTGCTGGCGGCTTTGAACTGGGTGCGGCAAGCACTCCAATCCTGAGTATCTGCTGCCGCGGCGCTTGGCTGGTAGCTGAAGCAAGCGGTAGCCGTCTGCTTGATCAAATCCGTGTTGGAGGTAATGTCACTTTCCATAGCCGGGTCCATAGGTAGGCCCACCTGCCGAGACTTAGTGACGAGGTCACTGTGCAGGAGATTGTCGCGGTTCCATTGATCGAGCTGCTGCCGCATTTGCAAGATATCGGCTGGCACCGTCGCGGTGATCTGGGCGCCGAGATTGCGCAGCGGTGCTGTGATGAAGCTGAGCACGCCTGGATTACTTTCCACCTGTTGCGGGAACGAACCCGTTGCATAGGCCATCAGGTCATCGATGCGTTGCTTACAGATGGCAAAATCATCCGCCGAGCTGAGCGAGCAGGTCTTTGCCGACGTCAACGCTTGGCTTGGTATCCCTCCGACTTGATTGACGTTGATGGTCAGGCTACCGTCCATCGTGCCGAGGCCTACTTTATTACCGAGATCCTTGGACAGGTCACCCAATGGCCCGGACATTTTCATCTTCGACTGCCACCGAGTGCGATTCTCGACACTGCCAAAATCAAGGCTCAGGGTGATGGACAGCAAGCCGCCGCGATTGATCTGCATGACGTAGCCGTCACCGCAGCGCTGCAGCATCGGGTTAGCCTTGAGCGACTTTGCAGCACTAGCTAAACTAACGCCGCTTAGTTGTTCGCCGCCGGTTTGTACCTTGACGGCGTAGACCAGGTTTAGCACGGAATCCTTGGTCGTTAGGGAATGGTAGTAGCCTCCTGACGCACCGAGCTGCAAGAAGCCAAGCCGCGGCGTACCAGTCACCTCACCGGAAAATTCCCGCATGAGGTCCTTGCTATCGATGTTTTGCGACAAGTTGATGGAACTTTGCGCTGAACTCACCTTGACCGTCGTGCCACTGACGCAGGACACGCCATTGCGCAGCGACTGGACCATGGAATCATAGCCATCGCCCAGCCTCGGTTCAACCGCGCCCACAGCATAGGGCAGGACATCCTTTGCTTGCAGCGCTCCCGGCGTCTTGCAGCCACTCAGCCCATGGGCCCATAACCCGCCGCCAACGCAACCCAGTACCACGCGCAACGTCGCCTGCTGCCAGCCACGGACTGTAAGAGCCATAGATGCCATAAGCTGCTTCCCCTTCTATTTGCTTCCCATCATTGCGGTCAACTGCGTCGCGGTGCCACGCGTCATAATTTGATCCACCACACCCTGGACCGACCGGATCACCGCCAGTCGAAACAGTTCGTTGGTATCCGAGCTTGGCACTAGGTCCAACAGGCCTTGATGGACATCAGCAGTCACGTCGCTTTTCGTCGTGCTGACCTTGCAGGCCTCCGCGTTCTCACCACACAGGCTACGGTAAGCGTTGTAGCCCATACCAATCATCAGAAGCGAGCCGGCCGCAGGATTCCCCGCCGCAGCAATCTGGCCTACGGCCCCCTTGGCTTGACTGAAAAACGCTGCGACGCTCGCCTGGACAGCGGGGCCGTTGGTAGCGACTTGCTCAATCCCTTGCCGCAAGGCCGACCAGTCTAAGTGCCAGCTGATGGAGCGATCGATCGCCTGTTTAAACTCGATAGGAGCCACTCCCAAGCCGCCAATGGTCTGCCAGCTGCCGCCGCTGCCGTCGGTATGGATGGCTTTGCCACTGTATAGCGTCGCACTGCGAAACGATGCCTGGACAAAGGTATCCTTAACTTGAACGCCGACACTGCGGACATCGCCGCTAAGAGTGGATCCCGCGAGATTGAACTTGGTCAGGCGGGCGCTAAAGCCCATCTCATTGGGACTGAGCTTGGTATCCTCCTGGACGACCTCGGTGCTCATAAACTGATAGTAGCAGCGCATCTTCACCACACTGGTCACCAAACGCCGCCGCAATGCGTGCAAGGAGTCGCCTTGGTACTTGGTTTTGTAGTCTTGCCAAGCCGCCTGGCAAGCCTCGTCAAGCCGCGAGCGCATCGACCATGAACTCGCTCCAAGCGCCATCGTCGACAGACCGAGGTCCTGGATTAAATCCGATGTCGGAATACGCAGAATCAAGGTCAAGCAGGTACCTGGAGCTAAACCTTTGCAAAAATTCGGGTCTGGTGGTGGCGGCTTGGCCGCAGAGCCTGCAGGCAGATCCGACGGCTTCGTGTTCGGGTCTGCAACATCCTGATCCCAACCGAAGGACTGCTCGTTTGATCCGGAACTACGGGTCTTACAGCCCGCAAGGAGGTGCAGAAGGACCGCAGCGCCGATCACGGCGCGACTCCAGATCAGACCTTGGCGTCTCGTCATAAACATCGATCGATGCTCCTCAAACTAGTGGGTTGGCGCTAGCCTTTGGTCTGACAGCAGATGATGTGCCGCCCATAGAAATCATCGGCAAGGACCAAAACACCCTGGCTGCCTATTATCTCATACTTCGTATGGACGAGGGTAATGTCGGCCCGAAAGCAGCTATGCAGCTGATTCGGGCCATGCAAGCTGCCCATGGATACGCACTAGCTGATCTGAAGCAGCAGCTTGCCGGTGTTGCTGCCATCAAACAACTTATTCAGCACGGCCGGTGCGTTTTCCAAGCCGTGCTCGACATCGACGGCATATTTGATCTTGCCCGCCTTGACCCAACCATACATTGACTGCACCGCCTGGCCCCAACGCGGGCCCATGTAATCAAGGATGATAAAGCCGCGCACATTCAGGCGTTTCATCAGAATTTGGGCATAGTTGCGTGGCGCCGCCAGCGGCTCTTGGCTGTTATAACCAGAGATCAGACCGCACAGTGAGACGCGACCGTGATTATTCATGCGGCTGAAGACCGCGTCGGATATCGGACCTCCGACATTGTCGAAATAGACGTCGATGCCGCTTGGGCAAAGGCGACGCAACGAAGCTTCGACGTCTTCGCTCTTATAATCGATGGCTCCGTGAAAGCCGAGGTCCTCCGTCAGCCACCGGCACTTGGCTGGACCACCAGCGATACCGATGACGCGAAGTCCGGCGATCAAACCGATCTGGCCAACGATCGAGCCCACCGCTCCGGCGGCTCCGGACACCACCAAGGTCTCGCCCGCGCGTGGGTTGACAACATCGAGCAAGCCAAAGTATGCGGTGCACCCCGTCATGCCAAGGACGCTCAGAAAAGCGGTCACTGGCACGTCCAGGCCAGTCGGCAGCTTTTGCAAGGCCTGGGCTGGTTGCAGTGCGTAGTCCTGCCAACCGAGCAGACCATTGACCAAGTCGCCTTTGGCAAAACCTGGAGCGTTTGATTCCAAGACGACTCCAATACCACCGGCGCGGATCACCTCACCGAGCGCGATCGGCGGCATGTATTGATCGGCATCGGTCATCCAGATGCGATTGGTTGGATCGACTGAGAGGTATTGATTGCGTACCAAGACTTCGCCCACTTTGGGCGCGGCAAGATCTTCCGTGACAAATTTAAAGTTTTCTAAAACCACCTTGCCAGTGGGTCTAGAGGCGAGCAGAAAGCGGCGATTTTTCAACATGGTGGGCCTTTCCAGTGACAGTGGACCGTGAGCTTTCCCCGAATGTAGCTGAAGCCGCAAGCAAACGAAAGCCAAGGCACCGCTAGGTCCCTGATGGCAACCGCGAGGCCGACCCGCCTATTTCGCTGGGCTTGGACCCGCTGCGTAGGAGATCACCATGGTCTTGCCCAGATAGTCATGCAGCGCCCTCTTCCTGGGACTGCCACGCATCAGCAAAAACCCGGCACCGCAGAGTGCAATGGACGCGGCCTTACCTAGGACCTCGCGCCTAAGCGTATCGGCAAGAGTTAGCGCTGGCTGCCTAGCAGCGGTGATGACCCGGATACCGACGATGCGTTTGCCCAGGGTTTGCCCGCTGCGCCAAGTGGGGATGACAAAATAGACCAAGACCGGGATTAAAAAGGCAAAAAATGACCAGGCGAAAGCACGACCACTCTGACCGTGGGCCACCAGACGCTCTAAATACTGACTCATGCTGACACGAATCAGCATATGAATCGGGGCAAACATCACAAGGTCAATGGTGAGCGCATACCAGCGCAGGATAAATCCCGCCGGGCCATACAGGCTAAAATCATCACCCAAAGCACTTGCTAGCGTCCGTCGCGGCGGAACTTTTAAGAGATTTGACACCGTCGCTAGTTGCGTAAAGGGATTCATGCGGACCTCCGGTCGCTGTTGGTCAACCATGCCGCGAGTCGTGGGGCCAAAAGCGATTGTGGATGGGACCTAAGGTAGGACTCAACATCAAGGATGGTTTCTTTTGTCGAGGTCAAGTGCGCAACGGCTTCAGCAGCCGAGGCCTCCACGACCCGCGCATTGACCGAGAGTGGAAAGCGCATGAGATAGAGATCATAGAGGCGAAACGCGAGGATCATGTGGGCTTGACCCAGGGCAAAATCGGCGACCTTGAGGATGTTCAGGGCGCCCAGGCGCCCAAGATACTCGCTAAGCGGCAACCAGATTGGCACCCTTGTGAGCAGCTGACAGATAAAGCGAAAACCGCCTTGGCGGGCGTTCACTGCACAGACCGTGGCTAGATGCTCAACGAGAAATACATGCGCCTGGTGCCGCAAGGGTTGTGGCACTTCCTGACGACTCAAGACGCTAGAACGCAGCGCCGCAGAACACGTCAATTCGCGCACGGCGATATTTTCTGGATTCCAACTAAGCAAGCGCGTGGTCTCAGAGAACAGGCGCGGCAGATTGCGTGTGTACGTCAGATCATGGACAACCCTAGCCTCAGCCTCATAGATCAGCGGCGCCGGCACCGCTCGCCACCGGCCAATCACGTAAGCTGCCAGCATACCAAAGGCAAATGCAATCAGGTGGGCGACGTGAGCGACCTTGTGCGTCGCTAGGTCAGCAAATCCGCTGTCAAGTCCACCAACGATATCCGACAGCAGGAAGAACAATGGAAAGGCGTAGCGCATATCCGCACTAAAACGCGTGCCCGCATAGATCTTTCGTGGTAGCCACACGAGAAAGCGCAGCTTCGTGTTGAAGAAAAACACGTAAAACATTCCCATCACTGCACTGACTATGGCCGAGCCACCCAGGACGATGGTGTCTTGGGTGCCGAAGAAGGCCGTATACGCAGCCATTCCAATGGTGCCACCGGCGACCAAGGCACCAAAGTAGACGAGCCGACTGCCACGTTGCTCGACGTAGATGCCAAACAGCAGAAGCGCAAACAAATTTGCCAGTAGATGGTACACACCGCCGTGGCGAATTTGCGCGAGCATCAACGCCTTAAGACCGATTTGTCCTGGCATCAAGCAATCGTTGGCGACGCATAGACGGTGCAGCAGGTTCAAATAATCGTGCTGCGCCAGGTCATACTGGCGAAAACTTGGCAGGTGAACGACACTGGGCAAAGCCCGGTCGAGGTGATCGCCTAAAAAGCTCCAAATCATCTCTTTATATTGGAAGCAGGTCTTGGACGATCCGCAATCACGCAGCTCCTCGCGCAAGACTTCGGCCCGCTTGATCTCGGCGCTAGCACCACCCCCGGCCAAACCGCCTAGCTGCATCGAGGCCTGCACATGCAAAGGTTGCAGCTCATAGGCAGGAATCTTGCTTTGTGCGGCACCAGCTTGCAGCAATCCACTCGGAGTTTTAGCTGGAAAGCCTGTCCAAATCAGTTGTGCATAGCGATGGCAGGAGTCGCTTTTGCCCTTATGGCTGGTGCAGTATTCAACAAATAACCGCCGTGCTGCGTCACGCATTCCGGTGCGGCCAACGCTAGCCACCAAACCATTGGCGATGCGCTGGTCGGAATGGTCGACAAAGAAAGCGATCAGCCAGACTAACCCAATCATCACGGTGACGATCGGCCAGCGGCGAAGCTTTGTCCCCAGCCCAAGCGGCAGCACCAACATGATCAAGTCCTCCAAAAAACATCCGCACCTTTTCCCTAGTGGTTGTTCGGCGTCCGCTCAGAGCGCTTTAATTTTTTTTAACAAATATCATATTTTATAGATTAATCATTTAGTTACATAGATACCCGAGAGGTGGATTGCAGCTAAAAAAAAAGCGGCCATCAAGGCCGCGGGCGATTTCACCGGAACAGCTGCTAGCCGCGCCGATCCTCAACCTTGAGGACCTGGCCCGTGGCTACACCATTGCGGCGTAAGCCATTCATGCGCTTGAGCGAGCCAATGCTAACGCCAAAATGCCGGGCGATGGAGCGCAGGCTATCTCCCTCGCGCACCTTATATTGCTTCAAGGCCGCGACCAACCTCTTGTCCTCTGGATTGGCCTCAAGCATCAGGCGCGTGCCCCTGGTCAATCGATTCGACCGGAGGTGATTGGTCCGCTTCAATTGCCGCACCGAAAGCCCGTACAAAGCGGCGACCTTCGCCAAGGTTTCACCACGTGCGACGGTATGATACTGCGGCCGCAAATTAGCCGCGGCAAGCGCGGTGACCGGCGATACGCCCTTCACCCGAAGCGCGGCCAAGGTCTCCGATTTGCCTTCTAAGGCCGCCGCTTGATCGATCGGTACCCAGATCCGGTATGTACTCACTCCCGGTGGTGTGATGCCACGAATGAGATGCGGGTTGTATTCCCGTAAGGCGGCAAGCGTCACTCCCGAGATCGCCGCAACATCGGCCAAGCGCACCGGAGATGGCACTGGGACCGAGACCAGCTGCGGCAGCGCGTCAAAATTGAGGGCAGAAAAGCCGAATTTTTGCGGGTCGTGACCGATGGTGGTCGCGGCGAGGAACTTCGGTACGTAGTTGAGGGTTTCCTCAGGTAGAGCACGAGCTCGAGCGATCTCCCAGAAGTCGCGGGTCTTCGCCCGCATGATCGAGCTTAAAATGCGATTTTCGCCAGCGTTGTAAGCGGCCATGGCCAGGTACCAGGATTGAAAGACATTATAGAGATCTTTCAAATAGAGCGAAGCGGCAATGGTCGAGCGCATGGGATCGCGCCGTTCATCGACATAGTTGTCGATGCGCAAGCCATAACGCCGTCCCGTTTCGCGCATGAATTGCCAGACACCGACTGCGCTAGCACGCGAGGTCGCTGCCGAGCTGAAGCCGCTTTCGATCATCGCTTGGTAGTAGATCTCAGTAGGAATACCTTGGTCGCGCAAAACCGCGGTGATCTGCGGCCGAAATCGTTCACCGCGCTCCATAAAACGCTGAAAGCGCTCACGGTCCTTGCCGCTGAAATAGGTGATCCAACGCTGGACCTCGTCGTTTAATTCGAGAGGAATTTTTTGCGACGTCGCATGACTGATCTCGTCACCGACCGCCGCGGATTCTACTTCGCCTTCATCATCATCCTCTTCGACCTTGTCGTCGACCGAGGCGATCACGGCATTGATTTCTTCTTCACTGGCCACGGCTTCGACTTTTGCACCGTCTAAGACCTGACCGACGGCCGGCTCGGTCGTCGCCGCGGTCGGGCCACTGCCTGTACCACTACTGGCACAGGAACTCAGAGCCATCGCGATCGGTAACACACTAAGGCTCGCGCACCAGCGTGCGGATATTTGCGGCAACCATTGCATGCGAGCTCCTACCGCCAGGATCCACCTTGAGGCGGCTCAATTCGAGCAGATATTTTGCGGTTCTGATGGGGGTGATTGTACCATAGCCTTAGAGCATGTGCCTGCTGAGACTTTAGGCATTGCGCTCAACCTGCAAGGAGTGGGAATTAACGCATGAAATTACTGCCTAAAGTTACTCTTATGTTGCTGGTCGCCCCAACCCTAGGCTACGGCTTGATCGGCTGTGCTAGCATCGGTCCGCATCCGCAGATCGTCACGGTCGATGAAGAGATCAAAGAGAATCCAAGTGTTGACAAGATCCTCGCCGCTCCGACCTCGGGTACAGGAACGATGAAGTCAAACGATGATCTCAACAAGGCCGTCCCAGCCGCCGCCTATGCGCGCTACAAGGACAGTCTGATCATTGCCGAGAGCCTAGAAAAGGTCCTCTCTAGCGTCCATCAGCCCAAAGTAGCGCCCATGCTCCTACTCAACTGGCAAGCGTCCTTTTACCAATGGGTCAAGGACGGCGAAGCCGTCGACCCCGTGTCGGCTGCAACACCGAAGGACAAAAAACTCAAGCGGCCAAAGAAGGACCTTATACTCACCGTAGCCGAACCAAGCACCGCCGCGCCGAAGAATGACAAGGACCTGAAAGTCCTGGCCAAGACGATCAAGAAGAACCTGCCTGCTTACCACGACATCGAAGGTACGATCGCCAGCGGTCAGGGCCAGGACCTGATCGACGCTGTGGCAACACATAAAGACCAGCTCGACCCTATCGAAACGCTTCTGCGCAACCTCTTACAAAGTCTACACATCAGTCATATCCTACTAAGCCACCTCGAGGGCGACCAGACAACCTTCAACAAGAACGGCCCGATCGTTCTCCATGTCGCGCTCGTCAATGTCGAATCCGGAACTTTTCGCTACTATGCCCGCAGCATTGGCCGCAAAAAAGAGGTGCCGGCAAACTATACAAATTTAGTCGGGTTTATGGCGCACAATATGCTGATGGACTTGGCTCAGAGCGACCATGTTGATAGCGACAACTAGCAAACCACTCTAGGGGGGCCTAAAGGTCGTCCCAAAGAGGATAGCCAAAGGTCGATTCGAGTTCCTTGACGACTTCAGCCACCGGTAGTCCCACCACATTAGAATAGGAGCCTTCAATGCGCTCCACCATATAACTACCGATGCCCTGGGCACCATAGCCTCCAGCCTTATCAAGTGGCTCCCCGGTGCGGATATAGGCGGCGATTTCCCGCGGCGACAGAGGTTTAATAAAGACCTTAGTCTGCACCGCAAAAGTCTTCGTCAGGCACACTGGGTCGCTATGACCGACCACGCCAGGATGCAAGGTCAAGGTGACACCGGAGATCACGGTGTGCGACCTGCCAGAGAGACGCCCAAGCATCACCGCAGCGTGAGCGCCGTCTAGTGGCTTTTCGAGGATGTCAGCATCAAGCACGACGATGGTATCAGCACTGATCACGAGAAATCCGGCTTGAAACAATCCTTGGTCAACATGGTGCGCCACGACCCAGGCCGCCTTTTCTGCGGCGTTGCGCTGCGCATAAGCCAGCGGCTGTTCGCCAGGTCTAGGTGACTCCTCGGTGTCTGGTTTGCACGTGGTATAGGTAAGGCCGAGATTGCTGAGCAAATCGCGGCGGCGAGGCGATGAACTACCAAGGATGAGCGGAACTTTGCCCATGGTCAAAGCGCCGGTTGGCAGAACACGGACTGGCGCTGCGGCAGCGACGTCCGTGGTACATCCAGCACGTACTGCAGCTGTTCGGGCGGCATCGCTCCAGCGCGCAGCAGCGTAAACGATCCATCTTGATGCAGCTGAATCACTGTTGAACTCGCACTTACCACAGCGTTTACATGGTCCCACGCCGGCACATGCGTCCAGGGCTCGCCACGCAAAAAGTCACCGGCTGCGGCAAAGCTGGTGATGGCAGGATCGCCGCTACGATTGACGCTGGTCGTTGGTAAGGGCATGTCCAACCGATCTAAGACATCATGAAACCAGGCCGCGTCAGGATGCAATAATGGTACGCGCAGTCCAATCGTCCCATCAGCCGCCACCAGCGCCGCAGGGGCAAGGCTCGATGCACGCCAGACTACGCTCAACGGAGCCGGCCAAAGCTGGCCAAGGACACGGCCCCAGTCACCCGGAAGAGGCGCAAAGAAGCGCCGTGCCAAAGCCGGCGTCGCGACCAAGGCCAGCAGCGGTTTAGCCTCAGGGCGACCTTTGACGGCAAGCAAGGCCTGCCGTCCACGCGCATGCGTCGGATCAAAGGTGAGTCCAGGCAAGGTGTCTGTCGGGTGCAAACACACCCGCCCAGCATGCAAGGCCGCGATAAATTGCTGCGCTAGTCCGATACTAGCTTGGCCCCTAAACATGAAAATCCTGCCGGTTATTGGCATCGTCATTGGCAACCTGCCGCGCGGTCTGCACTCGCTCTGCGGCCAAGCGCTCGGCTATCCCGGGATCACTAAGTGCAAAGATCTGCAGGGCGGTCATCACGGCATTGATACACCCGTGCTTACCAAAGCTCATGGTGCTGACGGGAATCCCTTTGGGCATTTGACCCATCGACAGCAAGGCATCAAAACCCGCGGTTTCAGGCCGATAACACGGCACTGCCAGCACCGGCTTGATGGTTAAAGACGCAACCACTCCGGCCAAATGCGCCGACATCCCGGCAACGCAGATGTAGATCTGTCCACCTTGCTTTTCAAAGGCGGACACGATGCTATGCAAGGCCTCGGGCGAACGATGGGCCGAACAGATGCGCAGACTGTAAGCTTGTTCAAATCGCTTGAGGAGCGCGGTAGCTTCTTCCGTCACCGGCAAATCCGAACTGCTACCTAACACCATAAGAATTTTCGCGTGGCTCATGCTCGCTCCTGTTCATTGGCTACCGACAGCCCAATATCGCGCCGCCACTGCGCTCCCGACCAGTTGGCTGCGATGGCGTCAACGCGCGCGTAAGCACGCTGCCGAGCTTCATGAAATTCCTTACCGCGAGCCACCACCGTGAGCGTACGTCCAGCCCCGGTCAACAGCCAGCCTTGCCCCCCAGACTGAACGCTACCGGCGAAGGACGTCACCTCAGAATCACTCCCGCGGCCAGCAAACCACTCGCTCGGCACCTTACCTGCCTCACCAGCACTCGTGCCGTATGGATAAGATGACGCGGCCATCACCACCGCGACGGTGTGATGCAAGTGCTGCGACGGGGCTTCGAGTTCAACCCGTGGATGCTGTGCAGCCCCCACCGAGGAGACGTCGCAGGCGCGCGCAATCAACTCGAGCCAATCGCGGTCGTCGGCAAAAGCCAAGACCTGACATTCGGGGTCGCCAAGGCGGACATTGAATTCAACGACCTGTGGTCCAACCGCCTCCGACCACATTAAACCGACGTACAAGCATCCTTGGTAATCCATCCCTTGCGCCGCAAGCGCCTGCAGCAGCGGCTCGATCACCGTCGCATGCACTTGCTCAGCGGCGTCCGGAGGCAACCACGGCACCGGTGTGTAGCAGCCCATACCGCCGGTGTTTGGCCCCTGATCGCCGTCGCTCAGGCGTTTATAGTCAACGGCAAAGCCTAAACTGAAACGGCTTTTCGGGCCAAGCCAGGCGAAAAACGAGCACTCCCGACCGTGCAGCACTTCTTCGACCACGACGCTCGCTGCGGCAAGGCTCATATCCGAGTGAAACAGACGGTCCAGACCTGCTTCTACGGCAGCCGTATCCGTGCAAACAAACACTCCCTTGCCAGATGCCAAACCCGAAGCCTTTAGCACCACGCCACCGGTTCGCTCCAGCATCGCCAGGGCCTGCTGACGGCATTCCAGCTCGCCTTGACACACCACATAAGCAGCGGTGGGGATGTTCGCCTTAGCCATCAACTCTTTGGCAAAGGCCTTGGACGCCTCCAGTTGGGCTGGACCCTGCTTTGGTCCGAAGGTGGGTATTCCAGCGCCGGCGAAGGCATCGGCAAGTCCGAGCGATAACGGCGCTTCGGGACCACAGACGACCAGGTCGATGGCGAGTTCCTTGGCGGCCGCGACCACCTGATCAAAGGCAGCCTCGCCTGGCATCGGCAAGCACTCAGCGAGACCGGCCATCGCCACGTGGCCCGGCCAAACATACAGACTTGTCAGCAATTTCGATTGATTGAGCTTCCAGGCCAGCGCGTGCTCACGGCCGCCTTTGCCTACCAACAGCACTCGCATAGGGACAACTCCTGACCGTCTATAGAGACGAAACGCTTATCTTACGTGGCTATATATGTCAACGCTTGCCAGATGTTGCGATGAGGAGTTAAGTGCTTACAGAAGGCTTCCAGAGGCCGCAATGGAGGCCATCATGCGCGCAACTCAACCCCGAACCCATGGAGGCTCGATCATGACTGACGCTTCATTGGCGGCTGACCCCCGCATCCTGTCCCTGATGAACGACACAGCTATCATGATGGACGAACTCTCTCGCCTCTCACGGAAGCTCGGCGAACTCGGCAAGGAGCAGGAGGACAACCGCAACGGCCACGATGTCGTTGCCGAACTCCAAGACCATTTTCGCGCCTTTTCGGAGCGGATGAAGGACTTCTCGGAGGAGAGTCGCCGCACCATCTCAGGCCTGGACAACAACGTCCATTCGAATCCCTACGTCTTCATCCTCTGTGCCCTCGGTCTGGGCTTTCTGCTGGGAAAGGCGATGCGGTCGTCGGGCAAGTAGCAGCGCTAGGAACCCAGCTAGCCAGCCTACAATCGACCACCGCGCAACTCAAAGTCCAAGCGACCCAAGCGACGGCCAAAGTCGGACGAGCAGCGTTATCCGTCGTCTTGATCCGGGACGTGACAAAAGCTCTGCTCACTGCGGCTATAGGCCTTTACTTGTTTGGTGCGTACCAACTTCTTGCGACGTCGATGGATCCCGCGGCTGCCGCTTTTACCATTGGCACAGTGACCTTCATTGGCCTTGCTGCAGCAGGATGGTTTGGCGTCCGCTCCTTGCGCCGCAAGTTGGCCACCCGGTTTAGCGATTAGCCGTGGTCGATGCTTCGTTATTTAGTACTTGGAACTGGTAGGTTAATTTTCCCTGCATATCATACGGCGGATAAAAGCGCACACGGCTGATCTGCTCCTTCATGCACGACAAGACCTGGGCATCGCGTATCGACCCCCCGACCTGCGCGATCTGCTGGACGGTCCCGGTGGCGGCCGAGAGATTAAAGGTAAGAGCGACGTCACCGGCAAGCTCCGGCTTTGCCTCAAGTCGGCTGGTGTAGCAGGTCCGCACCCTTGGCTCATTCCCGCGCATGGCTTGCACCATGGCTAGGGCGTGAGCATTGTCCTTCAACAGGTCGAGTCGATAGAACATACTAATCTGCCGCGTCACGCGTTCCGTGGCGATGACGACCATCGACTCAGGCTCCACCTCCCTAGACCTGACGGCGCTGCGTGAAGTGGTCGGCGCCGTCGACTTGTGCGGCGTGGCACAAGCGGCCATGGTCCAGAGGACCGTTGCCGCTGTAACTCTTCTGAATAAGTCCGCCATGTGCGCCTCCATACAATCACCCCCAAAAGCTATCGGTGCCCCCTTACCCAGAGCTAAACATTTTTTTATAACACGATGAAATGGCGATGAAATTCTCCGCTAGTTAGCGAAGCGTCGAACGGGGGCCAATTGCGTCGGCCGGATTCATCCGCCGCTAAGTGACAGGTCCGGTCAGGCATGCTACCGTTGATAAGGACTATAACTTTATCGTCCGCCGCCTTATTTGCTCCGACTTTGCGTCGCCCCTGGCTTAAACTCGAGCCAACCTGCCCTAGCCGATCCTCACAAGTGAGCCTGAGATGTCCTTGGCCACCCCGAAAAAGAGTTCGTGGCAAAAGCAGACCGCAGTTGTCATCAGCGACTCGCCGAATATGCATATGCTCCTAAGGGAGCTGTTACGCCCCTATTCATGGACCGTCAGCGAATCGACCTCATCGAGCAAAATCGCGACAAATCTGGTTAAGATGGGCGCGGCAAATCTGATCATCATCGATGATTCCTTAAAGTCTCCGGCTTACCTCAACGCGCGCTACCTGATGGCAGACCCAGTGACCCTGTGCACGCCGAAGCTGTCCTTTCTTCTTTCGGCCCGCGACACAGAGGAACAAGCAATACTCAAAATGGGCGTCTCTTCCGTCGTCTTCAAACCCCTGACGCCGGCGAAGTTTGTGCCCGGATTTGCTGCTCTCATTCGTAACTGGGAAAAAGAGCCGTATGTATCCCTCCGCCGAACCAATTACCTGTACTTGCGAGGCGAAGAAACCAAGGCAGTCATGGCCTTGGCTCGACTCATGCAGGTACCCGAAGTGCACTCAATCTGCGCCCAAGCGATCGCGATGTACTTGCGCCGTTCGCAAAAGCTAAAGGAGGCCGAGAAAGTTCTACTCACTTCGCTAAAGCGCTCCCCACGCGAACTTGGTACCATCCTCGCATTGGCCGATCTGTATTTGCATGCCGCAATGCCTAAACTGGCACACAAGCTACTGCTAGGCGCCCGGACCGCCTTTAGCCAATCCATGGCCATGGTGCCGGATCTGGTACAGTCGGCGCTGATGCTTGGCCAGCTAGACGATGCCATCCAATCGCTCAACCTTGTGCTGAAGCGCGGCGATATCGATGAGATGACGCTGAGTTTTCTTGGCCGGTTGATCTACGCTGAAGGTCGTGAGGGAGAAGCCGAACGCGTGCTGACGACAAACGGCGGCCATTTCAAGAAACTCCACGCAGGCTGGCAAGCGGCTGACGTACAGGGCGCTGCAGCGGCGGCAGGTCCTGCCTTGCCCCCTACCGTGATTGCCAGCTGACAGGAGATAGGTGACTGACTATCTGACATTTTGGCAGTCTAAAACCGCGATCTTTCGCCGTGAATTAGCGCCTAATGAGCTCTTTTATAGCACTGCGATGCGGCCAAAGCTAGAGCGCCTCCTGCTCCAATGCAGTCAGCCAAATGGGCTCATCCTCGTGGTCGGACCAAGCGGAACGGGCAAGAGCACCGTGCTCAAGTGGATCTACGACACGCTGGAAGTCGCCAAGCATGAGGTTTTGCTCACGACACTGGTGCGCGATGAAACGACCATGGGTTGGCTCACGTCGCGCTTAGCTGAGTTTATGGGCGTGGTCGTCCCAGCGGTCGGAAGCGGCAACGACCTGACTCCAGCGATGCGGCGAACGGCTGCCGCATTCGACGAATTGATCGCTGAACACCTCAGCTTATTAGTAACCATTGATGCCGCGCATCGCCTAGTCACGCCCGAGTCATGCGGCGAGATCAGCGCCTATCTTAACCTCCAGGCCTTAGCGGGCTCTTGCGTGACCTTCCTACTTGCCGGCGATCAGCGTCTCAAACAGCTCATTCTCAGTATTCCAGAGCTCAGCACGCGTGTCGCCTTTACCTTGGAAATCCATCCGATGACCCGTACGGAAACGGCAGACTATATCGATCACCGGCTACGTCATGCGGGCGTTGCCGCAACGTTTGACAGCGACGCGGTCGCACTCATCTTTGACCTCTCGAGTGGCATCGCGGCCTCCATCGATCATCTTGCTGAAAGTTGCCTGATCGAGGCCGCCTTCATGGACGTCCGCATGATCAATCGCACCGTGGTCCAGGCCGCCGCCGCACAGATCTATGGCGACAAGCTAGATGACAAGCCCGCTGACAAGCCTAGTGGCAAGGCACTGGGCGATGCCCGGACCGAGGTTTCTTCCGGCACAGAGATTGACCTGGCAAAGCAGCAAACCAACTTAGGTACCCCGTCTTGGTTAACAATGCCCATCAGCCAAGTCCAACCGACGGATGGCGGTCCTTTCGGCAGCCATCCGCATGACCCTAAAAGCCACGATGCGGAAGCAGCCGGAGCCACAAAACCGATCGACTCTGGCATCAAACTCACTTCTCTGTTCAAATCTGAGCCAGGCCGCAATCGGTCCTAAGGCTTTGGTCGCCTATGCAGTCGAGACTCAAAATTCTTGTCATCATCCTCGTGAGCTGCGCCATGGCCGCCTTCGCGGCCAATCTATTGGTTGACAATCCCTATACCCATCAATTGATACGAATCGCCATCAATGACAAGCTCAAGCAGGACACCAACCTGTCACTGGACTTTAAGGCCATCAAGGTCCAGTTGATCCCGCCTGGCTTGGATCTTTATGGCCTGGCGGTAGCGCCAGCACTGCAGCAGGCCCAACCCCTCCTGACGGTGGCACAGGTCAGAGCGAAGATCTCTATTTGGTCCCTTCTGATGGGAAAGGCTAGATTATCCAGTCTTGACCTCAATGATTTATCGTTAGTCTGGCCTCCACCGTGGAACTTTCCTGGCTTTCTCAAAGAGGCGCAGACCGTCACGAGGGAAGCAACGAAACCAGCAACCTGGCCGCCCAGCTTTGACCTGCCAATCGATCGCCTCGTGATTAAGAACGGCCAAGTATTTGCCGAACTGCCGAACTTCAAGATCCCCGAACGCAGCAGCCTTAACACCTTGTCACTGGTCGGGCTCGATGCCGAAATCACCTATAAAAACTGGCGCCACATCGGCATAGAGCTCGGTATCAAAAGTATCGACGCCAGCGTCGGCGCCGTATCATTTTTAGAGAGCACCGCTGTCGAATTGCACGGCGACCTGGTCGACCGGCGCTTGAGTATCCACCAAATCCAGGCCAAAGGTGAGCGCCTGAATACCGACGGTAGTGGCCACATCGATCTACTCCCCGCCACCGCAAACAGCGAGATATCCGGCATCACTGTCGCTTTGCAGAGTAAGATTGAGGGTGATTTTACTTTGCTTGGTTCGTTTCTCGATATCGCTGATACGTACGGACCAGTGACCGGCACAGTTGCGGTCACCGCCGAAATTCCGTTCACTGAAAGCGGCAAAGCCAGTTTCAAGGTGAATGGCCAGGGGCAGGTGCAAGGCGCCGTACTCGGTGGCTTTGGCTTATTTGACAGCAAGGCCGAGTTCGAAATCGATGACAAGTCGGTGCGACTGCCGCGCATCGACTTCATCGTCGATGGGAAAAACGTCGGCAAGCTGTACGGCGAGATTAAAATTGACGACGCCATCAATTTTGACTTTCACGGTAAGCCCTCTGGACTGCACCTCGTCGATTTATTCGAGGCCCTGGGCGTCACCAATAAGGACGCCGACCTCACCTTGGATAGTCCTGATCTGAGAGTGCACGGCACAGGCTTCCCGCTGACCATTCATGTAAGCGCCAATGCTCGCGCCGCAAATGTGGTGATCCCGGCCTTGGGACCACCAGTGGCTGCTTACCCCAAGTCACCGGTTTGCCAAACGCACCTGGCCATTGAAGTAACCTCCACGCAGGTGGACTTTACTGGATCGACAGCCGTCTGTGCCGCCATTGACGGCAGCCATGCTTCACCCGCAACCGTCTCGGGCGGCATCACTTTTGGCGATTCAGCCGCGATCAATGTGCGCGTCAAATCCACCGCCTTAGACCTAGCGCTTGGCGAATATTTCGTGCGGGTCCCGCTGGCAGGCACAGCCGCCTCCGAATCCTTCATCCATGGCCCGCTGAACCACGTGCTTGTTGACTCTAAGACCAGCGCAAGTAAGGTCGCGGTGCTGCGGATTCCACTGGGCGAGGTCGAGGCGCAAACACAGGTCGATGCCCTGACGGTTAAATGGGATCATATCCACATCAAACCCGAAGCAGGCGGCATGCTGGAAGCAAGTCATGGACAAATCGACCTAGGCGTCTACGGTTACCCGCTAAGCAGCACCCTCATGGCCCTAGACGTCACTAGTGATACCGTCCAAAGCGTGGTCAAGGCGGCTGGCCTTGAGCAAGATTTTAGCTTCTCCATAGCCAAAGCCAACGGTGACTTTAATGGCCTAATAGCCAAGCCCTTGGCCTCCACCAACGCACACCTGAACTTTACTCTCAAAGATGCAACGCTGGGTGAAGAGACCCTATTCGATAGCGCCGACGGCATGATCAAATCCGATGCGCACGGCTGGAGTTCCCCAAGCATCGTGCTAAGCCTCGATCTATTGAACCTGAAAGCCAAGTTCAACCATGAACGCATTGCCGGCCACGGTCCTGCTGCCAACAACACCTGGGTCAACCTAGGACTAGGCGCTAAGGACCGCTTTAACCTTAGCTTCCAGACCATGGCACCGCCACCAGTTGCCAAGAATGGTGCGCAAGAAGAACCCATCGACAACTTGTCCTCCTTGCCCTTTGCTGGCCAAATCCTAGCGGCGAGCAGCATCCGCGGCGAGATCGAAGCACAGGGTGACTTATCCGGTACCGTGGAGGATATTCAAGGTACGTTTACCACCAGCTTAAACCAAATCAGTGTGCTTGGAAGCGGCATGGCCAATATCAATGGCCGAGGTTTCATTCATGGGCAGCACGTGGATCTAGTGCTAGACCAGGGTGGCAATGCTTTGGAGGGACGCCTATCGCTTGATCTGCTGCAACGCGGCGTCCCCTTTGACTGGTATTTCAGTTGCAATCGCATGGACCTGCGACTGCTAGGCACAACCTATTTTAGCAGCGACCCACGCAATTACCTGTATTTGTCTGGCGATTGGCGCCTGCACGGAACCTTTGCCGATTGGTGGCATGCTCAGGGTGAGCTCAACATTAAGGATTTGCGCGCCAACTATGTGCAGAATATCGGAGCCCAGACCAAGACCTTGGCGCTGCGCCAAGACAAACCGACAAAGTTGCTATTTACCAGTACCGGATGGCACTTCGAAGATAATCATGGACTGCTTCTCAGCGGCGCAGATCTGCAACTAGGCTTGACGACTAGTGATAGCCACCCACCTGAACGCCTTGGCTTTAAGTTTGCTAGTGTGTTGGACATTAATCTAGCCAAGGAGTTCTTTCGTGAAGTCGAGACGGCTGAAGGCAAAATCTCCATCAACGGTGAGCTGCTTGGGCCAACCAGCGATCCCCGGCCACAGGTCGTGATCAGCGACCTAAAGCCCACGGCCCAGACCGCCGCAGGATGGAAGCCACTGAGCATCGGCATTGCCGACATCCGTCCCGCTTTTCGCAATATCAGCCTAAATGTCATCTACCGTGACGGCCATATCATCATCGATCGGTTTGGTGCCGACAAAGGGACCGGCAGTCTCCACGCCTCAGGCAGCTTGAACGTGGCGAGCGCTGCATCGGATGAGTCCCACCTCGACTTAAACCTGAATGATGCGACGCTGATCTTTCCCGTCGCCTTTCTCAAAAGCTTTGAAACACAGATGAGCGGCAATCTTGTCATCTCGGGACAGGGACTCCCGCTTAAGGTCGCTGGAGACGTCGTCATCAACCGAGCCCGCTCGACGCGCGAGGTCGATATCCGTGACGAGATTATCAACGCTCTGCGGCAAAAGTCGATTGGCTCGGCATTGATTCAAGAAAAACCCATCGTCACTTTGGATCTAAATGTATCAGCTAGTAAAAGCATCAACATCCATAACCGCAATCTCCAAGCGAAATTGTCATCAGATCTACATATCAAGGGTACCGACATCGCACCGATAGTTTCTGGCCAGATCGAGGTGAACAAAGGTAAGTTCATCTACAAGCAAGAATTTAATATCACCCGTGGCCTGGTGACCTTTGACGATCCGATCAAACCCGATCCGAGCCTAGATATCTTGGCACTCAGCGAGGTCGATACCTACCGAGTCTATATTGCGGTAAATGGTCGTGCATCGGACCCAACCGTAGAGTTTTCCATCGACCCACCAACGCGCGAAACCGGAACGCCGATTAGCAAGTTAGATATTCTGGTCCTACTGTCGAGCGGTAAGCTACCCGAAGAAGCGCGCGTCCAAGGCCAGGACTCACAAAATGCTGCAACTTCGGAGGCCGCCAACTTGATCCTCGGACAATTTGAAGAGCCAATGGAAAAGCTCCTGGAATCCTCTGGGCAAAGCGTCGTGCGCAGCGTCTACTTCGATACCCACCCAGCCCCCGACGGCAGCCCCGTGCCGCGAATCAATCTTCCTGTCGACCTCGGTGACAATATCGACTTCGTGCTGCGCACCGACCAGGTGACCAGCGAGGTGTCGCTTGAATATAATGTCAACGAAAGCATCGCCGTCTCAGGGGTCCGCGAAATTTCCCACGCCAAAGACCAACAACCGACGCAGACGACCCCCGGCGAGATCGAAGGCGATTCGAAGGTCAACTTGAAATTCCGCTTCTCTTTTGAATGAGACCTAGCATGCGCCCGACGCATCTTACTGGTGTTTTTTACTTCTACCTGCGTTGGATTGGCCTCGCGGCCGTCATCGGCGTATGTGCTGGAGTCGCTTCCGCCTGCTTCCTCATCAGCCTCGACTTCGCCACCGCGCTACGACTCAGCCATCCCTGGCTTATCTATGGGCTCCCGCTTGGCGGCTTTGCCGCCGGCTTTCTTTACCACCGATTCGGCCGCGAGGTTGAGGCTGGTAACAACCTGATCATCGATCAGTTTCATGAGCCAACGGCGACCATCCCATGGCGTATGGCCCCCCTGGTGCTGATCGGGACACTGATCACCCACCTTTGCGGCGGTTCAGCCGGACGCGAAGGGACCGCGGTGCAAATGGGAGCCTCGCTCGCCGACCAATGGGGCAAAGTCTTCCAGTTTGCTCGTGAAGGTCGGGCAGTCTTGCTCATGGCTGGCATGAGCGCGGGGTTTGGCTCGGTGTTCGGCGTTCCTTTCGCCGGCATGATCTTCGGCCTAGAAGTTCTGGCAGTTGGCCGTCTTCAAGCGTCGGTCCTCATTCAGTGCGCGGTCGCAGCCTGCGTGGCTCATCATACGACTCTAAGTTTAGGCATTCAGCACACCGTCTACCAAGCACCGCCGCTGCCAGGATGGGACTGGCTCGCCCTGATGTCCATTGCCGCATCGGGACTGGTCTTTGGCTGTGCCGCTCGCCTTTTTGGCGGCCTCAGCGAGCAGATCAGCCACTATAGTAAAGCGTGGCTGCCGTCGTTACCGCGGCGGGCCGCGTTCGGCGGACTTCTCCTGTTACTGCTCTACCTAGCCCTGCCAGAGTTAGGTCGCTACAGCGGTCTTGGCGTGCCCATCATCTCTGAATCGCTTCGTCTTCCAGTGCATGCTTACGATTGGTTTGGCAAGCTGGTCATGACTGCTTTGACCTTGGGCTTTGGCTTTAAAGGTGGCGAAGTAACGCCCCTACTTTTTATCGGCGCCACCCTGGGCAATGCCTTGTCGACGTTCTTGCCTGTCCCCCTAGAACTACTCAGCGCGCTAGGACTGGTGGCGGTATTCGCCGGCGCGGCCAACACTCCAATCACCTGCACGATCATGGCGATGGAGCTGTTTGGTAGCTCGATTCTGCCATACGCCGCGATCGCCTGCTTCGCTAGCTTCCTAGCGTCGAGCCACCACGGGATCTACCCGGCGCAGCGCGTCCCATACGCTAAGAGGGCCTATATAAGTCGCACATTCATGTTGTTGCGTGGGCTGCCACAGCGGCTGCGGCAAGCCGTTAAACTTTAGACCAGCTGCCATCTGCCTCAAACATCGACGGTAACAACCGGTAACTATATAGCAACTATTTTAGTGCCTAAAGTTCTTGGCGTGACCTCCGAATATAGGAGCTGTACTGAGTCACGCATTGTGATTGAACACCGCAGGAGCGAACATGAAACTCAAAGTCATCACCGGGCTAACCATTGTGGCCAGTATCAGCGCCGCTAGCTGCGGCAAGAAAAAATCTTCGTCGACCGACACCGCGACTGCAGCAGGGGGAACCACGACAACATCCACCACGGCCGCAGCGGGTTCGATTGTTGCAGTGTCAAATTTGGCTCTAGTTCCTGACGCGGATACCTTTCTCAAATCAAAATCTGCCTCCTTAGACGACTTCTTGGCTCTGCAAGATCGAGGCGATGGTTACAGCCTAGTCACCGGCACCCCGCCGAAATTCACCGATATCGCCGCCAGCCTGGCAAAGTACTTGACCGATGATGTCAGCACTCTATCTACCGCCATCGCCACAGCTAAAAGTAGTTCGGACTGGGACACGATGAAAACCCACGCAACGAAGTTCTTCGATGCCGAAGCCAAGTGCGGCGTCATGGAGCATTCAGCTCACATCATCCAACGCCTACGCCAAGATACAGCGCCGCTATGCCTCTTGAAAGCAGCCGGCGCAGTCGGTGACAAAGTCTACAAAGTGGTGTCAGGTGATGCGATTTCCGATCTCACCAAAATCTTCGTACCAATTTCCACCGATAAAATCCTGCAGATTGGCCTGACCGACAAGAACCAACCACACTATGAGATGGTTAAAATTACCGGTAGCACCACCAATCCAAACGGCTATCATGCAGTGTATTCAACCTGTCTCAGCAGTAGCAAGAAGCCCTTCCGGCAAAACATCATCGATGTCAATAACGCCACAGGCATCTTGAGCTTCACCAGTACGGTGAATGGGGCGATCGATGACAAAGGCGCCAAGCCAAATGCATTGTTTTCCCTCAAAGGCTACGTCGTGTCCGACGGCGCGGGCGGCGCCGTCGCCGATACCAGCAAAGCGCGCAGTGTCGGTTACGCTGCCGCAGGTGGATTTGGCCAGTTGACCACGACAGAGCAAGGTGCACTGACCATCACTGCTGATGAACTGAAGGCGACGTTTTTTAACTCCGAAACCGGCACCGACGGCAAGGGCAATGCCGCGACGAGGTCCGACAAATCCGTCCTGGATGTCCAATACTCGGGCACTGGGACCAGCGATCTGGCGATAGCTCAAGGTGCTGGCCGCAGCATCCTGACCATGGCCGGAACGGTCGGGGGTGTCGCTATCTCCAACACCAATGATCACAGCATTGGCTTTGCCTTCGACAACACCCAGACCCCACAGTACACGACGGTCACCAGCTCGACCTATTTGACCAACATCGCCTCGATAGACTTCACCACGGACTTGATCCTAAAAGCCACGGCGCCGACCGCACCGGACATGACGACCATCGACGACACCGGCTGCACGGCGACGCCGACGACAGTTCTAAACTATGTGGACAAGCCCGAGGACAACAGCACGTATGCCGCGGCTCTCGCCTCGTGCAACGTCTTCCCTGCGGAGAAGTCGGCGAATATGTGCGATGTCCTGCGCAATGTTGAGCATGATATCAACAACGCATTGCAAGCACGTAAGGCCGCCAAACCTACCGACACCAAGTACTAATTGGCGACCCAAAACAAGACCATCGCTCGGCCGTCGAGCGGTGGGCAAAGCGCCGATGCCTCGACTCAGTCGAGCATCGGCGTTGTCGCTTAGCTGGACGATCGTTAGCCAGCGGGAGGCGTCCGCTCCAGCCAAAGGGCGGTGTGGCAGAGCTGACAGGCCGGAGCTCCAGATCCAGCGACGACCGCCCCGTTTAAGTCAGCGCCGTGGCATAGGTTGCAGTTTGTGTTGGGGCTAAACAAGCCTGGCTTATGCATATACCCCTTGTGATCGATCGTATGATCGCTTGGTGCCCGTGTCAGGTCACCGCTTTGCTCCTGCCAGTGGATGCCGTGACAGGTGAAACACGACGGTTCAAAGTGTGCTCCACCCTGCAGCGCCACACCGTGGCAATAGGCACAGTAGCGGGTGGCCGCTGCAGCCGGGTCGGCGTGAGAAATCTTTTGGATCACCCGGGTGTGCAAGCGCAGGGTCGAAAGTTGTGCGGTCCGCGGCGGCGCCTCCTTGCGACTGCATGCCGCTTGCATGCCGCAAAAGAAGGCTGCCATCAAAAGCGCCAAGATTGGCGTGAGACGAGCTAAAGTGTTACTCTGGTGCATGGAAATTCACTTCGTTTTTAGCGAGTCTATCACGAACCAAGGGCTACCACTACCAACTCGGGCCGTAACAACCTGGGCATGCGCCTGGGTCGTGAGCGCCTTGATGCTATGCCTTGGCCAGAGCAGGTTGGCGCACGCAACTCCGCTGATCGCCCTGCGCGAGGCCAATAACTGCGGTGGCTGCCACCTACCTGGTCGGGGCCAACGCCCGGTCCTCGATCGTCGCTGCACTCTGGATTGCCAGGGCTGCCATATCGACCCCGCCGGTGCCGGCCCGCGCAATCAATGGGGCTATTACTACGCGCAGGACCAGCTATCATCGGTCAATTTCTTTAAGCCCATCGACCCCCTCCAAGATGATAGCCGTTTTGATATCCACTATGATGGCCGGGTGATCCAGCAGCAACTCGACCACGACCAACAACGCACCTATCCGATGAGTTCTGAGCTGACGCTGAGGGTTCGCCCCTTTGTCAGCTACGTCAATTTGATCTATCAAGCCATGCTGTTTGGTCGAGTTGGCGATCAAAGCTTCCGTGCCGTGCGCGGCGACCATCGCCGGATGCAGGAGAAGTTTGCGTTGATGATCGACAACTTACCGATGGACACCTATGTGCGCGCCTACCGCGGCGAACCGATGTACGGGCTGCGCCGTCCCAATCATTCCCTATGGATCCGCGAGCGCATTGGCCTTGGCCAGTTCGCCTTGACCGACGCGGTCGAGGTCGGTGGGACGCCCAATGTGCCCTTTATGCGCGCCTCCTATATGCACGGCGACCCCTACGCCTTACGCGAAGACCGTCAGGTCGGCACCTCGGCCCACGGCGGCATGCGCGGCGTCAGCTATGGTTGGCATGTCAATGGCAGTGCCTGGCAGACCCAATCCGAAAAGGCCAAGATCGGCATGCGCGCACTCGGTGCAGGTCTTAAGCCTGGCCCATTTGTGCTGATGGCGGAGCGCAATTGGCGCAGCGTCACAGCCCTAAACAACCCCCAGGCCCAAGCCTCCTGGCATTCGCCCGACCTAAACGTCTGGCCATCTTCCGAGATCAGCGAGTACACGGCCGCATTCACGGGCCTTACCGGCTTTATGGGTGGGGCGGTCTTTGAAGAGCTCCACGACGCCTCCCGCGATAGCCTGCGCCGCAGCGTTTTTATTGATTTTCATCCGATCCCGTTTCTGCAGTTTGAGATCTGGCGCCGCTATGAGTCAGGCACGCGTCACCTGTTCGACACCTTGGCTGTCGCCCATCTCTATGCGGATTTTTGAGCCGAAGCCCGCGCATGCGTCGTGCTGACCAGTTGAAATCCGACAGGATTTCCGCCAAAGTAGAGCTCAGACCTCGACCAAATCAGCCGCCTCAGGAGAGGACGCATCGATGCTAAGCTTCGTGACCCTGATTGCTTATGACTATCGCTACGCCCTACGCACGATCAGCAGCTACTACGACATCGCCGACGAAATTATCCTGGGCCTAGATAAAGACCGCATCTCGTTTTCGCAGCGACCGTTTCCCTTTGATGCCGCCGAGTTTCACCGTGGCCTCGCAGCTCTTGATGTCGCACACAAGATCCGCCTGATCGAAGACGATTTTCACCCGCTGCCTCACCCCATGGAAAATGATCAGTACGAGCGACGCGTGCTGGCTCAAGCCTGTAAGCCAGGCAACTGGGTCATTCAAATCGATGCCGACGAATTCCTGCTCAATCCAGACGAGTTCGCCGAGTGGATCAAGCAGGTGCCGGAGGACACCGGGATCATGGGGCGCTGGGTGACGATCTTCAAGCAATTTGGTGATCAATATCTGTTGATCGAGGAGCCAGACGCCTTTATCCCCATCGGTACCAAGCTGCGCGACCAATACGTCGCCTCGCGCCGTGCCGATCAACCGCACATCAAATCCCCCCTTGTGATCCTGCATCAGGCTTGGGGACGCAGTCGCACCGATCTTGAACTTAAGCTGCGCAATTGGGCCCATTCACCAGACTTTGACGTCGACAACTACCTCCGGCTTTGGGACGCAGTGACCTTGGACAACTACACCCAACTGAAAAACTTTCATCCGGTGTATCCGCCCTACTGGCCATCTTTGGAGAAGGTTGAACTAAGCGCTTTCGCTTAAACCTGACGCAGCTTAGTCCTGCCCAGCTAGGAGTGACCGATGCAACTGGATATCCTATTTCGCTCCTGTGACCACCACGGAGACCCACTCACACTGCGGTCCACAATAGGTGTCGATGCTGAGGAGGTGGCTCTACGCTGCTTCGCATCGTTGCTTCAGGCCATCACCAGGGTGCTCCCGATGCCGCAGATCAGTTGCTGTTTGTTGACAGTGATCGATGATCACTCCAGCAGCGCCTATCTCGCCCAATTGCAAGCGATGATCGCAAGCACTGG
>JAPLFX010000142.1 GCA_026390445.1 Pseudomonadota bacterium
GGTAACACGTGGCCTTACCTCAACCTGAAGCTGCTTTCATTGGCCCCGACTCGCGAACTCGACCTGCGTGCAGGGTGAGTCTGGGGATACAGAACAAAATCATACCGACCTTAGCCAGTAAAGGCCAGTGCAACATGGGACGACTTCAAGCCTTGCGCGACTTGCAGTCAGCGGCATCGCCAGAAAATGCGCCCTCTGCCTCCAAGGCCGCGGCTGCCCGGTGCCTGGCGCGAAAGACCTCAAAGGGATAGGCCTCCTTAGGCCCTTTCGGGCTATAGCCGATCGCCTTTTTCATAAAAAAGCCCTTGAGTACGGTGAGCAGCTTCGCGAGGTCGGCGCTAGCTTCGGGCGCCACTTCAAGGTTGGTGCAGTCGATGATCAAACTCCATTTGGAGTGCCACTGCATCAGATTGTTCATCAACTTGGAACGCAGGATCTGCAGCTGCTCCTTGGTCACCAGGACTACAGGTTCAGAGAAGTTGAGTTCAATGACATGCTGTTGAAAATGATTTTGCAGTTGGATAGTCGATCGGAAGTCGCTCGGTGCCCGATCTTTCGGTGTCCGCACGCCGAGGTCCAGGGCCGCATCTTCGGCGCTGGCAAGAACAGGAAACGGGAGCTGGTCATAGCCGCGACCCTCCCCGGTCCCAAATCCAACGATCTTGCGCAGGAAGAAACCATGAAAAAACTTGACCATAAGGTCTAGGGCCTGACGCACCTCGGGAGCGTTGCCAAGCTCCAAGTTGCGGCAATCCACAAGCACTTTATAGGGCGAATGCCACGAACTCAAAGCGCCCATCCAGGCGCTTCGCCATGCCTGTACGTCGGCCTTGGTAGCTAAATGGGTCGGCTCAGGAAAGGATTGGCTCATCAGCTTGTGCTGATAGTCGTGCTCAAACTGAACGGCAATGGGCATCTTGAAACTCTAGTATATGGCGACCGTGATATTATAGGTACCCCCGCATCAGCGCAGGGCGTCGTTGATGTCTGAACGCAGATCGTCGATTGCATGGCCCCCGACGACCTTGCGCCCGTTGATATAGATGGTCGGAGTGGAATCTAGGCCAAGTCGGTTACCAATGGCGATGTCGTCTTGAATTTTAAGTAGCAGATCCTTGTTGGTCCAACACGCTTCGATCTGATCCGAAGTTAGGCCAATCTTCTGAGCCCACTCCTTCAGGCGAAGGTTATTGATATCCGTTTGATTGCCATAGACCAGGTCATGATAGGCCCAGAATTTCCCGTACTGGCCGGCACAACGCGCCATCACTGCCGCCTTGCATGAAAATTCGTGCATTTTCTGCTGGATGGCGCTGTTACAAGAGTTGTCCAGAGCGTAATTGCGAAAGACAAAGAGTACTCGATCGCCGAATTCCTTGTGCAGCTGCTCGGTGTCTTTGGACAGTGCCCGACAGGCAGGGCACTGGAAGTCGGCGAACTCCTGAACCACCACGGGGGAGCCGTCGCCGCCCTTGCGATAATCCTCGCCAAGACCGGCGTAGGCCGACTTGCTGAGCGGGATATCCTCGGCTTTGGGTGCCAGCCTCAAGTCTGCCGTCTTAAAGCTGGTCGCCGACTGTGGCACATCGAGATGTTCGGGTTGATGCGCAGGTTTTAGGAAATTGTAACCAGCGATGACGATGCCGCAGGCTACTCCGGCCGTCGTCAGCCCATTGAAGGCCGATTTACTGGTGATGCCTGGTGGGACTAGCTCGTGGCGACCAGCAACAAGGACCCCGAGCTGCAAAAACGTCACGACATAGACGCCGATGCAGACAAGGCAATAGGTCCCAAGGGCGAAAAAACCAATCCCTCCGAGCCCGACTGAGGTCAAAACCCCAATGATCACCAGGACGCTGTAGCCATGCAGGTGCTCCGCAGCAGCTTTGTGACCGGCTAAAGCGACCAGCAGCAGCAAGGCCACCGCCGCAAAGTAACTCATACCCAAGACCCCGAGAGGAATGCCTAGGACCTCGCTGTATTTACTAAGCGCCGTCTCATCACAGGAGAAGGTCGCATTGATATTGCATCCTGCATCGGTGTGGCCAGCGGCATGGACCTGGAGGTGATGAAACGTCGAATAGATGCTTAATGCAATGCCGAGGGCCGCTAAAACCAAACCCGCGATCACCCATGGATGGCGAGAACCGGTAGAAATCGGCGAATTCGGCTGCTGAAATTGATTTTGCGTCATCTTGGCCTCAGGCGAGGAGCAATTGATGTTGACATGCCGCCACTTCAGGAGGCATATACTTCCGACGTTTCGGGTTCTTGGGGGTATAGCTCAGTTGGTAGAGCGTCGCAATGGCATTGCGAAGGTCATCGGTTCGAGACCGTTTACCTCCACCATTCTTCCTGAAAAGTCTGCTGTTAGAGCGTGCGATAGAGAACAGAAGGCGATTGGCTCAGAGGTATACCTCGCCAGTCGCCTTCTGATTTCAACCTGATTGGGATTTGGGACGGGCGATTGGTCGCCCCCTGGTCGTTTGGAGAATTCTAGGCGCCCTTCGGCACAGCTCGCGTTGGACCTTTGCCATTTTTGGCCTTCAGATAGACGGTCAGTCCGCCGCCGACAAGGACGCCCAGGATAAGACCGATCGTCTGGGATTTGATCAAGGCCTGCATCGACCAGTTGGCGGCTGGCTCGCAGTTTGTGCCAAAGCTAATCGGCGCACTAATCAACAATCGGCTCACCGTCGGGGCGATTAAGGTCATGAGAACGGCGCCGAGTAGGCCCCATGACAACGTCATTTGAAGAAACTTAGTGACTGAAGACATCGTAATACTCCTGTGAAGGTTCGCAACTAAAACTGCACGATGGAGCGTACGCTTTTGCCATCATGCATCAGATCAAACGCCCTATTGATATCAGACAGCGGCATTTCATGGGTGACATACTCGTCCACTTTGATCTCGCCTTTGAGGTAGCGCTCAACGTAGCCCGGCAATTCGCTACGGCCTTTGACGCCACCAAAAGCGGAGCCGCGCCACACACGCCCGGTTACAAGCTGAAAAGGTCGGGTGTGAATCTCCTGTCCGGCGCCCGCAACACCGATGATCGTCGATTCACCCCAGCCCTTGTGACAGCATTCCAAAGCCGCGCGCATGACATCAACATTACCGACACATTCAAATGAATAGTCGACGCCCCCATCGGTCATGCCAATGAGGATCTCTTGAATCAGCGCTTTGTGGTCTCTTGGGTTGACACAGTCTGTCGCGCCC